>NZ_SDHZ01000003.1:0-300000 GCF_004118675.1 Filimonas effusa | reverse complement strand
ATCAAAGTATATAACCAGTTTTTGGAACTCCCCCATCTTAATGAGCCGCAGAGAGCGGCTTCTTTGAGAGCTATTTTTAATAGGGATATTGAAAGTAATGATACCTTGGCTTTCAGAACAAAAAAAATACGTCCCATAAAAAACGCAGACGGACAACCTGCTTTAGACGTACTATTCGATCACCTGACAAAAGCTGCCATAGAAATAAAAGATTCTGACGGAAAAATTATAAAAAAGAGATCTGATTGGGATGATGGAAGGTGTTTAAGATTGCATTGGGTTAAGCACCATATTGAAGAAAGAAAAGCTGATGGTTTCGTCGTTTTTAGCTATATCGATAGGATAAAAGGTAGAGGAGATGTTCCAAGAACTTACCTGTACGACCAGGCGGAACAATATGTAGTGGTCTTAGAACCTTACACAGTAACTGCCGATTATTATTTAATAACTGCTTTTCACCTTACAAAAGATAAAGGGGGCACTAAACAAATTGCTCAAAAACTAGCCCAAAAGCTGGATGCCGTATTATAAAAACGCAAAACCCGGTGTATTTCATGACACATCGGGTTTCGAAGCTCAATTGTCCTAGAATGGTACAATGAACAACGCAAAGTTATACAATTGTTTTGTATATACAATATATATAAAGGTCATTTTATATAGCCTGTTAGTAATATAACGTTTCAATAATACTAATTATGACCTAAGTCTTTGCAAGCCATAAGCTTGCGAGAATTTTGTGATCACAATGTGATGCGCTTAACTTGAATAGGCTTTAAAAGGCAGGAATGCCTGCGGTGAAAGCTTAAAGTAATCAGCTAGTGCATTAATGTGGTTAAGATTATACTTGGCTCCATTCTTTCCACGTTATTAATGAAAGAGCGAGAAACCCCTATAATATTGCCTATATCTTCCTGTGAAAGCTTTTCCCTTATGTAGATTTGTTACAAAATCAATGACGTGCTGTTCAATCTCAGATGGAGGAATAATATTAGTAGCCATCGTTACTGTTTTGAAAAGCCTTAAACCCAAAAGGGGGAAGGGCTGGAAGTTGAAAATTAAATCAGGCTAATAATATTGTTACATTGTAGTTAGTGAAGTTTCCGGAATTATCTATTCTTTTGGGTAAATATCCGGCTGTTACAGCATAACAATATCTTTTAGAAGAGTATGATTCTTCCGTAGTACCATAAATTTAATAAAGTGCTGACAATTGTAGTAAGGTTTATCCTTGTCACTGGCCAATTGCTTAATTGGGAAAAGCTTTTGGGGGTAAAAATGCCTGCGGCGAGAGTTTAAAATAATCGGATAATGAGTTGATATGATCTAGATTATACGTTGCACTCCGGGAAAGGCTTTCGATATCCTGAATATAGGAGCGGGATACACCTATAATATTACCAATGTCTTCCTGTGAAAGCTTTCTATCCTTGCGTAGTTGCTTTACAAAATCAATAACGTATTGTTCTATTTCGGATGGAAGGTTAGTATTCGTCATCATCACAAATGAGCAAATAAATAAAAAATAAATGCCGCTATAAAAATAGAGTATAAACGTTGCAACAAAAGCTGGCGGCAATGCAGTAAGTATAATAGCCAGTAAAAACAGAGGCTGACCCGCAAGAGTCAGCCTCGTATGATAAAATAATGCTGATGCTTATTTTTTCTATAACACCTCCGCCAGTTTCTTTTCCAGGTCTTCGCCCCTGAGGTTCTTACCTACGATCTTACCCTGCGGATCGATCAGGAAGTTTTGAGGGATGGCGTTTACACCATAAGATTTTGCGGCAGCGTTGGCCCAGCCCTGAAGGTCGGAAACCTGTGTCCAGGTTAAGCCGTCTTTGTGAATGGCATCCAGCCATTTGTCTTTCGCATTGGCGTTGTCCAATGATACACCTAAGATGGTAAAGCCTTTGTTCTTATAAGTATTGAAAGCCTTTACAACGTTGGGGTTCTCTTTACGGCAGGGACCGCACCAGCTTGCCCAGAAATCGACCAATACATATTTTCCACGGAACGAAGACAGTTTAACGGGATTGCCGAGCGTATCGTTTTGTGTGAAATCGGGAGCTACCTGGCCTATACCAGTAAGTTTCGACGCCTGAATTCTTTGCTGCAGGGCCTTGCCTGAAGCGCTTTGTTTGGCTTTTTCGCTGAGTTTATCGTATAAAGGCTGATACTTGTCGGCATCTATGTCGTAAGGCATAGCCTGCTGTAATGTTATTAGTGCAATAGGAGAAGTTGGGTTTGACCGGAAAAATCCTAAATAACCATCTTCTTTCATTGTACTGTCGATAGCTTCGAGCTGTGGTTCCAGCTTATTCATGGTTGCTTCGTCGCCGGCTGAACGTGCAGCCTGGTATTGCGCTAACAATGGTTTGAACTGTTCTTCGTAAGGAGCCAGCCCTTTCTTCAGCTTTGCATAGTCGGCATTGGCAGGCGCACCGGTGATCACTGCATTTGAAAAGGAATCAACGTGTGAAACGTTGATAGTACCTGGTTCCAGGAACACGGTTGCAACGTATTTGGGAAGGACACCCATAGGGCCGGGGTTGGCAGCCAGAAGATTGGCAGAAACAATATCTTCGCCCACTACGCCTTTAAATGTGTATTTGCCATTTACCAGCTGGGCTGTATCAAATACTCTTTTACCTGCTTTCTGATAGAACAGTAATATAGAGGACTGTTCATTGGTGAAATTCTTCAGTTCTCCGTTGATGGTATATGGGGTTTCCTGGGCCCATACGCCTAATGGAGCAGCCATTAATAGCCACAATAAATTCTTTTTCATTCTTCCTTATTTTTTAAATTTCTTGTACTCGAATGAAACGCCGGCCGCGTCCTCCTACCTGGAAAATAGGCTTCTGCACTTGGTTCCATAGAAAATTGAGGAAGTAATTTACAGATTCCCTCAATAAAAAAAAGTTATATTTTAAATAAGGCAAGTCGTAAACCTGTTTAGGCCAGTATTAAGGGCGGTGACCCTAAAATGCTGATGCAAAGCTTATATAAACCAATGCAGCCATAAAAAATCATCATTACACCACCCCGTTTCTAATTACAAAGCCAATACCGCCGTCAATTTATCCCATAAGAACACTCAAGCGAAGCAGGAACCAGGCTTGGGTATACCATAAGCATACCTAAACCGCAATTGTATCGGACCAGCATCGCACTTGTATCGCACTTGCATCGCACTTGACCTGGGCCACCCGCCCGGGTTTACAGCACTTTTCCCCGGAATACAAATTTAAAATCCGGCTTTCCCGCGCGGAAATGCCGTTTCCGGCACGCCGGACAACAGAAAATAGCCACCTGGCCCCTGTTAGGACAGATATTTTCCAACAATAGGCACCCGGCGACCCACGCCAAAGGCTTTGGGAGATACCCGGATAATGGGGCAGAACTGGTTTCGCTTGTATTCGTTCATATTCACCAGTTTAAGCACCCTGTCTGTGAGGGCTGCATCGTAACCGAGCGCCTTGATCTCGGCAGGCCCCATACGTCTTTCGATGTATTGATATAGAATGTTATCGAGAATATCGTATTCAGGTAAACTGTCGCTGTCTTTTTGTTCGGGACGCAGTTCTGCACTTGGAGCCTTGGTGATGATGTTTTCGGGGATTATTTCCTGGTTCCTGTTCATGTAGCGGGCCAGTGCATACACCTGTAGTTTGTAACAATCGCCCAGTACGCCCAATCCGCCGGCCATATCGCCGTAAAGGGTGCCGTAGCCTGTAGCCAGTTCACTTTTGTTGGAGGTATTGAGCAGGATATACCCGAATTTATTGGAGATAGCCATCAGCAGGTTTCCGCGGGTCCTGCTTTGCATGTTCTCTTCGGCCAGGGAAAAAGGCAGGTCCTGGAAAATGGGTTTCAAAGTGTTCAGAAGACTGTTATACACATCGTTGATGCGCACAATATCGTAGGGGTTGCCAAGGTTCACGCTTAATTGTACCGCATCGTTCACCGAATGTTCTGTAGAATACGGTGAGGGCATTAGTATCGCGCGCACATTTTCTTTGCCAAGGGCTTCGCAGGCCAGGGCCAGGGTTACTGCCGAGTCAATGCCACCGGAAGAACCCAGGATGGCTTTGGTAAAGCCCATCTTGGAGAAGTAATCTTTGATGCCCATTACCAGCGCCTGGTAAATCTGTTCTATGTTCAGCTCCGGCTCCAGTGTGGCCGGATTGAGGGCATGGCTGGGTATGCGCGAAACAGGCTCCAATACAGGTACATCCAGGTCGCCATTATCGAGCAGGGTGGCGCCGTCTATTGCTTCCTCGAAAAGCGGGAGTGTTTTACGCAGGTTGCCCGCGCCATCGAAAATGAGGGAGCCGCCGTCGAATACGATCTCCGTTTGACTGCCAACAGCATTACAATAGAACATGGGAATGCCGTATTTCAGCACGTTCGACTTTACAATGGCTTTGCGGTCTTCGTCGTGTGTATAATCGAACGGGGAAGCGCTCAGGTTGATCATAACATCGGGCTGCTGTTGTATCAGCTGGTCCATAGGACACTGGCGATACAGGATGCTATCGCCCAGGTTCCAGATATCTTCACAGATGGTGATTGCGAGTTTCTTGCCTTTGAAGGGAATTACCTGCCAGTCGAATGCCGGTTCAAAATAGCGGTATTCATCGAACACGTCGTAGGTAGGAAGTAAGGTTTTATGGATCTCGGCCTGTATTTGTTTATCGTATAACAGGAAAGCGGCATTGAACAGGCTTTTGCCGCTGCGGTTGTTACGGGCGGGTGAACCTACCAGTACACCAATGCCATCGGCGTGTTCTTTAATACGGTCGATGCTGTCGTAACATTTATTGATGAAGTCGTTGAACTCTACAAAGTCGCGTGCAGGATAGCCGCAGATGCTCATTTCGCTGAAAACAATGAGGTCTGCTCCCTGTGTTTTTGCTGTGGCAATAGCCTGTATGATCTTTTCCGTATTACGTTCAAAGTTGCCGATATGGTAGTTCTGTTGCGCCAGTACAATCTTCATAAAACATATTTCTGCTACGAAGTTCAAGAATTATGCTCAATCTTCATAGATGTAAGGTTTCCTTTAATTTCTCCTGCAAATACTGTTTTGTAGCGTTCGGGCGTATCGGCCGTGAAACTTTTCGTTCGTATTTGAGTACGATCTGTGAACGAAAAAGTTCATGTACGTTTGCAGTATGAAGAATCCGGGTATCTATCGTTTATTCGTGTGGGCATGTGCTGCTGTTATGCTTTTGTCGTGCGGCGGCGGCTCCAAAAGAAAAGTTCCTGATGTGTCTCATATAAAGGTGAAGTTTGAAGTAAAGCGCTTTGACCAGGAGCTGTTTTCGCTGGATACAACAGACCTGGGCGCTGCGTTAACCAGGCTGCAGCAACATTACCCCGGTTTCCTTAACGATTACCTGTATAACATACTGGCATTGCCTCCACAGGAAGACAGTACCGTGGCGATGCTGAAGCGTTTTATCCACGATTACAAGCCCGTGTACGATTCGGTACAACTGCGTTACCGCAACCTGGGATCGTTGGAAAAGGAGCTGGTGCATGCGCTTCAGTTAACCGGTTATTATTTCCCGGGATATAAACTGCCTGAATCGCTGATAACATTTGTAGGCCCTGTTGAAGGGTATGCCAATGTGTTAACGAATTCGGGCTTTGCCGTAGGGTTACAGCTTTACCTGGGTAAGGATTTTTCGGCTTACCAGATGGATTACTTCCGGGAGATCTATCCTTCGTATCAATCGAAACGTTTTGAGGCTGTTTATATCCCTGTCAACTGCATGCGCAATATTGTTGACGATATGTACCCTTACAAAGCCGGCAACCGCCCTTTGGCGGAGCAGATGGTGGAACTTGGCAAACGTATGTACCTGCTTGATCTGCTGTTGCCCGAAACGGCGGAACACCTGAAGCTGGGATACACCGAAAAGCAGCTGGAGGGCTGTTATAAACACGAGGCGTTGATCTGGAACACTTTTGTACAAAACGACCTGTTATATGCTACCGATCCCATTGTTATCAGGGATTATGTAAACGACGGACCTAAAACGCCTGTATTGGGAGAAGAATCGCCCGGGTTTATAGGCCAGTTCACCGGATGGCAGATCGTTAAGAAGTGGGCGGAAAAGCAAAAAGATCTTACTCCGCAGGAGTTGATGAGAACGCCTGCCAGGCAGCTATTTGACGAGGCGAAGTACAAGCCGAGATAAGCTTGTGTGGTATTGAGATCAGTTATTTTTGAAAGGAACCACCATCTGGAAAGGAGGGATCTTAACGATAAAGGTCGTTTTGGTATCCTGGTTCTCCATGAGATAGGTGCCTTGCATGCGGCCTATTTCTGTACGGAGGTTACATCCGCTTACGTATTGGAATTGTTTACCTGGCTCTAATACGGGCTGTATGCCTACTACGCCTTCTCCTTCTACTTCGCGGTTTTGGCTATTGCTATCGAAGATAAACCAATGGCGGCGCAGCAATTTCACTGTGAAATGATTCAGGTTTTCAATAGTAATACGGTACGCAAACATAAATTCGTTGTTCACGGGGTGGCTGTATTCATCCTGGTAGAACGTTTCTACGCTGATCTGAACACCTTCGGAAGTTTTTGTAATCATGCAGTAAATCTTGCTCTGCTATAAAATTACGGATTTAAGTATAACAAAAACCAGTCATTTTTTCCCGCATTTACAGGATCGTACGTTTTCCATTTTCTTTAATATGTAAAATGGACGCGCCATAGTACCTTTGCCCCACTCAATCTATTTATACAACTCAAAATTCAGGACGATGACAAAAATTGCTGTAGCAAAAGGCGATGGTATTGGACCGGAGATTATGGATGCTGTTCTTTCTATTTTTCAGGCTGCACAGGTACCTCTTACCTACGAGTTCGTAGACATGGGAAAATGGGTGTTTGATAAAGGATTTAGCAATGGCATGACCGCCGAAGCCCAGCAAACGATCGAAAGCCTCGGCATTTTATTTAAAGGGCCCATGGAAACGCCTAAAGGCAAAGGGGTTAAAAGTATTAATGTTACTGCCCGTAAAACCTGGAACACTTATGCCAACAAGCGTGTATTCCAGACTCTGAGTGGTGTGGATACTGTTTTCAGTAAAGCAGGTATTCCCATCGATGTTACTATTGTTCGTGAAAATATTGAAGATACCTATGGTGGGGTAGAGCACATGCTTACGCATGACGTAGCGCTCAGCCGCCGTTTTATTACCCGTCCGGGAAGTATGCAGGTGATAAAATATGCTTTTGAAATGGCCAGCAAAAAAGGCGCACGCCGTATTACCTGCGGTCATAAAGCAAACATCATGAAGATCACGGATGGTCTTTTCCTGGAGTGCTTTTATGAAGTAGCCAAGAACTATCCCAACCTGAAGGCCGATGACGTTATTGTTGATGATCTTTGTATGAAGCTGGTAACACGCCCCGATACTTTTGATGTGGTGGTGCTTACCAACCTGCAAGGTGATATCGTATCCGATCTTTGCGCCGGCCTGGTAGGTGGTTTGGGCTTTGCTCCTTCTGCCAACGTAGGCGATCATATCAGCATCTTTGAAGCGGTACATGGTACGGCTCCTGATATTGCAGGTAAAAATATTGCCAACCCTACGGCTTTACTGCTGAGTGGTCTTTCTTTGTTACAGCACCTTGGTTTGTACGACAAAGCTTCGATTATAGAAAATGCATTGTTATATACGCTGGAAAGCGGTGTGCATACCGGTGACTTTGGCGATCGCAGCAAGCCTTCCCTGAATACAACAGAGTTTGCGAATGCTATCATCGCCAACTTTGGTAAGAAGCCTGCCAACAATCCTAAACCAAGCATGTCTGATCAGCCTTCTACCTGCACTGTGTGGGACCTGGAGAAGAATGCGATGATGGAAAGTACGGAAGCAGGTTCCGACAAGATAGTTGGTGTTGATATGTTCATCGAGAGCAATGTGCAGCCTGAAGAGATCGCTAAGAAATGCCAGCGTCATGCCGGCGTTAAATTCAACCTGGTTAATATCAGCAACAGGGGTACACAGGTTTGGCCTACGGGTTCCAAGTTCACCAACCTGGTAAACCAGTATAATGCACGTTTCGAATCGATAGACGACCTGGAACTGAACCAGCAGGATGTAATAGGTTTGTATGTTAGCCTGAGCGGCGACTTCAAGATCTGTTCTCTTGAACTGCTGAACCAGTTTGGTGATAAAAAAGGTTATAGTCTTGCCCAGGGACAATAGTTGCCAGGGAATAGTTATAAGAATGATCGCCCGGTGCTTGTTTAGGATCCGGGGTTAAAATAAGGAGAGGGTGGGTCATAAATAAAAATAGCCGCTGAGAATTGCTTAAACGCGAACCCGGCTCCATCAGGTACCCGAATAAAACGAGGCCGTATCGCACTTATGATACGGCCTCGTTTTATTCTATGGGAATTCTTATGCTGTGAGACTTATTTGATTTCGTTGTTACAAACAACAGGTGTATTCTGTTAAAAGTCCTGTAACAGTAATCCTATTTTAAAGCCTTCGGCTGTACCTGCTTTACTGAGGAAGCCGGAGGAGTACAGGGTGTAATGTTTAGTACCTGCCAGTGATACCGGCAGCCTGGCCACTTCATTGCTTGTGCCGGCTTCGCGGGCAATGATCACATAATCTCCTTTCAGGTAATATTTGAAGGCAAGCGATGCCACATTTTCGTTACTGTTCTGACGAAACAGAAAGTCGCGTGTAAAGTCGGGTGTTGTTACGCTGCTGATATAGAAATCCAGTTTTGGTGCATCGGGTGAAAAGTGAAAGCAACGGATGCGGGCAGAATCTGCTGATACAGTAGTAAAAAAATCTGTTGTAATAACGGCACGTGTTGCCTGTAATGATGTATCTACAACGATGACGGTATTGGCGGTTCCGCCGCCGAGTGTTGTTAATTGCGCTATTACAGGGTTATTATCGCTTTGTCCGGCTGTATCGGCAACAACACCATAAAGCGTGGCTGCTGCAGTTGTAAAACCTGAAACAGACTGGTAGTTAATAGCAGACGCCACTTTTACAATTTGGGCGGTGCCGCCATAAAAATCCAATGAGGGGTGCCTGGCGGAAAGATTCGCAAACGAAACCTTTGTATCGGGAGGCGGGGTGTAACTGGCGTTTTTACTACAACTGGTTAAGATAGTTCCTGCAAGAACACATACGACCACAATAAACAGAACTTGCTTCATGTCAATAGTATTAAGGTTTATACCGTCATTCTGATGTGTGAATGTTCGCAAACGTTGCTCCGGTATAAAATAATTCCTGCTATAGGGGCTAATGGTTGAATCAGACCTTTTTAGATTGCTTGTAATTATTCTTCAGCAGCCACTGTAATACCTTTTCACGCTGGTCGCCCTGGATAATGGCTTCGCCGTCTTTAACGGCGCCGCCGGTACCGCAGAAGTTTTTCAATTGTTTACCCAGTGTTTCAAGATCATCCTGGGTGCCAATGAACCCGGTTACCAGTGTCACCGCTTTGCCTGCACGTTGTTTGGTGTCGAGCCTGACACGCAGTTTTTGCTGAGCTGGAGGCAGGGTTTCTGCTTCGGAAGGCGTTTCGTCTTCGAACCGGAAGTCGGGGTTGGTACTATATACGAAGCCGTTATTGTCTGGTTTATTTTTTTTCGACATACGAGTGTGTGCTTTTGTTAAAGAATTCTAAAAGCGGTTGGTATGCGGTCGTTGGCGTTGGCCCTGTTGTGACACGCTGTTGTGTTTTATCAAACAATAACTGCTTTCAGACTCAGGTCCAGGCTTTGCGCCTGGTGTATCAAGCCGCCTACGCTTATATAGTCTACGCCTGTTTTTGCGTAATCTACAATGTTGCTGAGGTTAATACCGCCACTGGCTTCGGTTTCAAATGCGCCACCGATCAACTGCAAAGCTTCTGCTACCTGTTCGGGAGTGAAGTTGTCGAGCATAATACGGAAAACCTTGCCTTTACCTGCTGCAATCACTGTTTTTACGTCATCGAGGCTGCGGGTTTCGATCTCTATTTTCAGTTCGGGCTGTTCCTTTTGAACGTAGGACCATGCTTTTTCAATTGCCGGTTCCAGTCCGCCGCAGAAATCGATATGATTATCTTTCAGCATGATCATATCGTAAAGGCCGAAGCGGTGATTGGTACCGCCGCCAATACGTACTGCTTCTTTTTCGAGGAGGCGGAAGTTGGGAGTGGTTTTACGCGTATCGAGCAGGCGGGTTTTATATCCCTGCAGCTGGCTGGTATAGCGGCGTGTTAAGGTTGCAATACCGCTCATACGCTGCATACAGTTCAATACCAGCCGTTCACATTTCAGGATGGTATGAATGGAGGCTTTTACTTCAAAAGCCTGTTCTCCTGCCGTCATGGTATCGCCATCATGTTTAAATACACGTATATCGCTGGAAGGTTCCACCAGGGTAAAAATGGAATGAGCCACGTCTACGCCGGCGAGAATACCGTCTTGTTTGATCTTTAAAACGGCTTTGCCCTGTTGTCCTGCCGGAATACAGCTAAGCGTTGAATGGTCGCCGCTGCCTATATCTTCCCTTAACGCCTCGCGGATTAAATGGTCGAGCTGTTCATCAAAGTGTGCTATCATAGTTTCAAAGGTAGGAAATGAGGAAAAAAGAAAAGTCCTGCTTTCGTGCAGGACTTAGCTATTATTTTCAGTGGATCTTAATTGATCCGGACGGTAATGATGGAGGTTTTGTCGCCTTTTGATTTCATCATCAGTGTAATATTATAGCTTTTACCCGAGGACTGTAATTTACCGGTCATGTACATGGTTCCGCCCATTTCGCGTTGCGAAGTAAGTTCGAAGCCTTTGACGCGGTTTTCGGAGAAGAAGTTCTTTAAGGTAATACCAGCCTGGTTCTTACCTACGTTCTTGATCTCATCTTTTTCAGGAAGCTTAATATCCAGGATATTATCAAAAAACTGGCTCAGTTGTTCTGCATTGCCTTGTTTTAAAGCACTGATGATACTCTCAGGATCTCCACTCACCGCTTTGAATGACAGAAGGATGAAACCTAAGCCTGCCATCAGCAATAATCTTTTCATATTGAAGGTTAAATGATTTTTATCATTGGATACTGCGCCAAAAATGTGCCAGTTTTGGTAGCGTTAAAACGGGCTTAAAGTTAAGCCCTTATTCGAAATTCTTGTAATTATTTAAACTTAGCGTAGTTTTATCACATGGAAAACAGGAAAGCAATACTCGTCATCATGGATGGATGGGGACTCGGAAATGTTAAGACAGCTGATGCAATTCAAAATGCCAATGTTCCTTTTGTCAGCAGTTTATATGGTAAATATCCTAATGCAACACTGGTTACCTGTGGCGAGCAGGTAGGTTTGCCAGACGGACAGATGGGGAACAGTGAAGTAGGGCATCTGAACTTAGGCGCCGGCAGAATTGTTTACCAGGAGTTGCAGCGTATCAATGTTGCTATCCGCACCGGTGAATTCGCAAAGAATCCCAAGTTGCTGGAGGCTATCCGTTTTGCCAAAAACAATAACAAACCTTTACACCTGCTGGGCCTGGTGAGCGATGGTGGTGTGCATAGCCACTCCAGCCATGTAAAAGCCATTTGCGATGCCTGTAAGGCAGAAGGCCTGGAGCAGGTATATATTCACGCCTTTACCGACGGACGTGATACCGATCCAAAGAGCGGTTTGGGTTATGTCACCGGTTTACAGGAACACCTGAACCAGTCTGTAGGTAAAATTGTAAGCGTGAGCGGCCGTTATTATGCTATGGACCGTGATAAACGCTGGGAGCGTGTGAAACTGGCTTATGATGCGCTGGTAAAAGGCGAAGGTGTGAAAGCTACCGATGCGCTGGCAGCTATCGAGCAGTCGTACGCACAGAATGTAACCGATGAATTTATCTTACCTACCGTTATCATAGGTTCCGATCAACAGCCGCTGGCTACCATTAAAGATGGCGATGTGGTGATCTGCTTTAATTTCCGTACCGACCGTTGCCGTGAAATCACGCAGGTGTTAACACAGGAAGAGCATCCTGAACATGGTATGCATACGCTTCAGTTGAATTATACTACCATGACGGAGTATGATAAAACTTACCGTAATGTAAACGTGATCTTTGAAACCGATAACCTGAACAATACATTAGGGGAGGTGCTTGCTGCAAATGGCAAAAAGCAGATCCGTATTGCAGAAACGGAGAAATATCCCCACGTGACCTTCTTCTTCAGCGGTGGCCGTGAAGCTACTTTTGAAGGTGAAAGCCGTATTATGGCGCCTTCTCCCAAAGTTGCCACTTACGATCTTCAGCCCGAAATGAGTGCAAAAGAGCTGACCGATAAACTGGTTCCTGAAATTGAAGCAGAGTCTGCCGACTTCATTTGCCTGAACTTTGCGAATGCCGATATGGTGGGCCATACAGGTGTATTCCCTGCAGTAGTGAAAGCGGTTGAAACCGTTGACGCCTGCGTGAACCGTATTGTTTCTGCAGCTTTACCGCATGGTTATACTGTTTTCCTTACTGCCGACCACGGCAATGCCGACTACATGGTTAATGAAGACGGAAGTCCCAATACACAGCACTCTACCAACCTGGTACCGTTGTTTGTGATCAGCAATGAATTTAAAGGAACTGTAAAACCCGGTAAATTGGGCGATATTGCGCCTTCTATCCTGCACTGGCTGAGGTTACCTATACCAGCCGAGATGACGGGAGAGGTTTTAATCAGTGAGTAATCAGAATATGGAGATCAAAAAGGCAACGTACCTTATTTCAAGTCCAGCAGTAGACAAATGTCCCAAGGCCGACAGGCCTGAATATGCCTTTATAGGTCGCAGTAACGTCGGGAAATCATCTCTTATAAATATGTTGTGTAATAACCAGAAGCTCGCCAAAACATCGGCGAGCCCTGGTAAAACACAAAGTATCAATCATTTTACCATCGAGAGCTCCGTGCGTGAAAAAGGTCCGGTAGAGCGCTGGTATCTTGTGGATCTTCCGGGTTATGGTTATGCCAAAATAGACCAGAGCAGCCGGAGGCGATGGGAGCAGATGATCGAGGGTTACCTGCGCAAGCGGGAGAACCTGGTGAATGTATTTGTACTGATCGATGCGCGGCACATGCCTCAGAAGATAGACCTCGAATTTGTGAACCAGCTTGGTCACTGGGAGGTGCCTTTCACTATAGTATTTACCAAGGCCGATAAAGAAAAGCCTGCGGTGGTTGAGCGTCATGTAAAGGCATTTCTCGATGCCATGCGTGAAACCTGGCAGTTCCTGCCGGCAAGTGTTGTTACCAGCGCCACTAAAAAAACAGGTAAGGATGAGATCCTTACCCAGATCGCCGGGATGAACCTGGGCAAGGATGAAGCGACAGGGGTATAGGCAGCCTTTGTGAGGGCTGGCAATTTCCTTGTTGGTATCAATGCTGAAAAAAAATGGGGTTGACCATTGTGTGGTCAGCCCCATTTTTTTGGTGGTTCTGAAGGAACCTATTTCGATTGCAGTAGTAAAGAGGTGTCGGAAGAGATCTTTTTATAATAGTGCGCAACGTATGGCGCCATGGTGCTTCCGCCTGAAAGGATCATGGTGTCGTGGGTAAAAACATAGCGGGATGGCAGCACATCGGCACTGTTATATTCTCCCATAGAGAGGGTGGTGTCGCCGCCTGCTGCCAAGGGAGGTATGAGCTTATAAATAGTTTTGAATACAGTTGCCGAGTTGTAATTACGTATATACAGTTTATAGCTTTGCGTAAAAGTCATGTAGGAGCGTTCGTTCTCGGGGTAGTAGTATACGACGCCATATTGGGGCGCCTGCGGGGTATTGAGCTCTCCTATTGGCTGCCATGTTCCAATGAGGGGGTGGCTGTTATCGAGCGCCGGCGTTACGGGTGATTTGTCTTTACTGCACGATGCAAGGAGCAGGCATGAGAATGCTATCGCAAGTAATGGTTTCATATGATGATGGTTTTTGGTTTGTAATGGTTGGTTGTTAGTTTCCTTTCAGCCATGACGCTACAACCTGGGGAGGCACTTTTTTAAAGTAGAATTCGGTGAGCACTTCGCTGGCGGTAGTGTAATCGTGTTCGTAAGTTCTCAAGGTATCGTTTCTGATGCTGTATTCGATTCCTGAGCGCAGGTAAACCTGTACATCGAGAGGGCCGATATTGAAGCGTGACAAAATTCGATTTTCGGCAGGTGGAACCGGGGCCCAGTTCATTTTCACGGTGGTATCTGTGCGGGTATGCACCAGGAAAATGCGGGGTTGTTCCATGAAAGTGCGGTAGCTGTTCCGGTTTTCGGTATAAAAGCGTATTCCGCCGGGTTCTGCCAGGGTTTTATGAGAGCGTTCTCCTATTGCCTGCCAGGTACCAACGAGGGAGTGCTGTTCCGGGGTAGCCGGCGATTTACTACAGGCTGCCAGTAACAGGAAGGCAAGGGGTGCTGCAAGTACGTGTTTCATGTGATTTGGCTTGCATTTACGTGCTATGGTGGCAAAATCACATGAGGCGTTGCTTGCAGACGAAAACTTAATTTGCAGCCTTTTAGTTCACGACCTTATCGGCGCAGCAGCTGCTGGCGAAAGCTTCGGGTTTGGCTTTAAACGCGAATCCCATTCCCAGGATATAACCCATGGCTTCCCGCAGGGCGTCGTTGCTTTTGAACTGGGGATTGGTGTTAATGTCGGCATGAACTTCCATGTCTACATTGTACTCAATGAACAGGTTGCATAGTTCATAGGCGATCTCAATGCTTTTTGCGACTTCTACCAGCATTCTTTCCTTGATGTTGTACTTGAGGCGGGTTTTGTCGTTGTGGATGAACATAAATCCACCGTTACGTTCCCTGAGGAAAACGATCACGGTAGCAAATTCTGTGTCTTCTCCTTTAACCTGGCTGTCTGTGCCGATGCAAACTTTGAGGCGTGTTCCCTTGGCAGTTTCTTTCTTAATAGCCTCTTCAACTGCATCTTTGATGGGAAGCTGGATGCTTTCTCCATTGAATTTTCTCCAACGCATAAGTAATGAGGTTTTTTGAAGTTACGTATAAAATGCTGTAACCGACGGGATTGGCAGATGACGGGAACGTTATTTTTCAACAGCTTATCCACCCACACCCGTAAAACGAGCCTGACCGGGGTGTTTACATCGGTTGAAAATGTGCAATACCGGCCTATAGAGGCTAATGCAGCTATAGTGGTTTGGCCTTATAGAATATATAGCGTGCTATTGTATGGCTGGAAGGCGGCAGGCGCGTGTACTGGTCTTATGCTAATGTTATGCTGATCCTATACTGATCGTATACATATAAAGCGTACTTTTTCGTAGATCGTTGCTGCATTCCGGCGCGGGATGGGGTTTACCGGGAGATGGCCGAGCCAGGTTAATACTGGCCTGTGCTGAGCATTACCAGGGTACAGGCGTGCAGGGGCTCTATCTTGTTTTGTCCGGCGAGTTCTTCCAGTTCGGGGTTTTCGGCGCCGGGGTTAAAGATAATGCGTTTGGGACGCAGGGAGAGGATATAATCATAATAAGGGCGCTGATTAGCGGCTCCAAGGTAAAGGGTAACGGTATCGATATCTGGCAAGGGAGGCTGACCTGTTTTTATGGATACGTTGCCTACATGGCCTTCTTTAAGCCCGATCGCTTCAACCGGATGGCCGTGTGCTGCAAGCTTGTTGATGGCCAGGAAACTGTAGCGTTGCGGATTGGTTGATGCGCCCAATACCAGCGTGTTCTTTGGTGTTTGCATACCTTGTATACTTCAAACAACGTGCTAAATGTGGTAAGGCGGCCCTGGTCCCTGCTTTTTGCCTTTATTATTTCAGCAGTTTGACAAAACTGTTCAGGAACCAGTTTTCTTCTGCTTTAATGACAGTATCCAATGTTTTTTCGGCATGGCCTGCAAACTTGCGGATACCGCCAATTACATCGGTAAAAGCTTTTATTTCGGGATCTTTTTTATCGCCTTCCACCTCATTCAGCTGGTTGAGGACCTTTAACATGGGGTCGAGCTCCCGTTTTTTGCGCTGGGCAATAATGCGGGTGGCTACGCGCCAGATATCCTTATCTGCTGAGAAATACTCTTTCCTGTCGCCGGAGAT
This sequence comes from Filimonas effusa, assembly GCF_004118675.1. Classification (NCBI taxonomy): domain Bacteria; kingdom Pseudomonadati; phylum Bacteroidota; class Chitinophagia; order Chitinophagales; family Chitinophagaceae; genus Filimonas; species Filimonas effusa. The sequence continues at coordinate 283,888 of NZ_SDHZ01000003.1, read as the reverse complement.
AATTACTTTGTCAACCAGCCCCCAATCCATCAGTTCGCGAATGTTCATATTGGCGTTACCGCGACTGATATTGAGTCCTTCCATCACATCATCGGTACTAAGTGGTTTTTCTGCTATCAACAGGTGTGCATGTACCTGTGCCATCGTTCGGTTAATACCCCATTGGCTTCCTAAAACGCCCCAACTTTGAACAAATTGTTGTTTTGCTTCCTGCAAATTCATCCGTAATAATTTTTCTGGGTTCTTTCTTCAATATGGTAAAGCAACCTTAGCAATCGATTCCTGTTTTTATGTGTTCCTGTCTCCGGCTTTTTCGTTTTCTAGTTTATTTCCTGTCCCAAGCCAGGCTCTATTTCTGAAATTTCAAGATTTACTGAAATTATAAACTTTTTCTGGCTAATAGTCAGGACAGGGGGCATCTTTTTCTTTTTTATTGCCCGGTCTGATCTGCAATGTTACATAACCGCCGCCATTAGGCACACTTTTCTTTCCCAGGAGCCACCCGAGATTGTGTAAACCTACGAGCAGCGGCCCCGCTTTTAATGCCAGTCCTACCCATGCAGAACGTTCAAGCGTATATTGAACAGGGAGATATACGCCCAATTCTTTTTTCTCCCAGCGCGGGGTAATTGCAAAGGTAGTTAACTCCTTAGTATTCAGTTGTCCAACATTGTCGATACTTCTGATACTCCATTGGAGTTCGGCATTGACATAAAAATTTTTTTCGAGGTTTTTATCGAAGTTGATGAGCAGCCTGGTGGGCTGGTTTATTGAAAAATTGCCGCGCAGGGTATCGTAGCGGGCGGCAATGCTTTTAATGGTATCGCTTAGCTGGTTGATATTTTCCAGGTCGTTGAATTTATTCTGAAGGCTGCTGGCGTAGGTGCCGTCTTTGGCTCCTGAGGCATGTGCGCTGGCTTTGCCGTAGGTATAAGTGTTGCGGCCTATATCGAGCAGGGCGGCTGAGAATTTCCAGTTATAGTCGTGCGGGGCGGGTGGTTTTTCGAGGTAAAGTGCATCGCTTTCCCAGTAATGAATGTATTCAACGCCCAGGTCTAACCCTACGCTGTTGCTCATGCCTTTCAGGAACTGTTTGATGTTGGTGCCTGCCGACTGATCGTTATTGGTGCGGTCGTAGTTATTGGAATAGCCATAGCGTGCATCGGCAGCGGTAAGGGCAAAGTCGTACGGTACGAAAGGGTTGGGGGATGTACGTGGTTCAAAGTTGATATTTGACAAACGGCCATGGGCTCCGGACAGGGAGCGCATGAATTTCAATTGCACGCCTCCCTGCCAGCGGCCTGCGTAGGTTTGGCTTAATACCCTGGCGTATCCCATCTTCAATTCGAGCCAGCCGCTGCTTTGTGTTGCTGCGTATAAGGAAGTGGTTGGCTGGTTCTGTGCTGCAAACTCATAGACATACAGCATGCTGTCGTGCCAGTTTACGGGGCTTGATCTAACATGATTGTAAGAGCGGATATTGGCGCCCAGGCTGAATGCGGAGACCTCATTGATCTGATAACGGAAGTTCATCAGATTCACTGTTGCGGCAGTGTGTGCATAGCGTCTGAAGTTACCGTTCTTACTTACCGCATATACTGAATCGGCAGCTGACAGCAAGCTGTACGGCTCGATGTAAAATGCATTGGACATTGTTTTACCCTGAACACCGAGGATAGTAAGGTCCCATTTATAGGGAGCATTCAAGATACCTGCCGGGTTGTAGTCGGGCGCCATACTGCCTGCATAGGCAGAGCCGTGGATGGCCTGTAATTGCTGCGAAAACGCAGTGGTCACGGATGTAAAAAGGAGTAGAAGGATTATGGTACGCATGGTAAATTGCATAACGTGTATGCACAGGGTTTTTGTATAAGGGTGTAAGATTATAAAAAAATGTGTATATTAAGTTAGTGAATATGGGAATCTGTATTTAACTTTCCTAATCATTCTTACTAAATAACTAATCCCATGGCAAAAGCTAATAAAAAAAAGGTTGCACCTAAGAAAGCCGCCCCTAAGAAGGTGGTTAAGAAAGCTGCTCCTAAAAAGGCTGTAAAGAAAGCTGCCCCTAAAAAAGCTGCTCCTAAAAAGGTAGCTGCACCTAAAAAGGCGGCGAAAAAAGTAGCTCCTAAGAAAGTTGCCGCTCCTAAGAAAGCTGCAAAGAAAATAGTTAAGAAAGCTGCTCCCAAAAAAGTAGCTGCTCCTAAAAAGGCGGCGAAAAAAGTAGCTCCTAAAAAAGTGGCTGCCCCCAAAAAAGCAGCCAAGAAAGTAGTTAAAAAAGCTGCTCCCAAAAAAGTAGCTGCACCTAAAAAGGCAGCCAAAAAAATAGCTCCCAAAAAAGCGGCAAAAACCATCGTTAAAAAGGCTGCCCCTAAAAAAGCGGCTCCCAAGAAGGTTGCTCCTAAAAAAGCTGTGAAAAGTGTAGCTCCGAAGAAAGCTGCTCCCAAAAAAGCAATTCCAAAGAAAATAGCTCCCAAAAAGCCTGCTAAGGCAATACCTGTAACTACGCCTAATCCTGTAGTTGAGGAGCAATTACCATCGACCTTATTTGGCCAGGAGCCAGAGGTGACAGAGCCTGAAGAAGAAGTGGTACCTCCGGTAGAAACACCTGAGGCTAATGACGACTTCGATGAAGATTTTGACAAAGAAGACGATGATGATGCGTTGGTTGACGATGAAGATGACGACGACGACGATGATGAAGACGAAGATTAATTAATGCGGAATAGTTTTCTGCACTAAAGCATATAAATAAAGAGAAGCTGTATCGTAGTAATACGATGCAGCTTCTTTTTTGAGGTTATAGCTGTGGATGAGAGAGGAAAGCTGTGCTAAAGGCGTTGAGGAGTGGTATAAAAAAAGCCTCCCGTGGAAAGGAGGCTTTTTTTATATGCTTTTATAACCTTAGAGGAGCATTCTCAGTGGCTCTTCGAGGTAGTTCTTAACGGTTTGTAAGAAGGCAGCACCTGTAGCGCCGTCAACAGTGCGGTGGTCGCAGGTTAACGTTACTTTCATGATATTGCCTGGTACCACCTGTCCGTTTTTAACAACGGGAACTTTGCTGATACCGCCTACAGCGAGGATACAGGAATCCGGTGGGTTGATGATGGCAGTAAATTCGTCTACGCCAAACATGCCCAGGTTAGAGATGGTGAAGGTGCTTCCTTCCCAATCAGAAGGCTGCAGTTTTTTATCTTTTGCTTTCTGAGCGAAGTCTTTCACTTCGGAGCTGATCTGGGTTAAGGTTTTAGTATCGGCGAAGCGTACTACAGGAACCAGTAATCCTTCGTCAACTGCAACGGCTACACCGATGTTTACGTGGTGGTTGATACGGATCTTATCGCCCAGCCAGCTGCTGTTGATAGCGGGATGTTGTTTCAGTGATAAAGCTACGGCTTTCAGCACGAGGTCGTTGAAGCTTACTTTCACCTTAGCGTTTTCATTGATCTTCGTACGTGCAGCTACGGCGGCGTCCATGTCAATTACCATGGTCACATAGAATTCGGGAGCGCCGAATTTGCTTTCGCTCAAGCGTTTGGAGATCACCTTACGCATTTGCGATACGGGGATCTCGTCGAAGCTAACTTGTCCGGCAGGAGCTGCAGGGGCTGCAGATTTAGCCGCAGGCGCCTGTTGCGGAGCAGCCTGGGGTTTATAGTTTTCGATGTCGGCTTTAACGATCCTACCGTTGTCGCCGCTACCTTTTACATATTTGAGGTCGATGCCTTTTTCTTCTGCTACTTTTTTAGCGAGCGGGGAAGCGAAGATGCGTCCTTCGTTCACTACCTGGGGAGCAGCTGCACCGCCACTTTGTGCTGCGGGAGCGCTGGCAGGAGCATTGCTTTCTGCTTTAGGCTGTTCTGCTTTAGGAGCAGCTGCGGGTGCAGTGCCGCCGCTTTTAAGACCATTGAGGATGGCCTGAACGTCGGTGCCTTCTTTGCCGATAATGCAAAGCAGGTCGTTGACCTGAATTTTTTCACCTGGTTTTGCGCCCTGGTGAAGCAGGATACCGTCTTTATAGCTTTCCAGCTCCATAGTAGCCTTATCGGTTTCTATTTCGGCCAGGATATCGCCTCTTTTAACGGCGTCGCCTACATTTTTCTGCCAGGAGGCGATAACGCCTTCGGTCATGGTATCGCTAAGCCTTGGCATGAGCACAACTTCTTCTGCATTAGCGGTGCTGGCTGCGGGCTGGCTTTCTTCGGACTTGTTTTCTTTGGCTTCAGGAGTTGCTTCCGGCGCTTTGTTTTCAGCAGCAGGCTGGCTTGCGCCGCCACCGTGCTGAGATAGCAGAGAACTGATATCTTCTCCCTGGTTTCCTATTATCGCCAGCAGGTCGTTAACCTGTAATTTTCCACCGTTGTCTGCGCCTAAATGTAGTAAAGTACCTTCCTGGTAGCTCTCCAGTTCCATGGTAGCTTTGTCAGTTTCAATTTCAGCTAACAGATCTCCTTTCTTAACGGTATCGCCCACTTTTTTGTGCCATGCTGCGATAACACCTTCGGTCATGGTATCGCTCAGGCGAGGCATTAAAATCACTTCGGCCATAATATATCGGTTGCTCGTTTAAAAATTGAGCCGTGAAATTACAGCAAAATGCCTTACGAATTACGATTTAGCGCCGGGGAAATGTTTACGCGGCGTGTTAATATCAGCGTGCTGCGTTTGCTGAAGCGCTATTTATAGTCGAGGATGGAAAGATGATGCTGGCAAAAACTATATTCCTGCGGGTCGTTGCTGCTTACTACTATTGTTTTTCCGGCGGTGTATGTTGTTATGAGCTGATGGTACAAAGCATACCCGGCTGCATCGAGGTTGGTGCAGGGTTCATCTAATAATAACAATGGAGAGCCGGCAAAAATGGCCTGACCCAGTTTGAGGCGTTGTTTCATACCGCTGCTATAATATCTTATCTGCTTATGTGCGGCTTTTTCGAGTGATAGCAGGGTAATGATCTTTTCGGGTGTGATACCGTCCTGAAAGGGCTTAAAACTGCTGTGGAAGCGCAGGAATTCGAGGGCCGACATTTCCTCGATAATATCGAGATAGGGAGCGGCGTAGGTGAGGTACCGGAATACGTGATCGGCTTCAACGGGTTTTGTTTCCGCAGGCCCTGTTGCAGTGATGTTACCGGGTGTGTTTGCTGCGGCTCCGCTGATGGTTGTGTTGCTGCCGGAAATGGCCGGCATATCGTTAAACCAGCGGCATTTACCTTCACTGGGCTCCATGCTTGCGGCGAGCACTTGCAATAGAGTGCTTTTGCCGCTGCCGTTGGGGCCGGTAATGGCATACCGCTGCCCTGCTTCGAATGTGAAGTTGATATGGCGGAATATCCAATCCCTGTTGAACCGTTTGCCGGCATCAGTTAATTGAATGTTCATATACCTGTTTTAGTCTTCGTCGCCGCCGCCAGCATATCTTTTGATGATGCCACGTCCGCTGTCGCGGATAAAAGCGAGGATATCATCGCGTTCGTCGGTAGCCTGCAGTTCTTCCTCTATGTATTCCATAGCCTGGGAGGTGTTGAGGCCTTTGTTGTAAATAATACGGTAGATATCGGCAATATGATTGATCTTTTCAAGATCGAATCCCCTGCGTTTAAGCCCTACGCTGTTCACGCCGCCGTAGCTAAGCGGGCTGCGTACTGCTTTGATGAAGGGAGGAACGTCTTTACTAACGAGGCTGCCGCCGCCGATATAGGAGTGTTGCCCGATTTTAACGAACTGGTGAACGGCGCAAACACCTGCAATCCAGGCCCAGTCGCCCAGTACCACATGACCTGCCAACTGAACGCTGTTGCTCATGATACAGTTGTTACCGATAATACAGTCATGGGCGATGTGAGTGTAGGCCATGATGAGGCAGTTGTCGCCAACTTTAGTTTTCCAGCGGTCGCTGGTGCCCCTGTTGATGGTAACAAATTCACGGATGGTGGTATTGTCGCCAATTTCGACCATGGTTTTTTCGCCCTTGTACTTGAGATCCTGGGGGACGCCACCCAATACGGCTCCGGGGAAGATGCGGCAGTTTTTGCCTATACGAACGCCTTCCATAATGGTTACGTTACTGCCAATCCAGGTGCCTTCGCCTATTTCCACATCCTGATGGATGACAGAAAATGGGTCCACTTTAACGTTTTCCGCCAGCCTCGCATTGGGGTGTATATATGTATGAGGGTGAATCATGCCTGTCACTCAATCTTTGTATTAATAGTAAAATTAAAAGCCCCCAGGGGAGCTTATGGGCTGCGCAAAAATAGGAGTATTGGACAATTAGTTCTTTTCTTATTTACGAAAAATGGGTGTTTTATTCCTTAAAAAACCTTAAAATCTTTACGCACATCAAGTGTGCATTACGATGGCGCAGAGAGGGGAAAATTATTGTAAATTGTGTAAAACATGCGAAATAAGCTGGATAAACCTACTTTTCTGTGCAAAACCAGGGAATAGGCGTGGAATAATTGTGCATTGAAATAGTTCAAATAATAGAAGCAGAAAATTCTTTGCGGCAATTAATCTGCTATTATATTCGCCGTCCTTTATCTGAATTGATGGCAGGCGGACGAATGGAAGCTGGCAGCGGGAGGTGACGCCGGAGCCGTTTTAATGGGGGGAATGACCCGGGGAAGCGGCGTTTTGCAGTTAAAAGGATGACCTGGTTTATGATTACTAATGCCCTAGAATTGTTTGTGAAATGGATCTAACCAACCTAAATAAAGACCGGAAAAACCGGCGTAAGCCTTCAGTAGACCTCAGTACCATGGTGTATGGCAAAGTGCCGCCACAGGCCAGGGAACTGGAAGAGGCGGTACTGGGTGGTGTAATGCTGGAAAAGAGTGCGTTTGATGCGGTCGCGGAGATCCTGAGGCCTGATTGTTTTTATGTAGATGCGCACCAGCGTATTTTTCGGGCATTCCAGAGCCTGGTTCAGAAAAACTTTCCTATCGATATACTTACGGTGGTGGAGGAACTGAAGTCGAAGGAGGAGCTGGAGATGGTTGGTGGTCCGTACTATATCACGAAGCTTACGAATTCGGTTGTATCTACTGCGAACATCGATACGCATGCTCGTATTGTGTTACAGAAGTTCATACAGCGCGAGCTTATACGTATCAGCGGTGAGATCATTGGTGAGGCTTATGAAGACAGCACGGATGTGTTTGACCTGATGGATGAGGCGGAAGACAAGATCTTCAAGATCACGAACAACTTCCTTAAAACGGACTATAAACAAATGAGCAGTGCGCTTGCGGAAGCAATTAACCGTATTGACGAACTGCGGAACCGTACCGACGATATTTCCGGTGTGCCAAGTGGTTTTCCTACGCTAGACAGGGTCACTTATGGCTGGCAGAAATCGGATCTTATCATCCTGGCGGCACGTCCTGCGGTAGGTAAGACGGCGTTTGCGCTGAACCTTGCGCGGAATGCGGCATTGAACCCTACACGTCCTACTGCGACGGCTTTCTTTTCCTTGGAGATGAGTGCGGCTCAGCTGGTACAAAGGATTTTATCGGCGGAGAGCGAGATATTGATGGAGAAGATATCGCGGGGTAAGCTGGAAGATTACGAATACCAGCAACTGCATGCCAAGGGGATCAAAAAACTGGAACAGGCAAATATTTTTATTGACGATACTGCGGCCCTTAACATCTTTGAATTCCGGGCCAAAGCGCGAAGGCTGGTAAACAAGAACCATGTAGGCTTCATCATTATCGACTATCTGCAGCTGATGAGCGGCACCGGAGATAAGGGAGGGAACAGGGAACAGGAGATCAGTACCATCTCGCGTACGTTGAAGATGCTGGCAAAGGAATTACAGGTGCCTATCATTGCACTGAGCCAGTTAAGCCGGGCGGTAGAAACGCGTAAGGAGAGTAAGATGCCCCAGTTGAGTGACCTTCGTGAATCGGGTGCGATTGAACAGGATGCGGACATGGTAATGTTCATTTACCGTCCGGAATACTATGAGGTAATGAACAATGAGATGGGCGAAAGTACGCGTGGTGAAACGCACGTGCGTATAGCTAAACACCGTAACGGTTCACTTGAAACCATTAAGTTGCGGGCAAACCTGGCTATCCAGCGTTTCCATGAGTGGGATGAGGATGAGAATGGCGGCGGCGGATTTGGCGGTGGCGGTGGATTCTCCGGCGGTGGCGGATTCCAGGGCGGCGGCAATGCTGGCGGTGGAAATACCTGGAAGCCGTTAGGACCTGGTGGCGCCGGTGGCAATGATGCCGGCAATGGCGGCGGCAACGATGATGGCGGCCGTTTCTTTATTCAAAAAGGCAGCCGTATGAACAGCGGCGAATTCGACGATGGCTTAGAAAATGATGCTCCGTTTTAATTGTTAAGGAATGGCTCCCTATTTTTTTGAACCAGATATTATACCGGGTGTCTCTGTTTATGAACTAAGTGAGGAAAGCCGGAAACATATAGTGCAGGTATTGCGCATGCGTGAAGGTGAAGCGGTGATGCTTACCGATGGTAAAGGCCACTGGTTTGCCGCCAATATAAAAGCTGCGGATAAAAAGACCTGCCAGGTACAGATCAACGGTTCGGGTTTCTCCGAAAAACCATTGCGTAAGGTTGCGGTTGGCATTTCATTATTAAAAAATGCCAATCGTATCGAGTGGTTCCTGGAGAAGGCCACTGAGATGGGTGTCAGCGAAATAATCCCCCTGTTATGCAAGCGCACGGAGCGACAGCATTTCCGTTTCGATCGTTTGCAACATATATTAATATCGGCCATGTTACAAAGCCAGCAGCTGTGGCTGCCCATATTACATGAGCCTATTGCCTATCCGGAGGCTATTGGCCGGTTCTCTTACTCCCAAAAGCTTATAGCTCACTGCGAAACGTTTCAAAAAAGCAATATTTCCCAGTTAAAAATGGCACAGGATGTGCTTATCTTGATTGGACCAGAAGGAGATTTTACATCTTCTGAAATTACAGAAGCCCTTCAGCACGGCTTTGAACCTGTATCACTCGGGGTAACCCGGCTGAGAACAGAGACGGCAGGTGTTGTAGCGGCGGCACTGCTGGTAAATCAATGATCTTAACCGTTAAAAAACCGGGATAACCATGAAGAAATGCTTCTACTATGTCTTAACAGGCCTGGCAATGGCCGGATGGTGGGCTTGCGGCAACCAGAAGAAAGAAAAAAAGCCGATTGTAAGAGATACTACCATCACCAGGCAAACTTCGTTCAACAACCTGTTCCTCGACAGTACGCAGATCGATGCGTTCCTGAAAAGCGATACGGTGTTCAAGCCCTATGCGGGATCGTATTCCGATTTCTACAAACATCGCAACTATGAGTATGCGTGGTTCGACAGCTCCGGTATTGCCGAGCAGGCGGGTAACTTCCTCAACCTGTTATCGAGTACCGTAGAAGAGCTGAAGGACAGCAGCCTGTACAGCAAACAACTTGAGAAGCTGTATACCGATTTCACCAAAGATTCGTCGCATATGCAGGATCGTGCGAAGCTGCTTAAGACTGAGCTGTATCTTACCGGTCAGTTCTTTAAATATGCTTCTAAAGTATATGAAGGCAGTGAGCTTGATGTATCGGAACTGGGCTGGTTCATTCCGCGTAAGAAAATAGATCTTACTGCGGTACTTGATTCCGTTATTAAAACCAAGGGCAAAAAGGGAACGGACTATGCCCCGCTGAATCCGCAGTACAATGAGCTGCAATCGTTTCTTGCGAAGTATGATAAGATACAGAAAGACACACGCTGGGATTCTATTCCACGTATAAAGAAGACGCTTAAACAAGGCGATACGGATACCGTACTGGTGGTGGTAAAGCAACGTTTACAGGCACTGGGCGATATGGCGGCTGCAGACAGCAATGGCGCTGCGTTTGATGCTTCTTTATCCGATGCTTTAAAGGTTTTCCAGCAGCGTATGGGATTAACGGTAGACGGCAAATTATCGCAGGGTGTCATCAATGAATTAAACGTTCCTATTGACCAGCGTATCAAACAGATCCTGATAAATATGGAGCGGGTACGATGGCTGCCCAGCGGCAAAGATTCTTCTTATATACTTGTAAATATTCCTGAGTATAAATTGCATGTTTACGAGAAAGGCAACCAGGCTTTTGAGATGAATGTGATTGTTGGCACCGAAGGCAACAGCACCGTTATTTTCAATGGCCGCCTGAAGTATGTGGTATTTGCGCCTTACTGGAATGTGCCTTCGAGTATCGTGCGTAAAGAGATTGTGCCGGGGATGAACCGTAACAGCAATTACCTGGCCCGTCAGAACATGGAGATCACTGGTACCGAAGGCGGCCTGCCGGTGGTAAGGCAAAAGCCGGGGCCTCAGAATTCATTGGGGCTGGTGAAGTTCCTTTTCCCCAACAACTATAATATTTACCTGCACGATACGCCTAACAGGGAGCTGTTTAACCGCGCCAACCGCAGCTTTAGCCATGGTTGTATACGTATAGCCGAACCGGCTAAAATGGCGCAATACCTGCTGCAGGATCAGCCGGAATGGACGGAAACGAAGATTGACAGTGCTATGCATGGCACCAAGGAAAAATGGGTAACGGTGAAGAACCCGGTATCGGTATTCATCTGTTATTTTACTTCGTGGGTAGACGGCGATGGCAGGATCAATTTCAGGAAAGATATTTACGGACACGATAAAAAAATGGCTGATAAGTTGTTTGTGCGTTAAATCCATATATTCGCCCAAACAGAATCATTGGAAATGCGCCTGACAGAAGTTAACAATGCGGCTACAGCAAAAGATTTTTTAGAGGTAAACGTATTGATGAACAAGGGGAACAAGAACTATGTTCGTCCCCTGGACAAAGAAGTAAACGAGGTATTTGATCCCTTAACCAACAGGCAGCATAAGTATGGTGAATCGAAAAGGTGGGTATTAAAATCGGATAGCGGCGAACTGATAGGGCGCATTGCAGCATTTACCAATTCAAAATATGTAAATAACGGCACCTCTTTTCCAACGGGAGGTGCCGGTTTTTTTGACTGCATCAATAATCAGGAAGCAGCCAATCTTCTTTTTGATGCGGCAGCCGAATGGCTGCGCAGCAAAGGGATGGAAGCTATGGACGGCCCCATCAACTTTGGCGACCGCGATAAGTGGTGGGGACTCATGGTGGAAGGGTTTGAAAAGGCGCCCATTTATGGCATGTCGTATAACCCGCCTTATTACGAGGCTTTGTTCGAGGGGTATGGCTTTCAGAATTTCTACAACCAGTATTATTACGCGATGATGGTGAATGATCCGTTGCCACCGCGTTTTGCCGAGCGTCATGCCAAGTTTAAGACAAAGCCTGGTTATGCTGCCCGTCATATCGATATCCGCCAGATGGAGAAACATGCAGCTGAATTTGCGACTGTTTATAATGCCGCGTGGGCACAGCATGGCGAGGCAAAAGAGATCACCACAGAGCAAGTGATCAAGCTCTTTAACAAGATGAAGCCTGTAATGGATGAGCGTCTTATCTGGTTTGCATATTATAAAGAAGAGCCTATTGCCATGTGGATCAATATCCCGGACTTAAATGAATATTTCCGTCATTTTAACGGCAAGCTGGGGCTGATTCAGAAGTTACGCCTGTTATGGATGAAGAAGACCGGGGCCTGCCGCATTTTTACTGGTGTGGCTTTTGGGGTGGTTCCCAAGTACCAGGCGCTTGGGATAGATACATTCATGATCCAGGAAGGCGCGTTGCTTATCCAGGGCAAGGGCTGGTACGACCGTTATGAAATGGGCTGGTCCGGCGACTGGAATCCCAAGATGATCAATATCTACAAACATCTTGGCGGAACACAAAGCCGCCGGATGGTTACCTACCGTTATATGCTTAATAAGGCTATTCCTTTTGAGCGTCATCCTGTGATGGAGTACCGCCAGTCATAGTAAGCCACCATGGCTGAACCGGCAGCGGCCCCTGGAGGGTAAACTGTTGTCCTATCATAGGAACAGCTATGGGCTGCTGTAGAGCGGTGGCTGCTTTGGTTACGCGTTTAACAGGGTCGTCCCATGCGTGGGCGCTGAGAGAGAATTTACCCCAATGTACGGGCAATAGTACAGCGGCATTAAGGTCTTTGGCGGCCTGTACGGTTTCTTCGGGCTGCATATGGATATAGGGCCAGAAAGGATCGTATTGGCCGCATTCGAGGATGGCGATGTCAAACGGGCCAAAGCGTTCGCCTATTTCTTTAAAGTGCGTATCGTAGCCGGAGTCGCCCCCGATATAAATGTTATAAGCGGGTGTTTTAAGCACGAAAGACGACCACAAAGTTTTATTGCGTACCAATCCGCGTCCCGAGAAATGGCGGGCAGGAGTAGCCGTTAATGTTATTTCGGGGGCGAGACTTACCTGCTGCCACCAGTCGAGTTCCGTAGTTCTTTTTGGGGAGATGCCCCAGAACTCGAGGTGTGAGCCTACGCCCAGGGAGGTGTACCAGTGTTCTGCTTTATGTTTCAGTTGCTGAACGGTTTCATATTCGAGGTGATCGTAGTGGTCGTGCGTAATGATCACGATGTCGAGGGGCGGGAGGTCGTGAACCGAATAGGCCCTGGTTCCTGCGAAGGCGGCGGGTCCTATTTCATTGGAAAAGGAGGCGCGTTTCCCGAATACCGGGTCGACCAGTATGTTCAGGTTGTTCACCTGGAGGAGGTAGGAGGAATGTCCGAACCAGGTAAGGGTGAATGCCGACTGGCGTTCATCGATATGCCGTTTTACCACGGGCATGGGTACGGGCGGAATGCTTGTTTTCTGCTTGCGCAGCATATGGCGTAAAACTTTACCATAACCTACGCCTTCGGCCAGTTGTGGGGTAGGGTGCAGGTTTTCGAAAGCTCCTTTTTTATAATGTTTTGATTGGAGGATACCTGTATGGGTAGCCGCCGGTTTTTTTCCAAACACACTGAATGATTCCTTGAACATGCCACCAAGGTAATATTATTTTTGAACCTCCGGTGGTGAAGGATGGAAAGAGGGGGACTGGCAGCTGTCCGGCAAGGCGGGTTTGTGTATAATTTGAGAGCAAGTTCCGGGGGCATATTTCGGGCTACCCGGTAGTATTTGTATCTTGCAGCCTGTATGGATAAGTTTATTGTTTCGGCGAGGAAATACCGCCCTCAGACGTTTGATACGGTGGTGGGGCAGTCTCATATTACTACTACACTCAAGAATGCGATCAAGCATAACCAGCTGGCGCATGCTTTTTTGTTTTGTGGTCCGCGTGGGGTAGGTAAGACCACCTGTGCGCGTATTCTGGCCAAAACCATCAACTGTGAGAACCTGCAGCCCGATGGAGAGGCTTGTGACACCTGTAACTCCTGCCGTACTTTCAATGAAGGTACTTCGCTGAACATTCACGAGCTCGATGCCGCCAGTAACAACTCGGTGGACGATATCCGTTCGCTGGTTGAGCAGGTGCGTTTTGCGCCCCAGGCCGGTAAGTACAAGGTATATATTGTGGATGAGGTGCACATGTTAAGCGCCAGCGCCTTCAATGCGTTCCTGAAAACGCTGGAAGAGCCGCCATCCTATGCCATATTCATCCTGGCCACTACTGAGAAGCATAAGATATTACCCACCATTCTTTCGCGATGCCAGATCTTCGACTTCAAGCGCATCACGGGGAATGATACGGTAGAACATCTGCAGTCTATTGTTACGAAGGAGGAGATCAAGGCCGAAAAAGGTGCTTTACAGGTTATTGCCCAGAAAAGTGAAGGATGTATGCGCGATGCGCTGAGCATCCTGGATAAGATCGTGAGCTTTACCAATGGCTCTGTTACCTATCATAATACGCTGGAGCATTTAAACATCCTGGATCACGATTATTTCTTCCGTTTGCTGGATTTCCTGATGCGACAGGACCTGGCCGGCGCGATGCTGTTATATGATGAAATCAACCGCAAAGGTTTTGAAGGCGACCTGGTATTAAATGGTTTTGCTGAATTCATCCGTAACCTGCTGGTATGTAAGGATGCGCGTGCCGCTTCGCTGCTCGATGTGGTAGAAGGGATGCAGTCTAAATACACCAGTGTTGCTGCACAGGCGAATGCCGCTTACCTGGTAAGCGCTTTAAATATTCTGAACGAAGCTGAGATCAATTATAAGATGGCGCGTAACAAGCGCCTGCATGTAGAGCTTTGTTTGATCAAACTCAATTTCCTGCAACAGGCGCTGGAGTTATCGGTAGAGAATGGCGCTGTTGTAAAAAAAAAGCGAATTGACGGGCCGGTAGCGCTTAAAATGAAAGGCATAGCTGCGTTGCAGCAGAAGCCTGGAGCTGGCGCGCCTGGCGGCAATGCAGCCGGTGGCAGTATGGCTGGCGGGAACATGTCTTCCGGTGGCGGTGCGCCAATTGGAGGCAATGCTTATCCGGGGGGCGGAATGGCATCCGGCGGTAATGCGGGAGGTGGCAATGGCTATTCCGGTAACACAGGAGGTGGCAATAGTTACGCCGGTAATGCAGGTAGCGGAATGGCGCCGGGTGGTTATGGGGGGCAGCAGGGAGTTGCATCCGGTAATGGATTCCAGGGTAGTCATCAGGCTGCGATGGGCGGACAACCCGGCGGGGCTGTTGGTTCGGCCGGTTCTGGAGCAAGGCTTTATATCAACAATGATGTGGCGGGAAACAGTGTCAATGAATCAGGGCAACCTTATTATGGCAGTGAGGGCACGATGATGTCTGGTGGAATGCCATTGCAGACTGCCCAGCCGGTAATGCCTTATGGCGCTGGCCCGGGAATGGCAGCGCCGGCAGGTAATGCACCGCGCAGCAAACGATCTTTACTCGAAGCTTTAAGAGATAAATACGGCGATCAATACCAGGTAGAAGAAGTGCAGGAGGCTGAGCCTTTAAACATGGACAAGCTTCGCGTGCTTTGGGATGAATATGCCGATAAACTTGAAAAACAGCAAAAACACTCTGCCGCCAATACTTTCCGGATCTGTAAAATGGTACAGGAATCGGATGTGCATTTCAGCGTAGTTGTAAACGCCCTTATCCAGCAGAACTTTATTGACCAGGAGCGTATTATGCTTATCGATGCCATTCAAAGGGCATTCAATAACCGTTCTATCGCCTTCCATGTTGTAGTGGAAGAAGGGGAGGTGGAAGAGCAGCCGGCAAACGTATCTCTCAACAGCCGTCAGCGGTTTGAAAGGATTGTTTCCCAATATCCCTGGGTAAAAGAGCTGAAAGAGCGGCTGAAGCTGGATTTGGATACATATTAAGAATGCTAAAGTTTGCTAAAAAAGCGAGCATTTTTAAAGATGCTTTTGAGAAGCTTTAAGGATGCTTTAAAGAAGCTTTGTCGCATACTTTCCCAAACCGACTCTTTTTTTAGCAAAAGCTGCATTTATTTTAGCAAAATAGATATAACCTAAGCCTGTTATTGTAATTTACCATTCTGCCTTTATCGCTATCTCCTGCTTGCGATCAACAGATTCAGATCTGTGTACTTGAGGTTGAAGCGCTGACTGATGTAGAAGTTGGTGAGGGCGCCTTTGTAGAGGTAGATGCCGTGGCGGAGGTTGAAGTTATGCCATACCATATCGTCGAAGCCGCCCTGGTCGCTGGCCAGGAGGAGCAGCGGCATGAGCACGTTGCTGATGGCGTGGCTGGCGGTGCGTGCAAATCCGCTGGGGATATTGGGTACGCAATAGTGTATGACGTCGTGTTTAATGAAAACAGGCTTTTCGTGGGTGGTTATTTCGCTGGTTTCGAAGCAGCCGCCTCTGTCGACGCTTACGTCGATGATAACGCTGCCGGCGCGCATGGCGCGGACCATATCTTCGGAAACCACTATGGGGCAACGGCCGTTGTCGCTGCTGAGGGCGCCTACGGCAACTTCGCAGGTTTTCAGTTGTTTGGCCAGGATCTTTGGCTCTATAACGCTGGTCCATACGCGCACGCCAAGATTGTTCTGAAGGCGTTTCAGGCGATAGACGTTGTTGTCGAATACTTTAACGGATGCGCCCATGGCCAGGGCTGTACGGGTGGCAAACTCACCTACCACGCCGGCTCCTATAATAATAACTTTGGTAGGAGGAATACCGCTGATACCGCCGAGCAATACACCTTTACCATTATCGGGGCTGCCCAGGTATTGTCCGGCAATGAGCATGACGGCGCTGCCGGCAATTTCGCTCATGCTGCGTACAATGGGGAAGGTACCGCTGTCGTCTTTCAGGTGTTCGAAACCCAGGGCGGTGATACGTTTCTCCATCAACTTTTCTATCAATGGTTTTTTGAGCATCGACAGGTGGATGGGGGAGATAACCGTTTGGTTCAATTGCAGGAAAGGAAGGTCGTCTTCGGTGAGGGGGGCCGTTTTCAGGATCATCGGCGCTTTGTATACATCTTCTTTGCTGTAGGCAATGCGGGCGCCGGCTTCACTGTAGTCGCCATCGCTGTATTTACTGCCTTCACCGGCTTTATGTTCAATGATAACTTCGTGACCGTTGTTCACCAATACTTCCACCGCTTCCGGTATCAGGGAAATACGTTTTTCGTGCAGCGCGTTTTCCTTAGGTATGCCAATGGTTAGCTTGGCGCCTTGCCGTTTAATATCCAATTTCTCTTCAAAGGTCTCGTAACTGAAAGAAGTACTCACAATAGACTTTCCTACTGGCATGATAATATGCGGTTATAAGATTAAAACTACATTTTTTTGAGGAAACTCAGTTATTTATCACTATACGCCTGGTATGGGGGCCAGTTGTTTCCAGGTAAATATGAACCGTATCGTCGGGCAGGAGGCCGGCGGCTTTTTCGGGCCATTCCACCAGGCACAGGCTGCCGCTGTACAGGCAATCTTCGATACCCGCCTGTATGGCTTCTTCTTCGTCTTTCAGGCGGTACCAGTCCATATGGTAGATACTACCCCGGTTGGCGCTCCTGTATTCGTTGATGAGTGCGAAGGTGGGGCTGCTCACAGTATCTTTTACATTGAGCAGGGAGCAGAGGGCATGTATAAAGGTTGTTTTACCGGCTCCCAGTTCTCCATGAAAGGCCCAAACGGAATATTGCCCGTATTGGTCCCATATAGCGGCGGCAGTATCGGCCGCCTGGCTCAGCTCATAATTTAGTTCCATGGGTGCAAATTTAGTTTTGAATTTGCTGATAAGGAGGCTTCCCTGTTAAAAATCGGGAAAGAGCGGCAAAAGGCTGGCTGAGACCGGAGCGTTGTTGCCGGAAGAAACAGTGTTACCGGTGGTGAATGGCTTGCCGGGCAGAAAGCGGTTACTGCTGCCGGCAGGCCGGTAGTTACGTTTAAAATTTGGTGTTACTTTGTAGTATGGAAAAGGTGAACTGGAAGGTTGAAGGCATGAGTTGCACCAATTGTGCGCTCACCATAGAAAAATATCTCACACAGCAGGAAGGGTTGTCCGACGTGAAAGTGAATTTCATAGGCGGTGATGTAAGTTTTGCGATAAATGACAGCACACCGGCTGCCAAGGTAGAGCGGGGCATTGAAGGGCTGGGTTATCATGTAGCCAATGGTCCTGGCAGCGCGAATAAAGCCGTTAAAAAGAAAAAATGGTTTAAGAACCATCTGCAGCGTTTCTGGTTTTGCGTGGTGTTTACATTACCCCTGGCCTTACATATGCTACCCGGGATACATATTCATCTGCTGATGAACCCGTGGGTACAGTTGGGACTTACGTTACCTGTGTATATTGTTGGAATGGATTTTTTTGGCCGCAGCGCCATCAAGAGTTTGTTGAAGGGCATTCCCAATATGAACGTACTGGTAGCGATGGGCGCTACTTCTGCTTTTATTTACAGTCTTATAGGGATGTTCAGCGCTGATGCGGCAAACTACCTGTTCTTTGAAACTACCGCTACCATTCTTACACTGGTGTTCCTGGGCTACTTGCTTGAAGACAAGACTGTAGAAACAACCCAGGCCAATATCCGGCGTCTTACCGTATCGCAGAAGGTGATGGCGAATATGATCGCTTTTGACGACAAGTTTCAGGAGCATGTGTTCCCTGTTGACAGCGCGAGCCTGAAGGTGGGGGATCTTATCCTTATCAAAAGCGGGGAGTATGTGCCTATGGATTGTAAGGTATTGTCGGGGGAGGCCAGTGTTAACGAGGCGGTTGTTACGGGTGAAAGCCTGCCGCTGACGCGTACGATGAACGATAAGCTTATAGGCGGCAGTATGGTGGAACAGGGCAGTGTAAAAGCTTATGTTACGGCTGTAGGCGAGGATACTGTTATGAGCCAGATACTGCGGCTGGTAAAAGAAGCCCAGTCTGAAAAGCCGCCGGTACAGCAGATGGCCGATAAGATCAGTGCTGTATTTGTTCCTGTGGTGGCCGCTATAGCTGTACTTACGCTGATGGGTAATTACTGGATAGCAGGGCTACCGTTTGCTATGAGCCTGATGCGGGCTATTGCCGTACTTGTGATTGCATGTCCGTGTGCCATGGGGCTGGCAACACCAGCTGCGATAGCTGTGGGATTAGGGCGGGCTGCGAAAAAGGGTATATTGTTTAAAAATGCCCGGAGCCTGGAGATCTTCAGGGATATCAGGCAGGTGGTGTTTGATAAAACGGGCACGCTTACTACGGGCAAGTTTGTTATAACTGCTTTTGAAGCGTCCGATAGTGCTGGCGATAGTGCATTGAAGGATATCGCTTATTCTCTCGAGAAATATTCGAACCATCCTATCGCGAAATGTATTACGGCGGTGTGGAAGACAAAGGATGAATTGCGCTGGGCACGTATTGAAGAAGTAAAGGGGCTGGGAATGAAGGCGCTTGATAAGGAGGGGAATACCTATGCAGCGGTTTCGTACCGCGGCGCAGCGCATCTTACTACCGACAGCGGGCATAACGTATATATTATCCGCAACAATGTTTTACTGGGCTGGATCGATGTAGCTGATGAAATAAGGCCTGAGGCGAAGGATGTGGTGGCGGCTTTAAAGCGCCGTGGCATTACCACGATATTATTAAGCGGGGACAAAAAAGATAAATGTGAGGCTGTTGCTGCCGCATTAGGTATAGCGCAGGTGTTTGCCGAACAAACGCCGGAGAGCAAGCTGCAGCAGATAGAAGCGTTGAACCGCCAGGCTCCTGTTGCTATGGTAGGGGATGGTATCAACGATGCGCCTGCGCTTGCCAAGGCAACGGTAGGAATTTCTTTAAGCGATGCTTCGCAGATAGCGATGCAAACTGCGCAGGTGGTATTAATGAACCATGGCCTTACTTATCTGCCGATGGCATTGGGGCTGGGGAAACACACTTATCTTACAATCAAACAAAACCTGTTCTGGGCATTTATCTATAATATAGTAGCTATACCTGTAGCGGCGCTGGGTTATCTTCATCCTACCCTGGCGGCGCTTGTCATGGGTTTGAGTGATGTGGTGCTGGCTATTAATTCAGTAAGGCTAAACTGGAAAAAGGTTGCCTGATGATGAATGATGCAAGATTTGTTCTGCGTAAATACTGGGGCTATACTGCATTCCGTGGTTTGCAGGAGAAGGTAATTGAAGCTGTTCTGCAAGGCAGGGATACGTTGGCGCTGCTGCCTACCGGCGGTGGCAAATCGGTTTGTTACCAGGTGCCTGCTATCCTGAACGATGGCATTTGCCTGGTGATATCGCCATTGATAGCTTTGATGAAAGACCAGGTGGAGAACCTTGGTCAGAAAGGTATAGGAGCTATTGCCATTTACAGTGGCATGAACAACCGTGAGGTAAGACAGGCATTTGATGAAGCGGCAAGTAACCGTGAGATCCGGTTATTGTATATTTCCCCGGAACGTTTGGATACTTTATTGTTTTCGCAATATGTTGATGAGCTGGATATTCAGCTGGTGGCGGTAGATGAGGCACATTGTATTTCCCAATGGGGTTATGATTTCAGGCCGGCTTATCTGCGTATTGCGCAATTGCGCGACCGGCTGCCGGGTAATGTGCCTTTCCTGGCTTTAACGGCTTCGGCTACGCCATTGGTGCAGGAAGATATCATCGACAAGTTGCAGTTAAAACAGCCTGCGGTATTCCGGCAGTCGTTTGAAAGACCTGAACTGGTATATCGCCTGTTTCGAACAGAAAGCAAGATCAATAAGCTTATAGCGTTACTTCAGGAGATAAAAGGCAGTGGTATTGTGTATTGCGGCACCCGCCGCCGTACGCAGGACGTAACAAGGCTGCTGCTATTGCAGGGCATACAGGCTGGTTTCTATCATGCGGGTTTGCCGCAGGACGAAAGAAACGAAAAGCAGCAGGCCTGGGTGAACGGTGCGTTGAGGGTGATGGTTTGTACCAATGCCTTTGGTATGGGAATCGACAAACCGGATGTTCGTTCTGTGATACACTACGACGTGCCGGACTGTCTTGAGAACTATTACCAGGAAGCAGGCCGGGCGGGGCGCGATGGTAAAACTGCTTATGCTGTTTTATTATTTGAAGCACAGGATGAGCAGTTATTGCTGGAGCTGCCCGATATACGTTATCCCAAACTTGCCGATATACAGCGCGTGTACCAGGCATTGGCGGATTACCTACAGATACCGGTAGGTGTTGGAGAAGGAGTGTACTACGATTTTGATTTTATGGGTCTTGTACAGCATTTTTCTCTCGATCCAAGGTTAGCGATCAATGCTATCAGGATATTGGAACAGGAAGGGCATCTGAGTTTCAAGGAAAACGTATTTATGGTAGCCAGGGTGATGTTTACTTCAACACGTACGCAGCTGGAAGAGGTAGAGCGTATGTATCCCCAGCTGGAGCTGCTGATGAAAACACTGCTTCGTACGTATGAAGGTATTTATGATAACCTGGTGCCGGTATATGAGAAGCAGCTCATGCGTTTATGCCGTCTTAGCCGCGAGCAGTTGTTACAGCAGCTGCAGCAACTGGAACGTCTTGGTGTAATAGAATACCTGCCACAGAAGGAAACGCCGCAGCTGCATTACCTGCTGAACAGGGCGCCGGCAGCTTTTTTGAATATAGACCTGCGGAACTATGAGCGGCGGAAACAATTATACATACAACGGTTACAGGCTATGCTGGGTTATACCAGGGATGCCGGTGGTTGCCGCAGCCGTTATATTGCGCGGTACTTTGGCCAGGATGATGCCAAAGCCTGCGGGATATGTGATGTATGTGTAGCGGCAAGGCAATCGGGGCCGCTGTTGCCGGAAGAGTTTAATAGCATTACTCAAAAGATAAAAGCGCTGTTATCCGGTGGCGCTGTTCCTATTAAGAGTCTTGTGGCGGGGCTTACTCCTTTCACTGAAGAAAAGAGCTGGCAGGTGATCCGCTTCCTGCTGTCGGAGCAAAAGCTTGTGATGGACCAGGCTGGTAATGTTACGGGGCGCTCTTTGTAATTTCTGCTTTTTACCGTTTCCTGCTGGTTTTGCCTGTAAGGCCTAATGCTCCGAGCAGGCTACGGGTAAGGATGGAGGCTGCTGTTCTGCCTGCCTGGCGTACTACGGGGTTATCGAAGAAGCTTTCTTCTTTTTTGGCTTTGCGTGTTTCAGGCTTCGACTGTTCCTGTTCTTCTTGTTCCCGGGTGGCTCTTTCAAGTTTGGCTGTCAGTATTTCAAAAGCGCTTTCGCTGTCGACAGACTTGTTGTATTTAGCAGCGAGTTTGCTATGGCTGATGACGTTGTCGATTTCTCCCGGCGTAAGAATGTCCATACGGCTTCGAGGTGTTGCCAGCATGGTATGCACCAGTGGTGTAGGGATACCTTTTTCGTTCAGGAGTGTTACCAGGGCCTCTCCTATTCCCATTTGAGTGAGGAGTTCGTCTGTTTTATAGAACTCCGTTTCGGGGAAGTTCTCTGCTGCCTGTTTAATGGTTTTGCGGTCGGCGGCGGTAAAGGCTCTTAAGGCATGTTGTATTTTAAGGCCCAGCTGGCCCAGGATAGATGCGGGTACATCCTGCGGGTTTTGCGTGCAGAAGAAAATGCCTATTCCCTTGGAGCGGATCAGTTTTATAACCGTTTCGATCTGCTGGAGTAAGGCGGGTGTAGCTTCCTGGAACAGCAGGTGCGCTTCATCGATGAATAAAACAAGTTTGGGTTTATCGAGGTCACCTTCTTCGGGGCATACCGCATAGAGTTCAGCAAGTAGTTGCAGCATAAAGGTGGAAAACAGTTTGGGCCTGTTCTGCATGTCGGTAACCCGGAGAATGTTTATGATGCCCCGTCCGTCATCGGATATGCGCATGAGGTCATCTACTTCAAAGCTGGGTTCTCCGAAGAATATTTCAGCGCCCTGTTGTTGTAGTTCTATCACTTTCCGGAGTATGGTGCCTGTACTGGTAGTTGATATTTTACCATAGGTTTTTTCTACCTCTGGTTTACCTTCATTGCCGATATATTGTAAAACTTTAATAAAGTCTTTAAGGTCTACCAGGGGCAGCTGGTTATCATCGCAGTATTTAAAGAGCAATGCTACGAGGCCGCTTTGCGTATCGTTAAGGCCCAGGATCTTGCTAAGCAGTATAGGTCCGAATTCTGTGACGGTAGCTCTGAGGCGAACGCCTTTTTCTTCACTTAACGTGAGCAATTCAGCGGGGTAGGCTGCGGGTTGCCATTCCAGTTCCATTTTGGCATAACGTTCTTTAATCTTATCATTGAGCGTGCCTGCGGCGGCGAGGCCACTGAGATCGCCTTTAATATCCATCAATAATACAGGAACGCTGGCGTCGCTTAGTATTTCGCTGATAAGCTGCAGGGTCTTGGTTTTACCGGTGCCGGTTGCGCCGGCTATAAGGCCATGGCGGTTCATGGTTTTCAGCGGCAGATTAACGGCGGCTCCGGGAACCAGGTTGCCGTTTAACAAAGCGCAACCCAGTTGGGCCGATTCGCCTTTGAAAGTATATCCCTGCTGTATTGATCCTAAAAAGAGCGCGCTCATGTAATTTTTTGTAACTAAGCTAATAAACATTTTAATATTGCACCCGAATAATTCATCTAGTCACCTTAAATACAACAAACCTATGCGTATGCGAAAAAAGGTTTTGGCTACAGTACTGTTTGCGCTTCTTTCAGGCTCGGCTGCTGTTGCCCAAAAGCTGCAGTTTACGGAGTATGACCTAAGTAATGGTCTGCACGTGATCCTGCACCAGGATAAATCTGCTCCTGTGGTAGCAGTTTCTGTCATGTATCATGTGGGCTCCAAGAACGAGGATACTGCGAGAACAGGTTTCGCACATTTCTTTGAACACCTTTTGTTTGAAGGTACTGAAAACATTAAGCGTGGTGAGTTTGACAAAATAGTATCCAGCAACGGCGGACAGGCCAATGCAAATACCACGCAGGACCGCACCTTCTATTATGAACTTTTTCCAAGCAACCAACTTGAGCTGGGGCTATGGCTGGAAAGCGAGCGTATGTTCCATCCTGTGATCAATGAAATTGGTGTAAAGACCCAGAACGAGGTGGTGAAGGAAGAGAAGCGTCAGCGTTTAGACAACCAGCCTTATGGTAAGTTCACTTATGAAGTGTTCCGCCGTTTGTTTTCTGCGCATCCTTATCGCTGGCAGCCTATTGGCAGCATGGAGCATCTTGATGCGGCTACGCTGGCTGAGTTCAAGGCTTTCTTTAAAAAATATTATGTTCCCAATAATGCGGTTTTAAGTATTGCGGGTGATATAGATATCGAAAAAACAAAAGGTCTTGTAAAGGCATATTTTGAAGAGATACCTAAAGGCGCACCTGTTGCACCTGTTGCTGTTACTGAGCAGCCGCTAACACATGAAATTGTTGATACGGTATATGATGCTAACATCCAGATCCCTGCCATATTCGCTGCTTATCGTATCCCGGGTTCCAAGAATCATGATTCCAAGGTGCTGGAAATGATCTCTTCAATTTTGTCCGGTGGCGGAAGTTCACGTTTATCCAAAAAGATGGTGGATGAGAAAAAGAACGCACTGGAAGTAGCTGCTTTCAATTATGCGCTTGAAGATTATGGCGCTTATATTACGCTGGCACTGCCTAACAACAATGCATCGCTTGATTCGCTGCTTGCCGATATAGATGCTGAAGTTGCTTCGTTGCAGAAAGATCTGATCAGTGAATCGGAGTATAAGAAGATACTGAACCAGTTTGAAAACAATTATGTAAGCGCCAACAGTAAGATGCTTGGTGTAGTAGAGAATCTTGCGAACGGTTATACGTTCAAGAAAAATACAAATGATATCAACGAGGAGCTGGATGAAATACGTTCTATTACCCGTGAAGAGATCAGGGATATAGCGCGGAAATACCTGGTAAAAACGCAGCGTGTGGTTTTGTATTATCTGCCTGGTAAAGAGTAAGATCTTTCTATGAAACACAAATCAAATACAATGAACAAGAATATAGGATTAACAATAGTGGCTGCCCTGCTGGTTTTAGGAGCGGCGGCACAAACAAAAATAGACAGGAGCAAACGCCCGAAAGGTGGTCCTGCACCTACCGTTACCATACCCGACCCGGTAATATATACCCTGCCTAATGGTATTACGGTACTGGTAGTTGAGAATCATAAGTTACCGAAGGTATCTGCTTCTTATTCGATCGATGCAGGGCCTGTACTTGAAGGTGACAAAGCGGGTGTGATGAGCCTGATGGGAAGCATGCTGAATGAAGGAACACGTACCAAGCCGAAAGCCGTATTCGACGAGGCGGTAGACCAGATAGGAGCAGAGGTAAGTCTTAGTTCCAATGGCGGTAATGCTTCGGCTTTAACGCGTTATTTTGACCAGGCTTTTATGCTTATGGCAGAGGCGTTGAAAGAGCCGGCTATGGAGCAGGCTTCTTTTGAAAAGCTGAAAAGCCAGACGCTTACCAGTTTGAAGACTGTTGACAGAAGTGTGAAGGATATTGCGGGCCGCGTTACCCCGGCTTTGTTATATGGGATAAAACATCCGAGCGGGGAATTTGAGACAGAGGCAACTGTGAGCGCCTTAACCCTGGCTGATGTGAAAGTTGCCTATGCGAAGTATATTACCCCTTCACGCGGCTTTCTGACATTTGTTGGGGATATTAAGCCGGAGCAGGCGAAAAGCCTGGCAGAAAAGGCATTTGGCTCCTGGAAGGGTGCAACGCTGACGCTGCCTCAGCTGGCTGCGGTTAAGAATCCTGCTGCTACGGAGATAGATCTTGTTGATGTACCCAATGCGGTTCAATCTGAAATAAGAGTGGCTAACCTGGTTGAACTGCCTTTAAGCAGTCCTGATTATTTTGCTGTATTACTGGCCAACCAGATACTGGGTGGCGGGTCGGACAGCTACCTGTTCAAGAACCTCAGGGAGAAAAGGGCATTCACTTATGGGGCCTATTCTTCTATTTCCGCAGGCCGTTACCAGACTGCGTTCATAGCAAATGCTTCGGTTCGTAACGAAAAGACCGACAGTGCGGTAGTTGAGTTTCTGAATGAGATAAAACGCATTCGTACGCAAAAGGTAAATGCCGAAGAGCTTACAAGGGCCAAAGCGTTGTATAACGGGAACTTTGCACTGGGTATGGAGAATACAGCCCGGATCGCTTCTTTCGCTACCAATATCATCGTAAATAATTTACCGAAGGATTTTTACCGTACTTACCTGCAGAAGCTGAATGCAGTTACTGTAGAAGATGTACAACGTGTTGCCGCAAAATACTTTGGTGTAGCCAACAGCCGCATCATTGTTACCGGTAAAGCTTCGCAGGTAGAACCCGGGTTGAAGAAACTTGGATATAGCGTTCATCTTTACGATAAGCTGGCGCAGCCTGTGAAAGCAGGTGCAGCGGCTGCAACCGTTTCAGCAGATGCCAAAGAGGTGATCAATAATTACCTGAAAGCTATTGGAGGAACGGAAGCGTTGAGGAAGGTAAAAACCGTATGGTATAAAATGACATTGAGTGTGCAGGGGATGAGCCTGGCGGTAGAAAAGAAGGATATGGTTCCGAATAAAACGCTGACGGTAGCTTCTGCGATGGGTAATGTAGTTGATAAACAAGTGTTCGATGGCAATACGGGTTACCAGGAGCGCGGTGGGCAGAAGATGACCCTGCCTGCTGACCAGTTGAATTCGAGGAAAGGTGTTACCAGTATGTTTGAGCAGCTTGATTATGTACCGGGCGTTGTTTTTAAACTTGTGAGCAAAGGCATCAGTAAGGTAGATGGTAAAGACGCTTACGTGATAGAGGTTACCAATCCTGGCGGTAAGATGCAGGCTGAGTATTATGATGTAGCCAGTAAGTTGCTGGTGAGGGTTGAAAGTGCTTTAGAGATGAATGGCATGCCTTTAAACCAGACGACAGATTTCAGTGACTACCGGAAAGTAGGTGCGATACTGATTCCTTATAAGTTTGTACAAACGATAGAGGCTGGTGGTCAGCAGCAGGCGTTGGAGTTTGTGACTACCGACGTGAAGCTCAATGAAGGCGTATCTGAAGGTGATTTCAAATAACCGGGAGATAAAACAGAAAAGAGGGGTGCCCGGCTTGTGCCGGACACCCCTTTGTATTTATTGTTGTGTTGTTGTTAGTCCGTTTTTTATGATGCCGTCTTTTACCCCTTTGATGGCTGCTGCTGCATTTTTAAATTTTCCTTTCAGCAGCCTGTTGCCTATCTGCAGTGCGGAAACGAAAAGATAAAGCGGCAGTCTTTTTTTATGGTGTTTGCGTGCAAAGATGAACTTACTTCTGAAATGGTGGTAGTTGCCCAGGGGTGAGGCTTCGGAGCCTTTCTGGCTTTTGCCATCTATACTGGTGCCATGTTTATGCAGGATATGCGTTTCATTGCAAAAGAGTAGCGAATAACCTGCTCTTTTCATCCTGTAGGCGATGTCCAGTTCTTCGAAGAAGAGGAAATAATCTTCACTAAGCAGACCTACTTTTTCGAGGACATTGCTGCGTGTGAGCAAGCAGGCTCCTGACAGGTAATGGATATCTTCCTGATTAATGATCACAGGGCGCAGGAGGGCCTCGTTTTCGCCCATTTGTTCCGGCAGGCCGGTGTTTTTGTTATACCTGCCGTAAGTGCACTGAATACGCGTAGGATCGTGGTAAAAGAGCTGTAAACAGCCCACCAGGCCTACGTTTTTTGCTTTATTATTCTGGAAAAAGCCGGTGAGAATGCTCAGGGTGTCTTTAAACACGATAGTATCGTTGTTGAGCAACCAAAGGAAATGATCTTTTGAATGCAGGTTGCTGTAACGGATGCCGATATTGTTA
Organism: Filimonas effusa; assembly: GCF_004118675.1. Lineage (NCBI taxonomy): Bacteria > Pseudomonadati > Bacteroidota > Chitinophagia > Chitinophagales > Chitinophagaceae > Filimonas > Filimonas effusa. Next base: position 256,698 of record NZ_SDHZ01000003.1, on the reverse strand, counting down.
CCGGCGGCATAACCGCTATTTTGGTCGCTCCAAATAAAATGGATCAGGCTGTTATCATATATTTCCTGTTCAATAAACTGGTGCTGGTGGTATAAGCTCCTGTTGACATTGATGCCTTTTTTTTCTGTGATGTTCTTTGCCCAGCTTTCGAGCTGGAATACAGAATCATTAACCGAACCGTTGTCTACGACAACGATCTTAAAATCGGGGTAATCCTGTTCTATGAGTGACCCGAGGCATTCGATGGTATCGCGCCAGGAGTTATAGTTCAGCACTATGATATAAACTGCTGCGGGGTTCATTTATAAAAGCATCAGATATGAATAAATAGCAAAATCCTTTCCAGATCATATGGCGGGCACTGATGCGGGAACAAATATTTGTTCCAGGTCGTTATTGAATTCGGCTTCCTGGCGGCGGATGCTATCGCGATAGTGGTCGAAATCGCGTGTAGCGCTGTCGTAATTATTAAAACAGTACCTGATCTGCTCCAGTATAGCAGGAATATCTTCTTTGACATCGTTAAACTTATACGAGGCAGGAATAGGAATATCCTGGTCGTTTGCGGCGGCGCCTCTTTTCCCGGTGATGATACAGCATCTTGAGATAGCGGCTTCCCGTGGGAACCTGTCTTTTCCCGGGTGTTGTCCGAAGTCGATATACACTTTTGAAGTCTGGCAAAGGGCAGCGACCTCCTGTGGGGTAAGGTTAATAAGCGGCGCCCAGTTGAGTTCCGGCGCGTGTTCTATCAACTGTTTCGTGAATTCCCAGCCTTTAAGCGGGTTATACAGGATGCGGTTTTCGCGTGGTTTATCTGCGAGCCTGTTTGCAAAAAATGAGGCGTTCAGGTAATCGGATAACCTTGTATAGTTATGGATGCCATGACGTTCCAGGTGCAGCGCTGCATAACGTGACTGTACCAGGTGCAGGTTGATGGGAAGTTTCTCCGGCTTCTGAAGATTAAACCGTTTGGTAATGCCGGTCATTTTAAGCAGGGTAGACCACCTGTCGACATCGGCTGTATCATAGAAGAAGTCGACGCTGAGCCACCATATTACTTTTCGGATGGCGGGATACCGGTAAAGGTATTCTGTTCTTGTTTCGGGTACTACGAGGATGTGTTTTGCGTTGTTTTCGATTTCGGTGGCATATACCGGTTCATATACGGCGAAGCGAGGATGAACGGGGTTTGTGCCTTTTTTAGACCGGTAGTAAAACAAACGCGCGTCTATATTTCTTTTCCTGAGCTGGTGTACAAACTGGTGCAGTATTTCTGTGCCGCCTGTGGCATGCGCTGCGGGGCAGGGCACATAAATGATGGTATCGTGATATACCGGGAGCGACTTTATATTCGATTCATTCAACACAGTATCAAAATAATTTTCTGGTTTTTGTTAATGCGGCAGCGATCACCTGGTGCATATCGTAGTAGCGGTATTCGGCAAGCCTTCCTCCGAAGATGACGTTGGTTTCGGCATGTGCCAGCTCCTGGTATTGTTTGAGCAGCTGCATGTTTTTTTCATCATTGATAGGATAATAAGGCTCTTCGCCGGGTTGCCATTCGCCGGGATACTCTTTGGTGATAACGGTAGTTGGCTGCTGCCCGAATTCAAAATGTTTATGTTCTATGATGCGTGTAAACGGGATTTCTCTTTCGGTATAGTTAACGACGGCATTGCCCTGGAAATTGGGTTGTTGCAGATGATCATGTTCAAAACGCAGGCTGCGGTATTCGAGGTGTCCAAACCTGAAATCGTAGAATTCATCGAGCTGGCCTGTAAATACAATATTGGTGGCCAGCTGGTTGAGTTCCTGCCTGTGTTTGAAATAATCGGTATTCAACCGGACTTCCGTTCCTTCCAGTAATGCTTCTGTAAGTTTATTATAGCCTCCGATGGGGATGCCCTGGTATTTATCGTTGAAGTAATTGTTATCGAAAGTGAACCGTACCGGGAGACGTTTGATGATAAAGGCCGGAAGATCTTTAGCATCGCGGCCCCATTGCTTTTCGGTATATCCCTTGATCAGCTTTTCATAAACGTCGGTGCCTACGAGTGAAAGCGCCTGTTCTTCGAGATTAGCGGGATGAGTGATATTGAGCGAGGCTATTTGTTCCCTGATCCTTTCCTGGGCTTCGGCGGGAGTTTTTACGCCCCAGAGTTGATGAAAGGTATTCATGTTAAAAGGAAGGTTATACAGTTCGCCTTTATAGAATGCCAGCGGTGAATTGGTGTAACGGTTGAATTCAACGAAAGAATTCACATAATCCCAAAGATCTTTATCGTTGGTATGAAAGATATGAGCGCCATAATAGTGCACGTTAATGCCGTCCGTTTCTTTACACCAGGTATTGCCACCTGTATGTGCTCTGCGGTCGATGACCAGGCATTTCTTTCCTTTTTTCCTGGCTTCGTGTGCGAAGACCGCTCCGTACAATCCGGCGCCTACTACCAGGTAATCAAAATCGGGCATATTGGAGTTCATATATTAAGAGAATCGATATACTGGAAAAATAATGCCAATGTTTAAACTACTGGCAGTGTTTTTGCTCTAAGCAGGTCCTGTTTATGTCTACAACCCGCAAATTAACCAGGAATTTCGGTGCTTTGTCTGTAATACAGGCGGCAAACTTCCTCATCCCTTTTCTTGCGTTACCCCTAATAGTAAGGGTAATAGGGACCGAGAAATTCGGTGCTTTGAATTTTCTTGTGGCCCTGGCAACTTATTTTGTGTTGCTCATCAACTATGGCTTTGATTTCACCGCTACGCGGCTTATTGCCCGCGACAGAGATAACCAGGAACTGGTAGACAAGATATTTTCGCAGGTATTTGTTGTGAAGAGTGTATTGTTCGGGATATCGGTGATCATTTTCTCGTTGCTGCTGTTCTGCGTGCCGAAGTTGCAGAAAGATATACTGGTTACGATATTATGTTTTGCTGCGTGTTTTGCGAATGTGTTTATGCCCAACTGGTTATTTCAGGGTATGGAACAACTGCAGCATGCGGCTATTTTCAACCTGGTTACAAAGCTGTTGTTCTCGGTAGCTATGGTGCTGCTTATACAACAGCCGGCGGACTATTGGCTGTATGCGTTGTTTACGACTGCCTCGCAGGTGCTGGCGGGAGTGTTATTGTTCTTTTATGCCATGCGCAGGTTTAAGATAAGGCTGCGTGCCGTGGCATTTGCGGAGGTAAAGCAGGTGTTATGGACTGATAAAGCAGTTTTTATTTCAACGTTGCTGATAAACCTGTATACTACCAGTAATATAGTGTTGCTGGGTTTTTTACAGCCTGAAAAGGAGGTTGGTATATTTACCGCGGCGGTGCGTATCATAGGCGTGGTGCAAACGCTGACGCTTATGCCGTTGAGCCAGACGTTGTTTCCGCATGTAGGGCGTGCCTTTGCGGAGGATACCTCCAGCGGACTTACCGAAGTAAAAAAGATCTTTCCTATCGTGAATGTGCTGGCATTTTGTATTTCACTGGGGCTGATTATCACGGCTCCGCTTGCCATCGGTATTTTGTTCGGCGCCGAATTCAAGGCGGCGGTACCGTTGCTTCAGTTGCTGGCGATCAATCCTTTATTAACGAGTATCAGTAACCTGCTGGGGACGCAGGTAATGTTGAATATGAAAAAAGACCAGTCTTTTTTATGGATCACGGGGGTAGGTTCTGTTTCCTGTATTATGCTGAACCTGCTGCTTACGCCCACCTGGTCGTATTATGGTACGGCGCTTGCATGGATAGGGACAGAATTGATCATTGTGTTGCTGATGGCTGTCATTCTGCGCCGGTCGGGGGTATCTTTTATTGACCGTCGCTATTATTCGTGGCAGTACCTGTGGCAGAAGGTGAAGCAATTCAAGCGCTGACGAACAAGTCAGCTATAACAATACGATTTAGCAGATACCAATGTTATGTCAGATAAAAAAATTGCCATAGTAGTAGTCACTTACAACAGGATAGCGCTGTTGCAGCAGTGTATTGCAGCCTTACGGGAACAGGAGTTTGTTTATTCCCGGATCTTTGTCGTGAACAATGGCAGTACTGACAGCACTCAAAGCTGGCTTGATACGCAGGATGACCTAGAGGTGATACACCAGCAGAATACGGGTGGCGCCGGAGGTTTTTATTCGGGGATCAAATATGCAGTGGAGAAGGGCTATGACTATATATGGGTAATGGATGATGATGTAATTGCGGGCAAACATGCGCTTGAGCAATTGGTAGATGCGGCGGCTATTGTGCCTGATTTCTCGTTCCTGTGCAGCAAGGTGATAAGTACCGACGGCACTATTGTAAACACGCCTAATATCGATTATTCGCACTCGAAATACAATTATCCTCTCTGGGGGGAATATGCAGAGCATAGTTTAATCCGGGTGCGTAACAGCACCTTTGTTTCGGTATTAATCAATGCCAGTCATATTCAGCAGGCGGGGTTGCCTATCAGGGATTTTTTTATATGGGGTGATGATATTGATTTTACGAGCAGGCTTTCGAAGCAGGCGCCGGGGTATATGGCGGCGAAGAGCCAGGTTACTCATCTTCGTGTAAATCCTTCTTTTCCAAGTATTATCACAGAAGTTGACAAAGGGCGCATAGCGCTTCATTTCTATAATATCCGGAATAACCTGTACATCAGCCGGAAGCACAAGAAAAAAATTGAGCTTCTGATGGATACTTTTCATTATACCAAAGTAGCTTTAGCGAGTGTGTTCACTGCCAATGGGTGGTACAAGCTGAGTGTTTACCTGAAAGGCTTTTGGGCAGGACTTTTTTTTGATCCGCCGATTGTTTACCCTAACCAGAAACTATGACCATACTTTTTATCAATACACTTTACACGCCCCATCATATGGGTGGTGCAGAAGTTTCTGTGCAGCTGTTAAGTGAAGCATTGGTAAAGAAGGGGCACCGGGTATATGTTATTTCGCTTGGCAACAAACGGCAGGTGAAACGGGTGAATGGTGTAGTTGCTGTTTACCTTCGGTCGAAGAACATTTATTCGCTGCTGAGCGATGGCAAAAAGCCTTCGTGGAAGCGCATGTTATGGCATGTTATAGACACCTGCAACCCGCATTATTACTACCAGCTGAAGCATATTATAAGCCGCATTAAACCTGATGTTGTAAATACCAATAATCTCCAGGGGTTTTCGCTTTTTACGTGGAAAGCATTACGGCGTTTGAATTTGCCTGTTATACATACTATGCGGGATTATTATATTCTATGCCATCGTACAACCTTGTTCAAGGGGGGCTGCAACTGTGATCAGCTTTGTTTTGCCTGCCAGGTCAGTTTCCATGTGAAGAAGGGATTCACTGATCTTCCGGATGCTTATATAGGGATCAGCCATTTTATTATGACCAAGCATCATGAGCTTGGAGTAGGGCTTGATAAGCCTGGTTATATCGTGCCTAACATAGTAGCGCTACCTGCGGCGGCGGCGGCAAAGCAAGCCGATCCCAATAATATCAGGATTGGGTTTATAGGGAGGCTTACTGCTGAAAAGGGTATCGATTACTTATTCAGTGAATTGCATAAGCTTCAACTTTCCAATTATACTTTAGTGCTTGCCGGCGCTTATGACGAGGCATACCGGAAAATGTTACTGCAGGCATACCAGCCTGGGGGTGAAATTGTATTTCTTGGTAAAACAGATGCTGGCAGTTTTTATAGCAATGTAGATCTTGTGGTGATACCATCGGCATGGTGGGAGCCTTTTGGAAGGGTGGCCATAGAAGCCATGGCCTGGAATAAACCGTTGTGTATAGCGGCTCAGGGGGGATTGATTGACTTATATGAGCCTGAGTGTATGTGGCAGTTCCAAATGCAGGAGGATAGCCTGGCTGCGGTATTGGAAACTATTCTCCGCAAGCCGGAGGTGTTAGCTGAGAAAGCTGCGGCATGTGGTAAGTTTACAAGTAAGTATACGGCTACTGTTGTTACAGAGCAGTTTTTGCATATTGCAGCACCGCTTTCACATCATATAAAAAAGCAGGAAAGATAATGGCCAGGGTTTATGTAAATGGAAAGTTTTTATCGCAGAAGATGAGTGGTGTACAGCGTTATGCCTCGGAATTACTCCGGCATTATTATGCACTGGATAAGGATGTTGCTTTAGTGTCGCCGGCAGAACGGCGCAGCGGTGATGATTTTCAATTGCCCATTCCTGTAATGACAACGGGCTCGAAAGCCGGCCTTTGGTGGGAGCAGGCGCAGTTGCCATGGTTCCTTTCGGGTAAGGGGAGGCCGCTGTTGCTTAACCTCTGTAATATGGCGCCTGTCATGTACCGGAATAAGATCACCTGCATTCATGATATCGCTTTCCTGCGTTATCCGCAGTTCTTTTCTACCGCCTTCCGCACTTATTATAAAGCTATTATTCCGGCTATTATAAAGTCGAGCAAACATATTATTACGGTAAGCGAGTTTTCGCGTTCGGAGCTTATGGATTATTATAAACTGCGCCCGGAGCGGGTTTCGGTGATACCCAATGCGGGGTTCCGTTCGGGACAAGGGCAGGAGGGAGCCGAACAGGAGTTGCCGCTTCCTGTAAGGCGGCCGTATTTTTTGTTTGTAGGGTCTGTTGATCCGCGGAAGAATCTTCTTTTCTTATTAAGGGCTTATGAAGCTGCGCAGTTAAAGGAAACAGATCTTGTTGTTGCGGGAGGGGGCTATGCTTCTTTTAATGATGCACTATTAAAGGATATTCATTTATATCATCAGCACCCGAATATTCATTTTATCGGGCATGTACCTGATGCTTTATTAACACAATATTATAATTATGCCCGGGCTGTAATTGTACCTTCTTTTTACGAAGGATTCGGTTTGCCGGTAGCGGAAGGCTTATCTGCTCATTGTGAGGTACTTGCGTCGGATATCCCTATTTTCAGGGAAGTTGCCGGCGCGCATGCATTTTATTTTGATCCTTTCAAACCTGATGCTTTAATAACCCTTATGCGTGAAAGAGATGGTACATCCCGCCCCGATGGGGAGGATGGGTATTCCTTTATTCATCGGCGATATAGCTGGGAAAAATCGGCGAATGCCTTAGGGGACTGCATTAGCGCGTTTCGGGATTAACTGCGGCATAGCATTTGCTTACATGTGAAAAAGGCCGCACATGAAAGTAGCTATTGTACATGATGAACTCGTTAGACGGGGGGGAGCAGAGCAGGTTGTGTTGAGCATGCACAAGGCCTATCCTGATGCACCTATATATACATTATGTTATAATGCTGATACCACTTACCCGGAATTCAAAAAGGCGAACGTGATCACGTCGTGGTTTCAGAAGATCGGTAACAACGAGAAGCTTGTAAAAGCCTTGTTCTTTCCTTTTGCCATGCTGGCCATGCGTTCCATGAAACTGGAAGGTTTTGATGTGGTACTTATTTCAACTACTCATTGTGCGAAATATATCCGTGTAGATAAGGGCACTACGGTGATCACTTATTGCCATACACCTTTCCGCCTGGCATGGCGTCCGTGGTCGTATGAAAATATCATGAAAAAGAACTGGCTGGTTCGTAATGTTTTTTTGCTAGTTGCAGCCATGCTGAAGCAGTTCGACAAGCTTGCGGCACGCCGTTCCGACTACTATCTTACCAATGCCATTGGCATGAAAGAAGCGATAGAGGAGGCTTATAAGCCACGCAGGGAAGTAACGATCATAAATCCTTCTGTTAAGCTGCAGAACTTTTACCTGGCGCAGCAGGTAAAGGATTATTACCTGGTAGTGTCGAGACTTGAGCCGTATAAAAAGGTGGATCTTGTCATCGATGCCTTTAATTCCATGCCCGATAAAAAGCTGGTGATAGTGGGTAAAGGTTCGATGGAAAAAGATCTGAAGGCGAGGGCTAATACCAATATCAGTTTCCTGAATTCACTGGGTGCGGATGAGCTGGCCCGTTTGTATGCTGAAGCGAAAGCATTTTTATTTCCGCAGCATGAAGATTACGGCATTACACCGCTTGAGGCGGCAGCTTCCGGAAGGCCTGTAATTGCTTATGGGAAGGGGGGTGTACTGGATACGATGATTCCATGGAATATAAGCACTGCGCAGGCTACAGCGTTGTTCTTTAAAGAGCAAACGATGGCGGCAGTGAGTCATGCCATCGATAAATTTGAGCATCTTTATTTTGATCCGGCCTTTATCAGGCAGCATGCTCAGCGGTTTTCGGAGAATATTTTTATAAAAAAGATCCAACGTTTTGTTCAGAGCGTTATTCCTGGTTATTTTGTATTTCCTGAAAGACTGACAACCCATCCTGTTGCTTATGATGTTGTTGAACAGAGCCAATAATCCCGCTTTACAACGCGTTATCAATATTTATATGGGTGCGATCTTATTCATCGCGCCCTTTACTTCTTTAGTGCTATTCCCATCCGCATCTGCTTCGGTGCCGTGTTTGGTAGCTGTTTGGCTTTTCCTGCCGTTGTTCCTGTATTTCAGTTTTCGTAGGCGCGATGGTTTCCTGAAAGAGTTCCTGATCATAGCGTCTGTTTTTATAGGCATTAATGTGCTTGCACAGGCCTATGTTTATTTTTCCGGCGTTGCTTTAACATCTGACCTTGTGCTTACAAAAGCAGATGATCCTAACCGGGTATTTTTACGGAGGTCGATGTTCACACAATCGGCCTACTTGTTTGGAGGGCTGTTGCTTTATTTGTATGTAAAGCATTATGCCCATTGGCGGCATTTGAATTATTTCTACTGGGGGTTACGTGTACTGGCTATTTATGGCTTGCTGGAGATATTGCTTTTTCAGTTAACGGGTAAGAACGGGGATTTTTTAAGTAACAGGCAGTTTGATCATACCCCAGGCAGTTTATTTCAAACGATGAAAGTAGGGCCATTGGTAGTGCAGCGCTTAAAAAGCCTCACCGGTGAGCCTTCTATGTTTGCCTTTACCGTAGTGCCTTTCTGGATATTGGCTGTGGGGCTGAGACGGACTGTTGATATTGTTTTACTGGGCATAACACTACTTCTCACCTTTTCAACTTCGGCCTACCTGGGCATTGTTATACTGGCATTGGCTGTGGTGGTCCGTGAGCCTAAGATCAGGAAGTATTCGCTTTGGTTTATACCGGTGACTTTGCTGATTGGTGTTGTGCTATATTTTATGAGCCCGGGTTTCCATCATTTCCTGCATGATATCATACTTGATAAACTCACGGGCGCCAATACTTCGGGGCAGGAGCGTGGCAGCTTTATGCGTGATCATATGCATTTCTGGCTGTATGATATGAATATCGCCGGTAAGTTTACCGGCCTAGGTTTTGGCTATGTACGTTCTACCGATTTTTTCTCGACTTTACTTGTCAATAACGGGATCATTGGTGTTGTACTTTTTACCTGGTTTTATTTCAAGCATGCATTTTCTATTACACGGAACACAAAAGGCGCCAGGCAGATCCGTTTTTATTACCGTACTGCGCTTATCGCCACTTATATTATCATGATGCTTTCTGTTCCGGAGTTTGGTTATATGTCGTTATGGGTTTTGCTTGCCTCCGGCCGCAGATTGGTTACCGGCAGGATAGAGAGCAGGACGGTTGAGAACAGGTGGTAGCAGTATGGCAGATGGCAGATTACAGAAGAGGGGTGGTAGTTGAAGATGGCGGAGGTTGTAATGGTGAAAGAATGATGTGCGGATGACAGAGATGATGCGTTATTGGTAATTGTGTTATTTAATAAGCGGTTTCTTCGCCTTTAAATATGTTGAATACTGTACGGAAGATGATTTTCATATCGAGGAGGATGGACCAGTGTTCCATGTACCAGATATCATGTTCTACTCTTTTTTCCATGAGGTCGTTGGTTTCGGTGCCACCTCTCAGGCCGTTAATCTGAGCCCAGCCTGAAATACCTGGTTTCACGAAGTGGCGCACCATAAACTTACTGATGATGGCGCTGTATTGTTCTGTATGCATGAGCATGTGCGGGCGGGGGCCTATCACACTCATGTCGCCTAATAATACGTTTAAGAACTGGGGCAGTTCGTCGAGACTTGTTTTCCGCAGGAAGGCGCCTAATCTGGTAACTCTTACATCTCCTTTAAGGGCTTGCTGAGAATCGGCATTGCTGTTAACTGTCATAGTTCTGAACTTATAACACCAGAAAGGTTTGTTGTCCTGGCCTGAACGCAGTTGCCGGAATATAACAGGGCCTTTTGAGGACAACTTAATGCAGAGCGCTATCAAGGGATAGAGCCAGCTTAATATGAATACTATGACAAGCGTGCTGAATACTATGTCGAAGCAGCGTTTTATCAATTGGTTGTGAATTTCCTGTAATGGCTCGTCCCTGAGAGAGATCACGGGGAAATGATTCATGTAATCGATATGATAGTTAGAGCGCAGCATGTTTGTGAAGTCCGGTACGAATTTGATACGGAGGAAGTGCTGATCGGCCTGTTTTACCAGGTCCTGTACGTTCTGGTTATGATCGGGCAGCAGTGTAGAGTAGATCTCTTTTATATTGTTGGTAATGGCATAGTCGATGATGTCTTTCACGGAACCTTTAATGTTGGCTGCCAGTGCGCTTGAAGGCGAGCTGCCGGTGCCACCTTGTGTAACGGGTACGGCCATTGCCTGATGTTTGATAAGGTCGTCATCGAAAAAGCCGCTGAATTCAAAGGAGGTTTTTTGCCCGGAGAAGTATTCTGCCAGCTTGCGTGCTGTATCATTAAAGCCAATGATCGCAATCTTTTTACGTGTCCTGGTATTACGAACGAAGGACCTTATAATAGCTTTGAGTGCCAGCCTGCTGCATCCTATGGCTGCAATGAATTGAATGAGAAAGTAGAGTGAAAAGCCTATTGTAATATCGTCTTGTTTAACGAGGACCAGGTAGAATCCGAAGAACAGTGCGAATGCCAGCATTGCGTTCAATGTTGCATTCTTCAGGTGAGAATAACGACCTGCAGACCTGTAGTTATACATTTTAAGCAAGGCTGTAAGCGATAACCAGATGAGGTTGGTAATATAAAAGAGGTTAACTCTTGTGCCGGGTAACATTAACCTGTATGCATCGAATATTTCGAAAGCAACCAGTAGGGTACCGTTCAACAGGATAAAATCCAGTACCAATAAAGAAATTCTCACTATATAATCAAATCTTGAGCTCATAACAATACTTTATTGCATTGGATAACTAAAAACCCGGCGGGAAGAGGGAGTAATGATAAAAAAGGCAACAACTATGCCAACGAAAATTAACATATCGGTAACTGCTATATGACCTGTGTGGCCTTCCGTGGCGGCCTGCAGGCAGTTGAAGTGAGTATTGTCTGGCGCTCAGGCATTTACCTCTTTTGCAGGATGTGGATGCTATTTTATTATATTTTTTTTATCCGGGCAGCTACGCTTCACTATCTGTCTATAAATCCATGTATTGCGGTGTATCATCTGTTGTGTACCGTTTATCTTTGGTATAATCCTTGGATTTCAGACTGAGAATATTTTGGCGTATGAGGAGATTTTTAGCATTCTTATTATTTCCTGTTTTTGCAATGGCGCAACAAAAGCCTGTAAAAGCAGTTCGCCAGGCAGGCATTACGGTTCAGGTAGCTACGATAGAGGAAATGGAATTGTTCAACGATTCTTCTGTGCAGTTGCTTATCACTGATCCTGCGCGCGGAGGATTGTTCCATTATTCTGAGGACAGCCTAACTGATGGCGGACTTCGTTTTGCTGCAACGGGCGTAGGCCATGGCAGCTGGCAACGTTTATATGATCAGTCTGTTGCTTTGAATGTAAAGTGGTTTGGTGCAAAGGGAGATGGTAAGTTTAATGATTTTCAGGCATTGCAGAAGGCAATTAATATTGCGGCGGCTGCGCAGATGCCGTTGTTGTTGCCTTCGGGTAAATATTATATCCCGGCATCAGCTGCATTGAACCTGCCTTCGAATACGCATATAAAAGGAGCGGGCGTTACCTTCAGTTCTATCATGACCGATTCTGTTTTTCATAATGGCGCGGCGGCGTTGTTGAAAACAACGGGTGATAATATTGTACTTGAAGACATCACTTTTTCGGGTGGCAGGCCTAAGGCTGTCAATAGTAAGTCGATTCGTGAGGCGGGGCGTTATGCTATCCTTAATATCAGTTTCGACAGCAAGCCTTCTTCGAATATAACTATTCAGCGTTGTCATTTTATGGATGCGTTTGGAAGAGGTATCAGTTACCGTGCGGTGAATATTTCCATCAGGGATTGTTCTTTCAAACGTATAGGCAGGTATGATATTAATTTTGCCAGGCTTGACGGCGCTATCTGCAACTTTGGCCGTACGGGGTGTGAAGATGTTGTGATAGAACGCAACCGGTTTGAATTTGTAGGGACACATTGTGTGGCTTCTTTTAAAACAGAAGGACTTAAGATAAGGGATAACTATCTGGATCAGATCTCGGGGATTGGTCTTGCCAACCAACAATGCAGCAATGTAGAGGTTTCGGGTAATACTTTCAATAATACAGGAGACAATGGTGTTGACTTTCAGCGTTGCGAACGTATTGTTATCAATAACAACTATTTCAATAATGCGGGTGATAAGAATGCCGGTGATGCAGGTTCTGCTGCTGCGGTATTTGTAGGTGATGATTATGGTTTGGCCGGCTCAAGCAGTACCATCATCAGTAACAATTTTATCACCGGGACTTTCAATTATAAAAATAAAAACAGTAAGAGCGCTTTCCAGAACTGTGGTTTTTATATCATCGATGCCAACCATGTTAAGATCACCAATAATATTATCCGTTATATAGGCGCTGTGCCTTCCGACACTAGTTCCATTGTGCTGGAGGATGGTAACGGGATCATGATCGTTAATACCAAGCGTGGTTCGGGTACTGATATTGTTATAGAAGGCAATACGCTTAGTCATTTGAAGGCAAACGGCATTTATGTAAACGGGCAATCGCGTGAGCTGAAGATCAAAAACAACTATATAGATAAGTTTGGTTCGAATGGCATTTTGTTAAGTGCCATAGGAACTAATTTATTCAGCCAGGTAGAAGGTAATACTATTGTTGACGGGATGAACTTCTTTCATCATAATGTGGCGGCAGATATTTATGTTGAGGCTGCCAATGCGTGGATCACTAATTTCAATCTTTCGAGGAACCAACTGCGTAACGACAGCCGTGGCTCGTACAGTTCGCGTAATGATACTGTGTTTACGACGCACGGTATTTATTTCAATGCGCAGGGCTTTGGAAAGTTCAATAACCTGCTGGTATCGGACAACCAGATGAACGGGCATTTGATAGATGAGATTGGTTTCTCGGATAATATTTCGGAGTATAGCGTTACCAAGGAAAACTATTTTCCGCTGGTAAGTTTCAAGAATAACTTTTCAGGCAGTACAGATGATCAGCCGGATATCATTATCCCCGGATTGAACCAGCCTGTTAAGCCAAAGATCATTACGGAAAGCTATGGGGTGGAGCCGCCGGCATATGGCAATTATTCTGCGGGGTCGACCATTAAGAACATTTTTCCTGAAAATGATGTTTATGGTTGGGTTGCGGCCAATTCGGGCTTCGCGGCATCGCTGAAATGGAAGGCGGGCGTACATTATACTCCGGGACAAACGGTATATGTAAATGACCAGGTATTCCGCTGTAAGATAGGTGGCACCAGTGGTAAAAATGCTCCTGCGCCGCAGGATGCGCTGATTGCCGACGGGCAGGTGAAATGGCAGGCGATGGGTAACCGGGTGATCTTTAAAAAGGTGCTGCTCAGGGAGATGCGTTAGGGAGAATTGTATGAATTAAGAAAACTTTTGAAAAATATCGTATATTTTAGCTTAAATCAAACGATTATGGAAGGAAAGAATTACAAGATATTACTATGTGAAGATGATCAGAATTTGGGAATGGTGCTGAAGAATTACCTGGAGTTGAATGATTATGATGTAACCCTGGAACGTGATGGCAGGCTGGGGCTGGCTGCTTTTCAGCGCGAAAAGTATGATATATGCCTGCTGGACGTAATGATGCCCAATATGGATGGCTTTACGCTTGCCGAAGAGATCAGGGATATAGATCCTGAGGTGCCTTTGTTCTTCCTTAGTGCAAAAACCATGAAGGAAGACATTATACAGGGTTATAAGCTGGGGGCTGACGACTATATCACCAAGCCTTTCGACAGTGAGGTGTTGCTGTTGAAAATAAAAGCGATCCTGAAAAGGAATGAAGAGAGTGTGAAAGAAAATGAGAATATCGAGTTTGATTTAGGCCGCTATCATTTCAATCCCAAGCTGCGTGAGCTGATCCACGATGGCAAGACACAGACTTTGTCTCCTAAAGAGAATGAGCTGTTGAAGATGCTGGCGGAACATAAGAACGATCTGTTACCCAGGGAACGTGCCTTGAAAAAGATCTGGGGCAGTGATACTTATTTCAATGGTCGTAGCATGGACGTTTATATTGCCAAGTTGCGCAAGTACCTGAAAGATGATACCAATATCGAGATTGTAAATATCCACGGTAATGGATTCAGGCTGGTAGCGCCGTAGGGGCTTACTGCGCATAGAAAATATCTTTCAACATAACGGGCCTGATGCCGGTTTTCGAGTGCTGCAATTGTGATTGTGGGGTTTGGGACTGGTATCAGGCATTTTTTATACCGGCCGTATTGAAATGGCATTCTGTATTTTTTTGTAACGGGGCGAATTGGGATGGTTTTGAGGAGTAGATAGACGGCTTGTTGGCGGCTTTAAGGCGGCTATATAAAGCGTTCTTTTTCGTATGTGTGAGGTGCTACATGTGAGTAGTTATAATGTGCGGACTGGAATTTTGAGTTTGGGCTGAGGTTTTCGGATGCTATTTACGCATGATTTTCCGATTGTACAAGTTGGTTTGGTGCCTGAACTGGTGGTTAGCCTGCCTGGCGGCGTGGGGATATGGTGAACCGGGTGATAAGTTACGATAGTTGTGAACACAAATTTGAGCTGCGTGGAAGGAAAGCCTACGGCTTATGGCAGTGGACTTTCCTTTTATGTTTCTTCTTTCAGCGTTATCGTTTATTTGTTTAGAACAGGCCTTGTTGCGGGCCGCTGGTGAAGGGTTTCTTTCCTAAATGTTCGTAGGCCTTATGTGTTACTTCGCGGCCTCTGGGAGTGCGTTGGATAAAGCCTTCCTGGATGAGGAAGGGTTCGTAAACTTCTTCCAGGGTTCCGGGTTCTTCGCCTACTGCTGTGGCGATGGTGGTGATGCCTACGGGGCCGCCTTTGAACTTTTCTATGATGGTGCTGAGGATGCGGTTATCCATTTCATCGAGACCGTGTTCATCGACGTTCAAGGCTTTGAGGCCGTGCTGGGTGATACCGATGTCTATTTGTCCGTCGTTTAACACCTGTGCGAAGTCGCGTACGCGGCGTAACAGGCCGTTGGCGATACGTGGTGTGCCGCGGCTGCGGCGTCCTATTTCAAATGCGGCTTCGGGGGAAATGCTTGTTCCCAGGATGGTTGCGCTGCGTTCGATGATCTTTTTGAGTGTTTCGGTATGGTAATATTCGAGCCTTGACTTGATGCCGAACCTTGACAATAAAGGTGCGGTAAGCAAGCCGCTGCGGGTGGTGGCGCCTACCAGGGTAAAGGGTTTTAAGCTAAGCTGGATACTACGGGCGTTGGGGCCGCTATCGATCATAATATCGATGCGGAAATCTTCCATGGCGGCGTAGAGGTATTCTTCTACTACTGTGCTGAGGCGATGAATTTCGTCGATAAATAATACGTCATTTTCTTCGAGGGAAGTTAACAGGCCTGCGAGGTCGCCGGGTTTTTCTATTACCGGGCCTGAGGTTTCTTTGATGTTAACGCCCATTTCATTGGCTACGATACGGCTTAGAGTGGTTTTACCCAGGCCGGGAGGGCCGTGGAAAAGGATGTGATCCAATGCTTCACCACGCAGTTTGGCAGCTTTGATGAAAATGATGAGGTTTTCAATGATCTGGGGTTGTCCTGAGAACTGTTCAATATCCTTTGGGCGGATGTTATTTTCAAACTCCTTCTCTGCCGCGCTCAGCGACCCCTTCTCCGACTGTAAACTGGGATTCGACATGCGGTAAAATTAGAGAAAAGGCGGTAAATTGAAGGAGGCTGTAGGGGGGATCTGTTGTCTGTCAGTTATATTTGCCTGAAATTGACGCTATGGAACAAGTGGTGGCAGCTATCGGGGAACTTTTTCAGTCTTTTTCCGAAAAGCCAGCTGACAGAATAGAGAAGCTGCCCCAGTCGGGCAGTGACAGGATCTATTTTCGTATATATGCGGGTGAGGGCACTTTTATTGCTACCTATAATCTCAATATCAGGGAGAACGAAACTTTTATAAATTTCAGCAGACATTTTCTTGATGCGGGTTTGCCGGTGCCTGGCATTTATGCCTGTAATGAAGCTGCTACTATTTATATACAGCAGGATCTGGGGACGGCTTCACTGTTGAATATGCTGGAGGAGAACGGGCACCAGGCGTATGCTTATGGCCTTTTTCAAAAGAGTTTGAAGCAGCTGGCGCGTTTGCAGATCCTGGGGCATGAGGGCATGAACTATGACTGGTGTTTGACTGCGCATGAATTTGGGAAGCAGGCTATTTTGAGCGATCTGCTTTATTGTAAATATTATTTTCTTGATACGCTGAAGCTGCCTTATGATAAGCAGGCTATGCTTGACGATTTTGATGCGCTCAGTACTTATCTTACTAAAACGGAGTATAAGTATTTTATGTTCCGGGATTTTCAGAGCAGGAATATCATCATTAATGATGATGAGGTTTTCTTTATAGATTACCAGGGTGGGATGCAGGGTGCGTTACAATATGATGTTGCGTCGTTATTATGGCAGGCTAAGGCAGAGTTGAGCGATGAGTGGAAGAACAGCCTGCTGGAGTATTATATGGATGAGATTGATGGATTGCTTCAGAAGCCGGTGGACAGGGAGTTGTTTGTGAGTCAGTATAACGGGTATGTTCTTATACGTTTACTGCAGGTGCTTGGTGCTTATGGTTTCCGCGGGTTGTTTGAGCGCAAGGCGCATTTCCTGGCAAGTATTCCTTTGGCGTTGCGGAATCTTAAGTGGTTTGTTGAGAATAAGCGTATAGGGATTGCGTTGCCGGAGTTTGATAAGGTGCTACGGATTATTGTGCAGGATGAGGTAATAGAAAGATTTGAGCCTCCGGTTGCGGATGAAAATACGCCGTTGGTGGTAACTATCAGCAGCTTTTCTTATAAGTGTGGGATCCCGGTTGACGAGAGTGGCAATGGTGGCGGGTTTGTATTTGATTGCAGGGGAATATTGAATCCCGGGCGTTTTGATGAATATAAGAAGTTAAGCGGACAGGATAAGCCTGTGCAGGATTTCCTGGAGCAGCGAACCAAGATGAACGAATTTTTGAATAGTGTTTATGATATCGTGGATATAAGTGTGGAGGATTATATCAAGCGTGGTTTTGGGAGTTTGATGATCAATTTCGGATGTACCGGTGGGCAGCACCGGAGTGTTTATTCTGCGGAGCAGGTAGCGCGGCATTTGAGGAATAAGTATAAGGTGAAGGTGGTGTTGGAGCATACGAATTGTGAGAATTGGGTGAGGTAGGGGATTTTGTATTTAAAATATTATGATGATGAAGGCGATGATTTTTGCGGCTGGCCTGGGTACACGTTTGAAGCCCTGGACGGATAAACATCCAAAGGCTTTGGCGGTAGTAAACGGGAAAACATTGCTGCAACGCAATATTGAATATTTACAGCGGGCTGGTATTTATGATGTGATAGTGAATGTTCATCATTTTGCTGACCAGGTTATTTCAGATATAGAGCGGTTTGATGGGTGGGGTAGTCGTATTACGATTTCCAATGAAACGGATGCGGTGCTTGAAACGGGTGGTGGATTGAAGAAGGCGGCGTGGTATTTCGAGGGGGAGGAAGATTTTGTGGTGATGAATGCGGACATTCTTACGGACATGGACTTAGCTGCCATGATAAGGCAGCACTTATCGGGGGAGGCTTTGGCTACTTTGGCTACGAGTGATCGTACGAGTTCGCGTTATTTTCTATTTAACGAGGGAGGGCTGTTGTGCGGGTGGGAGAATGTGAAAACGGGGGAGCAGAAGATTGTACGTGATGAACGGCCATTACATCAGCAGGCGTTTAGTGGTGTTCATGTTATTGATACGGCTATTTTTCCTTTGATGGTTCAAGAGGGGAAATTCTCAATGGTGGATGTATATTTAACCGTCGCGTTATTAAATAGCGTACAGGCTTTTAATCATACCGGGGCTACTTTTATAGATGTTGGGAAGCCGGAAAGCCTTGAAAAAGCAGAAGCGCTTTTTCCCTGAGCGGGTGAAAGCGCTTCTATGATGTTATTGTAAGTTTTCGTAAATAGCTAAGGAAGTAACCTGAGGATTAAACATTCTATTTATGGTTCATCTTCACCTGCAGCTACGGCTTTTTTGGCTCCTTTCTTCTGATAAAATGGAACCAATTTAACAGAGGAGGCTGCCAGATGTTCTTCCTGCATCGCCAAATCATTCCATTCTTCATCCTCATCTTTTACAACATGGAGTTGCTGAGTTCTGACTTTCACGGATTTCAGAAGATAGATGCCAGCGAAGAAGAATGCTATCAGACCTGTTACAATAGCAGTATTTCCCAAGCTTTGGAACAAGAAGCAGAATGTGATAGGTAAAATGCTTGCTCCTGCTATGGACAGGCTGATTGCCTTATGCGACATTCCCTTTTCAAGGAGGATGTGGTGAAGGTGGTTTTTATCAGGTGAAAATGGCGATCTGCGATGTAAAATACGTATACCAAATACGCGTAAGGTGTCCATAATCGGCAGTAGCAATATGCCAAAGCCTATTGCAGGAGATGCGGAAACGGGGTGGGCTGTAAATACCGGGCCCATTTCTATGAAGCGTATAACGAGAATTACATTTACGAGACCCAATAGCATAGAGCCGGTGTCGCCCATGAATATTTTAGCTGGATTGAAATTGTAGATCAGGAAGGCTGCCAATGCGCCGGCAAAGGTGAAGCCCAGTAAAGCGTGTGTAAGGTCGCCGTTGATAAAGAAATAGGTTCCGAATACTGCGGAAGTTATCAGGCCAAGGCTACCTGCCAGGCCGTCGATGCCATCAATTAGATTAAAGGCATTAATTACTCCGATTACGGTAAAGAATGTAAGGAAGTAGCTGGCTGTTGGATCTAGGTGATTGATTCCCAGAAAGCCATGCATGCTTGTTATTAGCAAGCTGCCTTTTGTTGCTAATAAGCCTGCTACGATGGCCTGACCAACAAACTTTTTAATAGGAGTTATGATAATAATATCATCTTTCATTCCAAGGAGGAAGATGATTAAAAATGAGGCTACATAATACTGGAAACTAGTATTGCCTGCAATGTTTACAGTTAATAGAAGGGCAATAAGAAAGCCAGAAAACATGGCTAAGCCGCCTAAAGATGGTATGGGAGCCTTATGCACTTTACGTGCATCGGGTACGTCAAATAATTTTTTTTCAGAAGCTACTTGTATAACAACAGGTATTCCATAGAAAGTGACCAAGAAAGAAATAACGCCCCCAATAATTAGCTGCTCCATGCAGTTAGCATTTTTAGGTGAATAAAATTCTAATTGGGGGGAAATAGAACCGAGTGCAAAGTAGAATGTTTTTGATTAACAACCAAACAAATACGCCTAAAAGTTAAATTCCCGCCGTTGCAGGTTGGCTCTGAAGCCTATAGAATAGAAGAAAACATTGCTATTGGGCTGCTCCTTAACATTGTAGGTACGGTAGGTTGCATTCAGATCTACAAACATATTTTCAAATAGTTCATATGAGGCATTGAATCCTAAGGTTACGCTATTTACGGGTATGCCTGAACCAATAAAAATATTCTGGTCTCTAACCCTGGTTTTATAATTCAATAGAAGATTTGATCCAAAATTAAAGCCTGCGGAGTCTAGTCCTTGTTTATAGGCAATAAGTTTTCCCTGCATATACAGGCGTGGTGTTGGCTGGTATTTAGCTAAAAGAATAAATTCTCTGAGATTGGCGCCTAAAGGGTGCGCTAAGGGTTGATTGTAATGTGTAAATGAGCCTGCGCTGTCGTAATGCGTGTATACAAAAGGTCTTATGATGTTCATTTCCGCCTGAAGGTCTAAGTTGCTGATTCCGAGAGCA
Source organism: Filimonas effusa (assembly GCF_004118675.1). Classification (NCBI taxonomy): domain Bacteria; kingdom Pseudomonadati; phylum Bacteroidota; class Chitinophagia; order Chitinophagales; family Chitinophagaceae; genus Filimonas; species Filimonas effusa. The sequence continues at coordinate 236,501 of NZ_SDHZ01000003.1, read as the reverse complement.
TTGATATATTTTACTCCTAGTTGCAGTGCCTGTTTATTGCGCCAGTCTCCGCGGCTTGGATGAAGGACTTCGCTCATTACCAGTTCATTTATTAGTAACTGGCCATAGAATTGGGTGTTTTTGATCGCATTTATTTTAAAATCCAAGCCGACGCTGGCTTTATCGGGACTTCCTTCGTGTCTTTCTATTGCTCTATAAAAGATAAACGGGTTTAAATAATCTAATTCGAAGCCGTTGCTGCGTCCGAAGGCTATGCTTTCGAACAAGCCTACATTGATCCATTTGGCAGCCTGGAAGCTCAGGTGGTGAGCGGCCATGTATTTTTTGGGTCTGAGATTGTCGCCGTTGGCATATGTAAATGGTGCTGTTTGTTCGGCAAAGATGTTCTGATAGTTAAGTTTCCAGACTCTCGTATTGACCTTAAGGAACAGGTAGGCGTTAGAAAAATCGCTCAGAAACAGGCTACGATAGCCGTTACCTATGAAAAGTTTATCATAAGCAAATACGAAATCGAAGTGTTTACCTGCGTTGAAGGTAATACCTCCTCGTGCGTCGGTATAGTCAAAGTCTTTTGTGCCAGAGCGTTTAAAATAGCCTTGACCAGGAACAGCTTCATACTTATCAACAAATGCTCTTACGTAGGCTGGGTCACGTTCCTGTGTTTCCAGCAAAGAAGTATAAAAGCCAAGTTTTTTTGCTATAGTCCCCCGTATACTGATACCACGAGCGTTTATATATGTGCTGCCAGTGCCGTCGTTAGCATGTCCGAATTCGAAGTTCAATAGTGGATCTACCCTCAGTGTAAAGTCCTCTGTATTGACGGCATACATATTGGCAGGTGTTCTGTAAAATGTTTTCAACAGAGGCTTGCGAGAGGCGAAGGAGTCGAGGTAGGGGGGCGCCCATTCTGCGTTATTCATCAGCAGGCGTTTCATATTGTAGAGATCTACCTGCGAAAGTGATGCCGGATACAGGCCTGCTTCTTCAAGGGACATGAGTTCTGCAATCCGGGCGGTAACTTTTTGCCTGTTGTAAGGCTTTGTTGTTGTAAAGCCTAGAATTGAGTCGTTTTGCAGTTGAATATCCAATCTGTCCAGCAACTGATACTGTTTGTTTTGCAGGGGTATATAGTCTGACTGAGCCTTTATGACCGTCGAAATAACAAGAAGAATAATTAAGCCGGTAAGTGTTTTTGTGCCTTGCATAGAAAAAATTACGTTTGCGAAGGTAAGGGGTTCCTGGTATTTAGGATGGAAAGTGCTGAAAATCTATACTTTTATATATATTTTTCGTTTGTCCAAGATGAATGCGATCAGCCAATAAAAAAGAATAATAATCAGTGCATATAGCAGAGATCCGTTTCTAAGGTCAGAAGAGATGGGTTTACAGATGTACTGATATATCCATCCTAACGGGGATATGTAAAGTTGTTTTCCTGCCGGAGACATATGGTCTTTTATTCTGATGAGTGCCAACAATCGCGGTAGGAGGCCTGCAAGGACGAATATGAACAATGGGTTTTTGCCAAATACGTCAAAAAAACGCATCCATCGTGCTCTGATATTTTGAAATTCAATAAGATAAATCAGGAGCACCAAGGTAAAAATGGCTAAACCGCTGGTGTAAAGTACATAACTGCTAGTCCAGATCTTCTTATTAATAGGGAATAGCATGTCCCAGCAGTAGCCTGTAAAAGTGAGGGCGATGGCAGCTATCGCGAGTTTTGTCAGCATTTTAAAAGTTTTACCTTTTTGCCGGATATATTGGCCTACCAGAAATCCGGAGATGACTTGAACGATTGCGGTGGGTGTGCTGGCTAGTCCTTCGGGATCAAAAGGAATACCCTCGCCTTTGTAAATGTGGTTATAGCCTATAATACGAAGATCTAATGGGGTGCCATAATATCCTTCGAGGCTAAACGGGGCGGCTGGAGCGCCCAGGCACAGGCATATAAGCCAGTACAATAATAGTATAATACAGGCTATTGTGAAAGCTCCTTTAGGCTTTTTCCAATAGACGATCAATGCTGCAACGAGGTAGCACAATGCTATTCGTTGCAAGACGCCCATAATGCGAACGGTTTCCCAGGATTTACCTACCAGTTGATCTCCACTCCATTGTAAAAAAGGGCTCCAGTTGAGCAAAAGTCCTATGGAGAAGATGATCGCAGATCGTTTGAATACCTTTTTCAGGAAAAAAGAGGTGCCAGATTCTCTAAAACGAGGCATGACGAAAGATAAAGCGTTTCCCACTGCAAACAGAAAAAAGGGGAAAACCAGGTCGGTCGGGGTACATCCATGCCAAAATGCGTGTTCAAGAGGTGGATAAATGTGGCTCCAGGAGCCAGGGTTATTGACAAGAATCATCAGGGCTACGGTAGCTCCCCGAAATACATCGAGAGAATAATAACGATTGTTCATGTGGAGATTAACATTCTTTGACAAGATACAAATTCCCCTATATTTGCCGCGATTTCATGATCCGGCTGTTTTCGTTCCCCCCTAATAGAAAGAGTTTACTTCCTGTAAGTAGCCGGTATGAACTCAAAACCTTAGCCGGGCGGTATTTGCTACTGTGACTGAGATAGCGAAGCCATGACAGGCAATTCTTAAACACCTCTTCCTATATTATAGATTTATCTGGCATTATAATGAATATAAAGAAAATGATACGCGTGACCTTGCTATGCAGTTTTTTGTTAGGGCTGAACTTTGCTCGCGCTCAGGATCTGCTTAAGGGAAACGATTTAAGTCAGGTTAAGGCGGAACAATTATCTGATGCAGATATAGCAAAATTTACGCAACAGCTGAAATCGTCAGGGGTGACTATAGAGCAGGCTGAACAGATAGCTTTGTCTAAGGGTATGCCGGCTGCTGAGATTGCTAAGTTGAGGCAGCGGATACAAATGCCAACAAGTGCAGTTGTAGCGGGAAATAGTGTTAGTAATAATGGTAGTGCAGATAGGTCCACAAATAGCAGTGAATTTTTGACCAAAAGAGAAGATGGAAAGCCAATAGATTCGAAGATCTTCGGAGCGGAGCTATTTTCCAGTGCTTCTTTGAGCTTTGAACCTAATTTAAAAATTGCGACACCAATGAATTATGAACTAGGGATTGATGATCAGATTCAAGTCTCTGTTTATGGAGTGCAAGAAACAAATATCGAGTTAACGATTTCTACGGAGGGAATCGCCAGCATACCTAATGTTGGGCAAGTTAAGCTGCTTGGGTTGACTATTGAAGCTGCAACAGAACGAATTAAGCAAGCTATGGGGAATACTGCCTACCCAACTTTACGTACTGGCAGCTCCAAGTTATCGGTTAATTTGTCACGCATACGGAGTATTAAAGTTACGATTATAGGAAGTAATAGGCCAGGTAATTATACTCTATCTTCTCTTGCTACTGTTTTTAATGCACTATATATGTGCGGAGGGCCTTCGGAGTTTGGAAGTTACAGAGAAATTGAGTTGATTAGAAATAACAAGCCAGAACGAAAAATTGATTTATACAAATTCCTGATAAATGGTGATCAAAACGACAATGTCCGTTTGCGTGATAATGATGTTATTCGTATACCTGTGTACAAGAAGCGTGTTGAGATTAAAGGGCAGGTAAAGCGACAAGGAATTTTTGAATTATTGTCAAATGAAACATTTGCCGACTTGCTTCAATATTCATCCGGATTTACAGATACGGCATATAAAGCCGCAGTAAAAGTGGTACAATTAACTGATAGGGAGCGAAGTGTGAAAGATATGGATGCGATTAGCTACTTGTCTTATATTCCTCATTCAGGGGATATATTTACCGTTTCTAAGCTTCTAAGTAGATTTAGTAATAGAGTGAGCATATCTGGGGCTGTATTTCGTGGTGGCTTTTTTGAGTTCACGGAAGGGATGACCATAGCAGATTTGATTCGTCGTGCCGATGGTCTAAAAGAGGAGGCTTATACTGTCAGAGCACAGGTTATAAGGTTAAAGGACGATTTTACGAAAGAAATCTTGTCTTTTGATGTACGTGGGGCATTAAATAATGATGTCGGACAGAATCTGAAGCTAAAACGTGAGGATGAAATTATAATTACGTCTGTGCTAGACCTAAGAGATGAGTATAAGATTTCTATACAGGGGGAGATTCGGGGCCCTGGTGAATATACGTATGCTGATAGTTTGTCGTTGAAGGACCTGGTCATTTTGGCTGGCGGGTTGACTGACGCAGCTCAGCCAAAAAAAATAGAGATTGCGAGGCTTCTTAAAAGGGATACTTTAACGGCTGAGGATGAGCGTGCAAGCGAAATTTTTGAGATCAAGAATGGAGAGGATCTATCAGTAGCTTCGCAAAATGTGCAACTACGTCCTTTTGATATTGTGACTATTCGCAGGAAGCCCGGGTACGTGGCATTGCAGTCCGTAAGTGTTGGCGGCCAGGTACAATATCCTGGTCCGTACGTAATGTCCAGGCGTTCGGAAAAAGTTAGTGATTTGGTTCGGAGAGCCGGTGGTTTTACTCCAGAGGCATATTTGGCTGGAGGATATCTTAAAAGATATCTAAGTGAAATGGATAAATCTTTAAAGAAAGATAAAATAAATAAAATACAAACAAATTTAAAGGACACTACAAATTCGATGTTAATCGATATAGATAAAGCTTTCGATCAAATTCCTTTGGATTTGGATTGGATTATGAGTCATCCTGGAGGGACTGAAGACCTGGTTTTAAAGCCCGGGGATGAATTATATATTCCTAAGTTTGATGCACAGGTTCGTATCAGCGGTAGCGTACTTTCTCCCACGCAAATTCCATACAACAGGCAATATAATGTCAAGGACTATTTGTCTGCTGCCGGAGGAACATCTGATTACGCCAGGAAGGGAAAAATATTTGTCCTGTATCCTAATGGACGGGCTGCTTCGACTAAGCATATTTTTTTATTTAGAAGTTACCCCAAGGTCATGCCTGGTGCAGAAGTGATCGTGCCTAAGAAGAGAGAACGAAAAGGATTGTCTGTTGGAGAAACCATTGGTATAACAAGTGGTATAGCTTCGTTGGCCGGAGTAGTGATTGCCATATTAAATATTTCAAAATAATAGATAGGGGATATGCCTGAAAATAAAGGTGAAGTAACTCTTAAAGAATTAGTGCTAAAACTAAAGGGACTGATTGGATACTTAGTATCTAAGTGGCGACTTGTTTTAATAACTGGGTTGGTTGGTGGAGCCATCGGATTTATTTATGCAACTTCTAAAAAGCCGGTTTATACAGCAGTTCTTACGTATGCTTTAGAAGATGAAAAAGGCAGTTCAATGGGTATTAATGGAGCTTTAGGTATTGCTAGTTCTCTCGGATTTGATTTAGGGGGAAATGCCGGCGGTGCTTTCAGTGGTGCTAATATTGTTGAACTAATGATGTCTAAAAAGCTGGTAGAGCAAACTTTGCTCCGTCCGATAGTGAGTGATGGAAAAAAAATCAGCTTGGCGGAATTATATATTCAATTTAAAGGGTGGCGTAAGGATTGGTCAAAGAAACAGCCTGAAGTGAATGAGACATTGCAGTTTTTGCCTGATGCAGACAGATCGAAATTTTCACGACAACAAGATAGTGTTTTGATGAACATTTCAAAAGGTATTATTAAAGAAGAACTTGCTGTGGCACAAAAGAATAAGAAAATATCTATTATCAGTGTGGAGGTAAAGACAGAAAATGAATTGTTCTCAAAAGCGTTTGCTGAAAGATTGGCTTCTGAAGTTTCTGACTTCTATATAGCAACAAAGAGTAAAAGGGCGAAAGTTAATTTGGACATTTTAATAAGACAATCAGATTCAATTCGCAACGAGTTGAATAATGCTATAACAGGTGTGGCTGTCGCCAATGATAACACCTATAATCTAAATCCTGCATTGAATGTAAAACGTACGCCGTCTATAAGGCGTCAGGTAGACGTGCAGGCTAATACTGCTATTTTGACTGAGCTGGTAAAGAATACCGAAGTAGCGAAAGTTAATTTACGTAAAGAAACTCCTTTGATTCAAATTATAGATACCCCTGTTTACCCGTTGTTGAAGCAAAAGCCGAGCCGCTTATTATCTCTGATTGCCGGCGGCTTTGTGGGGGGGGGGCGTGCATATTTTTCTTATTGTTTCAATTGGTTTATCGGAGTGCTATGGGAGCAGAATAGCTGTTGCCATTAAAATATCGTTCTGAATATTTTCCTAACTAGTTTTTTTCTAGTCGACTTTTGAAGTATTATTTAATAAACTTTGATGGGTGCTTTTTTAAAAAATGAATTAAATAAGACTTCTTTATGGGGTAGTATTTTTCAGTCTGCTGGGATAGGAGTCATTAATAGGTTGGTAAGTATCGGCGTTCGTACTATCACCATTCCGCTCCTACTTAATTATCTTGGGGTGGAAAGGTTTGGATTATGGATGACAATATCATCCATATCTGGATATATTATGTTTCTTGATTTTGGAATAGGTTCAGCAATTGTGAATGAGCTTATTGGGTTTTATACAGAAGATAAAAATGGAAGAGCTAATTTACTTATCACAAATGTTTTGTTTTTTTTCCTGGGCACAGTAATAATTTTAATTGTTGCCACCTTAATCGCATTACCACTTATTGATCTTAATGCCATTTTTCATCTTAAAAGTCTCATTGCCCAGCATGAGGTTGCATCTGCAACATTTATTGCCCTGATAATGTTCTACATGCAGCTTATTTCTCAAATAGTATTGAAAATTCCCTATACTCTTCAAAAGGGCGCGCTTACCGAAACATATATACTTATAGGAAATTTAATTAGTTTAGCTGGGATTTTATATGGGGTTTATGAAAAGCTGTCTTTACCCTTTCTTGTGTTTTTTTTAACGGGAACAATGTTGTTTGCAGCAGCATTGTTGATTTTCAGATTGATACGTAAAAAGATATACTATTTAGCTTGGGAGGGGGTAGGGGCCATGTTTAAAGAAATACGAAGGATATCTAAGGTGGGTTTTCATTACTTGCTCATGCAATCTGCTGGTATGCTTTTGAGTTCATTGCCATTAACTTTAATTGTTTCATATCATGGTGTTGGGGCAGTAGCATTCTTTGGGCTTATGTCACAGGTGATGGCTGCCGTTCAAATACCTTTCACTGTACTTCAACAGCCTCTGTGGGCTAAACTTAATCAATTCGCTAATCTTAGAATGCGAGAAGCTATATTTAGCATTATTAAAAACTATGTGTTATACGCATTTTTATATTCTTGTCTGGCTGCTTGTTTTTTAATTTTTGCAGTGAATTACGCATTAAATATATTTCTTCATAAAGATATTCTCATTCCTCTTTCATTAAGGGCGCCGTTTGCTATATGGTGTGCCTGTGGTTTAATTGCCGGAGGAGGATTAGGTACTTTGATTATGGCATTGGGTTTAACTAAGCAAATGGCAGCAATATCGGTTTTTCAATTGGTTGTTTTTTTAGTGACATCCTATTGGTTAATTCCTAAATCGGCTGCAACAGGGGCCGTGTGGTCTATAGTGTTTGCTTATACGCTTTCCTTTCCATTTATTATCAGGCTAGTTTGGTTGAAAATATTTAGTAACAGACATGATAACTAAGTTAAAGAATATTTTACGTCGTTTATGGGCTTTATATAAAGCTTATAAACCTGTTCGCGTTTTAGATTATTATAACAATAAGTCAATTCCCCCTGTTGGTCGTGTATTGATAAATTATATTCCGGAGCCTCTTTTATGGAAAGAAGATGACAGAAGGTTTGGAGGCCATAGTAATTTGTGGGAAAGCAGGGAGATTGCCAGAATATTTAATGAGTTTGGATATGTTGTAGATTGTATTTCCTTTCTTGATGATCGTTTTGCTGTGTCGAAGAAATACGATATTGTGTTTGATATATTTAAAAATATAGAGAAATATTCTAATTTGCCAACGCATAAAATTTTGCATCTGACGGGCTCTGATCCCTTATTTGCGAAAGAAGCTGAATTGAAACGAATAAAAAATCTGAAACTCAGAAAAGGTTTTGAGGTTAAGCCAAGAAGGGTTGTTCCTGAAAAAGATATTCATATTTTTCACACGTCAATACTTCAGGCAGACACATTGACATTAATAGGTAATGCAACTACTGTTTCCACCTTTCCCTTGGAAATTCAAGGCAAAATAAATTGTATACCAGGTACAGGCTCTCTGTTAAATTATGTGAGAACTCCTGCGAAAATTGAGTTCCGTAAAGAGTTTTTATGGTATGCAGGTGCTGGAGCTGTTCATAAAGGACTGGATTTGGTTTTAGAGGCGTTTTTGATTTGTCCAGAGTGCAAACTGCATCTGGTTGGTCCATATGAAGAAGAGGGTGACTTTATGAATGCATATGGAGAAATAATCAGGAATACTGATAATATAGTGAGCCATGGGTATTTATTTCCGGGGAGCGAAAGATTTAAAGAGATTACTCAGTATGTTATTGCGTTTATCGCTCCTTCGTGTAGTGAAGGTACTGCTACGGCCGCAGTTACTTGCATGCAATATGGCTTTTTGCCTATTATAAGCAAAAATGTAGGAATCTCTATTACCGAGTTTATGGGAATACTTTTAAATGAGTGTTCTGTTGAAGAAATAGTAACCTCATTAAAATGTATCAACGAGAAAAAAAATGTAGAACTAAAGGATATGATTACTAAAAGTCAGGCTTATGCATCTGAAGTCTTTTCAAGGCAAAACTTTCATCACCAAATGAAAAATGTAATTTTCGAAATTTCTGAAAAGTTGAAGAAATAGCCATGTGTACTAAAAGAAGTCATATAAAATAATCTGACCGTCATTATGAAGATTGGAATTGTTGTAAATAATCTTGACACAACAGGTGGATACCAGAAGTTGGTCCTGAGAATGTATCAGGAGTTGACAAAAAGAGGATATGAGGCTATTATATATACGCTGTCTTTAAATAGGGAACGCTGTTACCCAGATATTATTAAAGATGTCAATATTATCGCTCTTTCAGAGGGGACTGTAAAAAAAAGTTCGAAGTTCGAACATGTAATTAAAACTATTTTTTCCAAAGTGAATGGCATTATAAAGATGCGTTCTTTAGCCAGGTTAATGGCCTCTGATTTAAATGGTCTAATATTACACGATGAGCCTTCGCTTCATTTGTTACCTTTTTACAAGTCAAATGAAAAAGAAAGTAAGGTTGTCTGGATGCTGAATAACCAATTATCTTATGACTTTTTGGATACAAAAAGCTGGTTGACCGAGCATTTTGCGGGCAATAGGAGTGTAAAATCCATTATAGCTAAACTGGTAACCTTAACGCCTGATTTTATCAACCATAAAATTATCAGTAAAAGAACGGCTTACGTTGATCATTTTGCAGTTTATGATAGTTTCAATCGCAATCTCGTACAACAAAGGGTCAAGCGAAACGCTGCGCTAGTATATGCAGGAGCTGACTTGCAATGGTTTGAAGAATTATCGCATGATAGAGTTTATGGCAAAAAAGAAGTCTATACCATTTTGTCTGTAGGTGTAATCTTTCCGCATAGAAGATATGAAGATTTGCTTTATGCCGTGTCTTCTTTAATAGAAAGAGGAATAATCGTTCAATTGAATATAGTAGGGGCTCAAGATAAGAGCCCTACCTATTTTAAAATGCTTTTAGGTATAAGAGAGCAATTAAAAATAGATAAGTATGTTAATTTTTTAGATTATGTTAGTGATCAGGAATTAAAAAAACTGTATAAACATGCTGATGTATTTGCTTTCGTGAATAATGGGTTTACATGGGGTATTTCTGTATTTGAAGCGGTTGCAGCCGGCTTGCCAGTTGTTATTACTAATAACATCGGAGCAGCGGATATCATAGAAAATGAGGTCGATGGGTGCGTTATAAATCCGTGCCAGCCAAAAGAAATTGCTAATGCAATTGAACAACTATTTTCCAGCCCGGAAAAGAACGCGGCCATCTGTCGCTCTGCGCGGAGCAAAGTAAATGATTTACTAACATGGCGGGCGTATACGCAAAGGATATTGTCTTTAGTTGGCGCTGAGCGAGACATTAGTAAATGAAGAATCAGTAGATGTTAGGAGATATTATTTTTTACAAGAAAGACTATTTCAGATATTTTAGTATAGTATTTTTGCTATACAGTGTTTCTATTTCGGTAAGTTCCGTTTTTGGGCTCCCTATCTTGTTTTATAGGCTGTCTACCTCTTTATTATCTTTACTTTCTTTATTTATAATTATTAAAAATTTAGATACAACGGATGCCTCTCCGATTGTTTATTGGTTGTTTGCATTAACATTGTCTTGGTATGGGATAATTGTTTTGCGGGGATTAAGCCTTGACCCCAGAATACTGGCTCGCTTATTCGTGAGCCCGACGTTCTTTTTGCCTTTTGTCGCTATTGTTTTTCTGTATATAAATAAGGATATTTCATTTATTAGAGTCCTTTTTAAAATAATAGTGGTGTATGATATCTTTTTTATATGCTTGGTTCTTTTTGGAGCGAGAGCTGTCTTTGATGATGTGAATAACTATGAAGCCATATCGAAACAACTTGCGTTCCCAAATTGTTTTTTGTTGTTGTGTTATGCTTATCAGAAGCGAAGAATAAAAATTTGGACTTTATTTATCTTTCTAGTTTGCTTTATTACCGTTCTGTTTTTAGCAAGAAGAAATCAGATATTTACTTTAGGTCTTTTTGCTTTTATGGCTTTAATGCTGCATATTTTTTACTTCTACAGAAGGTACATCATTCGTAATGCTTTGATAATATTTTTAGTAGTAGTGGTACTGGTGGGAGGTTATCAAAAATATGCCTCGGATCTTTTCTCTACATTTTCCCTGCTAGTCGAGCGGATTGATGCGAATACCAGACAGGTAGTTGAAGATTGCCTATATGAAGATATGAAGCCGCTAGATTACGTTATTGGTAAAGGTATGGCTGCTAAGTATTATTGTCCGAGTATTGACTATAACGAGGGGGAAAGCGATAAGAGAACAGAAGAAGAAAAAGACTATAGGATGGATATCGAAACGGGCTATTTGAATATTATTTTAAAAGGCGGTATAATTAGTCTGATGCTGTTTGCTCTATTTTGTTTGAGTGCTATTGTTAAAGGTCTTTTTTTCTCAAAAAATGGATTTGTAAAAGCTTGTGCGTTGCTTGTTCTAGTAAACATGTTAGGCATCTCTATAGAAAGTAACCAGGCCTTTTCTTTAAGGTATTTGTTAGTTTGGATTTGTATTGGATGTTGTTTTTCTAAACGGATTAATAGTTATTCTGATGCAGAAATTGAATTCGAAATAAAAGGAGATAATTTATTGAAATATGGTAAATTATAAATTTGATATATCTGTAGTTCTTGGCTCAAAAAATAGAAAAAATCTATTAAAAGCTACCATAGCTAGCATTCAGAATAACGGCTTTAAAGGGAAAATGGAGATAATTGTTGTTGATGGTGGGTCTACTGATGGCACATGTGACTGGCTTGCTAAGCAAAAAAATATTCTAACTTTCATTCAACCTAACTTTAAGATCAAAGATCAAGATGGCATTGATATATTGGCTCACTCTTGGGGTGAGTTTATGAACATTGGCTTTAAATACGCCAGTGCGCCTTGGGTCGTAATGGTCAGTGACGATTTAATTTTAGAATACGGATGTATTCAAAAGGGATACGATGAATTAGCTAAACGAACTAAAGAGGGACAGCGTATTGGTGGTGGAGCCTTTTATTTTAGAGAATACCCCAGACAGGCGTATTATCGGGTAGGCTTCCTACCTCAAGATTACATAGCTATAAATCATGGATTCTATAATAAACAAGCCTTGATAGAGATAGATTATTTGGAAGAAAAAGCGTACAACTTTTATTGTGCAGATGGCGACGTTGTCATGAGGCTACAGGGAAGAGGCTGGGAGGTGATAGCATTAGAAGAGTGCTATGCCGGGCACCTGGTTCATTTGCCAAAACTTTCCAAAGAAGCGGTTTCCAAGGCTACGTTGAGGGATATAGAGGTTTTTAGCAAGACATATCCTTATAAATGTAGTAGCTCCATTAAGGTGAAATACAGCAGACCTCAGATTAACTATAAGCCTTTTTGGAGGTTTGCTTTTTTGAATTGCGTACTTGGATATTTTTTGAAATTTGTTGATTTTTATCGAAAGAAATAATGATTGAAAAAGGAAGGCTTAGGATAATTGGCGAAAGGTTTAAAAGGCATCCTGCCTATAAATATCTTTTGCTTGAGAAGGTTTTTAGTATTGTTTTTACATTTACTATAAATCTTCTTTTATTTCCTTTAAGATATTTGTTTTTAGGTAAAATACGATTTGGCTCAAGCATTTCGATATCGGTGAGTTGTAGAAATCTGAAAAGCATATATATAGGGAATAGGGTACGGATTAATAAGGGAGTCGTGTTGTGGGCAGGTTATAGGGGGGGGATTTACATAGGTGATTTCTCACAACTAAATCCTTATACAACTATATATGGAGATGTCAAAATAGGCAGATATGTAATGATAGCTCCTCATGTAATGCTGGCCGGAGGGGGGCATGGATTCGACGATATATCAAAGCCAATGATGTTGCAACCTTCAACAAATAAAGGAGGGATCGTAATTGAGGATGATGTTTGGATTGGAGCAAATTGCACGGTTGTAGATGGAGTTGTTATCGGTAAAGGTGCAATTATTGCAGCAGGGTCGGTGGTTGTTGGCAATGTAGCTTCTTATGACATCGTAGCGGGGGTGCCTGCTAAGAGAATCAGAAGTCGTCTGGCCTAAATTCTTCTTTGATTGGCGATATTGGAAATTAGGAATGGTATTATAATGTTGGAATCAAGTGGATGTGATAAATAGTAATTTTATGCAAGTAATAGATTTTATGGGAGGCCTTGGGAATCAGATGTTCCAATATGCTTTTTATAAGAGGCTACTGGCAAATGATATAAATACGTTTGGTTCTTTATTATACTACAAATACATTGACCCACATAATGGTTTCGAACTTGATAAAGTTTTTGATGTAAAGCTCTGTTTTTATAAGGATTATAAATTGTATAGGTTTCTGCCGGATACCTTTAAAGTAGCTCAAATTGTTTGTGCTTTAAAGGGGCATAAAATTGTTAAGGAAAAAAAAACTAATTTTTATAGTTTTCATAGCAGGTACTTAAAGCAGCCCCCATCCCAAAGTGTACTTCGTTTCATAGGATATTGGCAGTCTCCATTTTATTTTCAAGACATAGTCAAATCAATTAAGGCGGATTTCGTTTTTGATGAGAACCGTGTCTCTACTCACAACAAGCAATTTTTGGAGGAACAGCGTGGGAGGATAACTGTAGCTATTCACGTAAGGCGTGGTGACTATTTGAATAAAGAGAATCATGCGCTATTGGGGAGTATTTGTTCTGTATCATATTACCAAAAGGCCATCAACTATTTTACATCTCACTTTTCTGATGTCTCTTTGGTTTTCTTTTCTAATGATATTCGGTGGTGCCAGGCGAATTTTTCTACTCAAAATAGTTATTTTATTGATTGGAATAAAGGCGCTGATAGTTGGCAAGACATGTATATAATGTCTAATTGCACCCATAATATTATTGCCAATAGCTCTTTTAGTTGGTGGGGAGCATGGTTAAATAATAATGAAGAAAAGATTGTGATTTGTCCTGACCGATGGACAAATGAGGGGGGGCATTCAAATTGTGATTTATTACTTGATGCTTGGATTAAGATTAAAGGGTAATTGTTTTAATATGTCTGATTTGGTATCTGTAGTAGTGGTAACATATAAGAGATTAGAATATTTAAGGCAGACTGTTGAGTCTATACTTCGCCAAAGTTATTATAATTTGGAAGTGATCGTTGTTGGCGACGGAATGGAAGAAGACGTGGCTGAATATATTACTAGTCTAAATAATCGACGAATTAATTATTATTGGGTTGAGCATTGCGGGTATCCTGCAAAGGCCAGGAATTTCGGTATTCAAAAGGCCTTGGGACAATACATTGCTTTTTGCGATGATGATGATTTGTGGTACCCTGATAAAATAGCAAAGCAGGTAGCAATATTGGATGGTTGCCCTGGACTACTGCTTTGTTGTTCCTTAAGAAATACGATTGACGGAAAAGGTAATAGAATAGCCAATAATGTAAATTGGATACCTAAAAAATTGAGTCTTAGGTCTTTACTTCTTACGAACTATATAACGTATTCGTCTGTGGTTATTAGGGGGGGGATTCTAAACAAAGTAGGCTTTTTCCCGGATACTGTTACTTTTAAAGCTGTAGAGGACTACCATTTATGGTTGCGGATAGTTAACAAGGGAGATGTTTTTATGATTAAGGAGGCTTTGGTTGAGTACAGGATACATAACTCTAATATTACGGCTAATTTATTCTGGGGAACAAAATTGACCTTGTTAGTTCTGAATGATTTTTTCAAGAATCATTCAGTATCGTATTCAACCAAAATGGTCGCTTTAATGGTTATTTATCTTAAGAGGATTTATTATAAAATAAAGTATAGCTATCCATTGGGTTAATTTTTGTTCGGACACATATTTTGTAGAGGAAGTTCTTCAAGAGAATAATATTTGGCTCTTATAGACTTAGAAATGTGGCAGGGAGTATTGACGGAGATAAGATATGCCAGTTGCTTCGGCCGGAATAAAGGTTTTAATCAGATGCAGCTATTAACTTCATCTTTAAAATATAAGTTTTACGGAGTTGCTATTTGGTGCAAATTTTAATCTGAAATTATAGTAATGAAAATAGGTATTATAGGGAGTGGAATTTCTGGCTTAAGCATTGCTAATTTGTTGAAAGACAAGCATGATGTGCAGGTATTTGAAAAAGAACAGCAACCTGGTGGGCTTATTAAGTGTGAAAGAGTGCAGGATTGCCTTTTTCATAAAGTGGGGGGACATGTATTTAATTCAAAGAACGAAAAAGTGCTGAACTGGTTTTGGGGGCATTTTGATAAAGATAGTGAGTTTGTGAAGGTGAAGCGTAATGCCAAAGTTTTTTTCAATAATTCAATTATAGGATATCCTATCGAAAACTATGTTTATCTGATGAAACCGTCTTTGGTTAAAGATATTACCAAGGAGTTGTTAGAGCTTTCTAAACGTCCCGGAAAATCACCTTTTGAATATGAGAACTTTGAATTGTTTTTAAAAGGGAATTTTGGACAAACACTGTTCGATATTTACTTTCAGCCATATAACTATAAGATCTGGAAAACTGACTTAGGTACTATTTCTATGGAATGGCTGGAAGGTAAGTTGCCTATGCCGGATTATGCTGAAATATTATATAGTAATATCATAAGGATAGAGGAAGAGAAGATGGTGCACGCCAGCTTCTTTTATCCTAAAGACGGAGGATCACAGTTCATTGTCGACAGGTTTAAGAAAGAGCTACAGATTCATTCAGGTGCAGCTGTTAACGTTGTGACAGAAATGGAGGGGCATTTAGAGGTAAACGGTGCTTCATTTGATAAGTTAATATATTGTGGTGATATAAGAAAGCTACCTGCTTTTTGTAAATCTATTCTTGCAGAAAGCGATGTGGATGTTGCGTATCTCGAAAACTTGCGTTCGAATGGTACCTCTAATCTATTCTGTGAAACTGATGCAACAGATGTTTCGTGGTTGTATATACCTGAGAGTTTTACAGAGGCGCACAGAATTATTTACACTGGTAATTTTAGTAGTAGTAATAATAAAGGAAGTAAGAGAACCACTTGTGTTGTGGAGTTCTCGGGCAAGGTAAGCTATGAAAAAATGCTGGAGGAAAGCAAAAAATTACCAGGTAATTTAAAGGCACTTGCTTGTAATTATGAACCTAATTCCTATGTGATACAAGACAATAGAACAAGGGAAGAAGTAGGTAAGGCGAAAAAAGCATTGGAAAAGCGGGGCATCTACTTGTTAGGGAGATTTGCGGAATGGGAATACTATAACATGGACAAAGCGATTGAGGCTGCATTCAGTCTTGCAGAACATTTTGATTAATCAGATAGCTCAATTTTCCAAAACTTGTTTCCTATTTTAAGTTTTTCGTATTTGTATGAACAATGAAGGGGATAGTTTTGATTATAAATATTCAATATTAGTTTAGAATGGGAATTAAAAAATCGCATATTTCATACTGCTTGGGTCTTATCAGGAGGATTGCCTATTATTACTTCTTGGATAAATTCCTTGTCAGGAAATGTCTGAATTTCTTGGATAATAAGTATAAAGGAAACAAGGTGCTGATTTTGATACTACATGGTGGCAAATCAAAAGAGCGGGTTGCTTATTTAAAAGAATATTACTCAGGTTTTCTGCAGTGTGACTTTTTATTTTATGCTGATTATTGGGATTTGGATAATAACGTTCTTAAAGTATCTTATTCAGACGAATATCAAAGTAATGAAATGAAGCACATTAACATACTTAATATAACCTCCCGCTTTGGGGTAATAGGTAAATATGAGAGTATTTTTTGTGTGGATGACGACACTTTTGTAAACATACAGGAGCTGTTAAAGAAGCTTGATGGCGATAAAAAATGGACTCAGCCTAATACAATTCTGGGCGAAATGCTGATACAATCCAGGAATACCGGGAATCCGTTTTTGAGAAAACATGAAGGACTTTGCTATCCTAGTGGAGGAGCTGGTTATCTGATTCATAATACAGTATTTGCTGTTATACCTAGGTTTCGCATGTATTTTACGGATTATTCAGACGTATCACTGGGAATTAATGTAAAGAAATCACAAAGTGTAATTCTGGAGGCCGATAGCGCTTTTCATAGCCAGCCTGTTGATTTTTACAATTTAAGTAAAGAAAACATCAATAATGCAGTGTCATTTCACTATGTAAAAACAAGAGAGCAGTTCGAATTTTATAGAGAGCAGCTAAGAAGTCTTTAACAGCTCATTTCTCAATTATTAAGGTGTTACAATAGTTCTTTAGGAAAGAAAAAAGGATGGGGTAACGGAACCTCTTTCTCAAATTGTGGTCTATGAAGTGTTTACATGTAGTTAACATCTCTTTCGTTTTGCCCTACTATATTGGAGGGCAATTTGATTTTTTAAGGGATAAAGGGGTGTCGTTTTATGTCGCGTGTACACCATCTGAGTTTCTAAATCAGTATGCTGAAGAAAAAAATTTTTTTTCGATTCCAATAACAGTTGCCAGAGAGATTAATATTATAAAAGATGTTAAGTCTGTCTTTGAACTTGTAAGGGTAATAAGAAAAAACAAGATAGATGTTGTAATAGGGCATACCCCTAAAGGAGGTTTACTAGCTATGACAGCTTCTTATCTAGCGGGAAGAAAGAACAGGATATACTTTAGACATGGCCTGATGTACGAGACCTCTAAGGGGATGAAAAAGGTCCTGCTCAAAAGCATTGAGAAATTAACTGGCATGTTGGCGAGTAAAGTTGTTTGTGTTAGCCCTTCTGTTTTAGAGATAAGTAACAGGGAAGCGCTTAGTGATGCAGGTAAGAATATTATTCTAAATAGAGGGACATGTAATGGGATAGATTTGCGGAGATTTAATAAGACGGCAGTGTGTCATAAGCGAGTTGAAGAAGTTCGAAGGAAATATGGGATTAATAGTGACAAAAAAATTATAGGGTATGTAGGAAGGTTAGTTAATGATAAAGGCATTAATGAACTTGTTGGTGGTTGGCGTTTGTTAAGGGAAAAGTACAGTGATATAATACTGTTATTGGCCGGTCCGTTCGAAGACAGGGATTCTTTACCAGAACGGACTAAAGAGGTATTGAGAAATGATGAATCAATCATTTGTACAGGATTGATTGATGAAGTGGAGTTGTTTTATTCAATGATGGATTTTTTTATTTTACCTTCTTATAGGGAAGGATTTCCAACGGTTGTATTAGAAGCTTCGGCTATGGAATTGCCTGTACTTACAACAAGGGTTACAGGGTGCTGTGATTCTATCCGGGATGGGGAAACAGGTTGTTTTATAGAGAACGATCCTACTGACATAGCCAACAAAATGAAATATTACCTGGATAATCCAGAGATAGCAAAAGAGCACGGTCGGAACGGAAGAATATTTGTTGAAAAAAACTTTCAACAGGAAATTATTTGGAATGATATTGCCAGCCTTATTTTTAATTTAGACAATCATGAAAATCACAATAACCGGCAGTAGTGGCTTTATCGGTAGAAATCTTTCTTCTTATCTCGAGGAGAATCTAAACGTTGAAATTGTAAAAATAGGAAGACCGCAAATTTATGATGGATCATATGTTGATTTGCTGGGCGATGTTGTTATTCATCTGGCGGGGAAAGCACATGATGTGAAGAATAGCAGTGCGGAAGACGAATATTATAAGGCAAATTTTGAATTGACTAGGCAGCTGTATGATGTGTTCTTAAAGTCTGATTCTCGGATATTTATTTTTGTAAGCTCTGTCAAGGCAGTTCGGGATAACTGTACAGAATCTCTGACAGAGGACATTATTCCTTCCCCACAATCTCCGTATGGCAAGTCAAAGTTAATGGCAGAGGAATATATCATGGCAAATAAGCCTCCTGAAGGTAAGTCATATTTTATACTTCGTCCCTGTATGGTTCATGGGCCGGGCAATAAAGGAAACATGAACTTATTGTATAGTTTTGTAAATAAAGGAGTGCCGTGGGTATTTGGGGCTTTTCAAAATAAGAGGTCATTTTGCAGTGTTGAAAATTTTTGTTTTGTGATCAACGAACTTGTTCAAAGAAATGATATCTATTCTGGTATTTATAATATTGCAGACGATACTCCTCTATCAACGAATGAGTTAATTAGTTTAATTGCTAATGCTTCTCACAAGAGGATTCATATATATAAGGTTTCGAAACGCTTTATAAAGGCCATTTTTAAATTGGGTGATATTTTGGGATTGCCTATAAATACGGATAAGCTGGATAAGATGACAAGTAGCTATATTGTTGAGAACTCAAAATTGATAAAGGCTTTAGGGAAAGGGCTCCCTGTTGGTGCAAAAGAAGGGTTGATAAGGACTTTTCAGTCGTTTAGAAATAAGGATAAATTTATTTAGGTTGAAATATTTTTTTATTTAAAAAATAATTGCGATGACGTCTGATGTTTTCGATGTAGAAATGTTTATAAAAGACAATGTTACAATGCGTAAAAGTAGTTTTTTTGCTAGTGACATATTATCGTCTCACGAAATTCTAAATAAAGAAATTGCCGATAAGAATGTATTGGTTATAGGTGGTGCGGGAACAATAGGAGCCTCTTTTATAAAAGCAATTTTAAAATATCCGGTTCGTAAGCTTTATGTGGTTGATACAAATGAGAATGGGCTTACTGAGTTGGTTAGGGATTTAAGAAGTTCAAAAGACTTAAATCTTCCTGAGGTTCTTAAGACATATCCTATAAATTTCAATGATATTATTTTTGAAAAGCTGTTCAAGCAGGAAGGTCGGTTCCATATAGTTGCAAATTTTGCAGCTCATAAGCATGTTCGTAGTGAGAAGGATCTTTTTTCTATTGAAGCTATGATTAATAATAATGTTATTAATGCGAAACGTTTATTGGATTTATTAGTTGAGTTTCCGCCGGAACACTTTTTTTGTGTTTCTACCGATAAGGCTGCCAATCCTGTTAATATTATGGGGGCAAGCAAAAAGTTAATGGAAAATATTATCATGGCTTACTCTAATAAGCTTAAGATAACGACAGCTCGTTTTGCAAATGTAGCTTTTTCGAATGGGAGCCTCTTGGCTGGTTTTTTTGAACGTATTTTGAAGAAACAACCTCTTTCTTGTCCTTCAGACGTGAAGCGATATTTTGTATCTCCATCGGAAGCAGGGGAGATTTGTCTGTTGGCATGTATTTTAGGGACTAGCGGGGATATCTTTTTTCCTAAATTGTCAATTGAAGATGATTTAGTCAGTTTTGCTTCCATTATTGAGCCTTTTCTTGCCCAGTTTGGGTTAACAGTAGATATTTGTGGAAGTGAAGAGGAGGCGAAGGTAAAAGCTGCAAATCTACAAGTTAATGCTTACCCCGTTTATTTGTTTGGTAGTGAAACATCCGGCGAAAAATTATATGAGGAGTTTTATACCGATTCAGAGCAGCCTGATATGGATTTATATAATTCGTTAGGAGTTATAAAAGTAAAAGAGAGGATGTCAATAGAAGCGGCTAGCTTAGTTGTGAAACAAATTGAAGATTTTTTCAAGACTAATAATTCTGAAAAATCGAGTTTGGTTGAGTTGTTAAATGCCATGTTGCCGGATTTCAGGCACATTGAAACAGGGCTTAATCTTGATCAAAAAATGTAAACAGGTATGTATTCAATTATTAAGCGTTTGTTCGATTTTTTGTTGGCACTGGTTCTTATTCTATTTTTGCTTCCTTTTTTGCTTCCAATAATTCTGATTTTGAAATTATCTGGAGAGGGGTTTATCTTTTACTATCAAAAGAGGATTGGCTTCAAAAACACTTATTTTGACATTATTAAGTTCGCCACCATGTTGAAGAATAGCCCCAACATGGGAACGGGGTCTATTACACTTCGAAATGATCCCCGACTTTTACCGCTAGGGAAATTCCTGCGGAAGACAAAAATAAATGAACTACCCCAGATTTTAAATGTATTAAAAGGGGACATGAGTATTGTGGGCCCCAGGCCACTTGTTGATAGGACTTTTAATGCCTATCCTGAAAGTATACGATATAGAATTTATGAATCTAAGCCGGGTATTACTGGAATTGGTTCGGTTGTATTTCGTGATGAAGAGAAACTGATTTCAGAGTCATCTTTACCACCACATGAGTTTTATGAGAAGGTAATAGCTCCTTATAAAGGCGCTCTTGAAATCTGGTATAATGAACATAAAAGTTTTCGCGTCGATTTAATTATTATGTTTTCTACTGCGTGGGTCATTTTGTTTTCCGAAAGCAAAATAATACACCGTTTTTTTAAGGACCTACCCCAGAGGAATTTATCTTAAGGTGTTTTTTGTGTAGCATCACGTCTATAGAATGATGACAAGCTTTAGTGGGAAGAATAAAAATTGCGACTTGTCTCTTTGCTTCTTTGCGCTACATCAGGGGAATGATATTTTTTATGCCAGTAGTAATAGGTGGCAGCGGTTATGGCCTGTTCTTTACAAAATTGCTTTACACTTAACCCACTGGATTCACATTGGGCGATCAACGCATACATGCGGGAGTATAGCATGCCGCTTCTTTTAGCCGCTTCATGACTACCAGCAAACAAATAATTCTTTCTGCCCAGGGCGACGGGGCGGATACTATTCTCAACTGGATTGTTGTCGATGTTCAGTTTGCCGTCATTGACGTAGGTCGATAACCTTTTCCATCGTTGCAGACTATAGGCGATCGCTTTGCCGATAGCGCTTTGAGGTAAGACCTGTACATATTGCTGTTGCAGCCATAAGTCCATTGACTTTAGGATAGGAACAGATTTGATCCTGCGAACTTCCGTTACTTCCTCAAAGTTCAACTGCTGCTTCTTGCAGATGCGTTCAATTACATATAATTTTTGTATCTCCTCCATGGCGTGAGAAGCACGGGCTTCATCATTATCCAACGCGTCATTAAACATACGCTGGGCATGTGCCATGCAATGGATTAGCGTAATGTCCTGCTTTTTAGCAAAAACATCATATGCTACGTAGCCATCGGTTTGCAGATAGCCTTTAAAATCTTTGAGTATTTCAACCGGCCCCTCTCTGCCACGGCCTTCCTGGTAGTCAAACAATACCGTTTTAGCAATGCTGTTCTGGTATACCCAGTAATACCCGCGATGTGTTTCACCTTTCTTATCCTTATCCATCACTTTGATAGGTGTTTCATCGGCATGCAGGTAATTACTTTGTAACACGTAAGCCTCCGGCTAAGTACATCTTTTCCGTAAGTGTTTGATCCTATAGCTTAGTGGTCAAAAATTATGGAAAGAACTTCCGCCGTAAATCATCGGCATTTTCGTGGTCGTGCTGTAATAGTGGAACTGTTGGAAGCTCATCGTCAAAGTGGGTTGAGTATAAAGGACTTTTGTGTTAATCGATGTATTCCTGAAGGCAGTTTTCATAATTGGCGGCGACGTTATGGCAAAGAAAATACGGCATCTGTCAGCAGTTCGTTTGCTCCTATACAATTGAATACTGGCTCTGCCAGCTTATTTGCGGAGGTAAACGGTATAAAGCTCTACCAGCCTGTTAGCGCTGCTTATCTTAAAGAGCTTTGCTCATGAGTAGTTTATTGCAGCTTGGTACACACCGCTGTTATCATTTGTACCGAAAAGAGACTGATATGCGCAAGGGCTTCAACCAATTGTGCGGTATCATTACCAATGAACCAGGCAGACAGGTAACGCAAGGTGATGCTTTTATTTTTATCAACCGGCCTCGTACACAGATACTCCCTATAATTTAGTGAATAGGGCTGTCTGCAGTTAATATCCCGGTGTGGAATTAGAAATTTGAATCTCCCCCCCCTTGCATTTGGCCACTTTTTTGCTTAACTTGGTTGGGTTCACCTTATCAAACACCAACCACTATGTCAACTATCGAATTCAATCAAATGCTGATGAGCAATGTGGACTTCCTGAAGCCCTTTGCCGTAACGCTAACCCGAGACACCGAATCTGCCAAGGACCTGTTCCAGGAAACCTTGTACCGCGCCCTTGCCAACAGGGATAAATACAGCGTAGGTACTAATATCAAAGCCTGGCTTTATACCATCATGCGCAACGTATTTATCAATAACTACAGGCGCAAGGCCAAGCAAAATGTCCTTTTCGACCACACTCCCGACGACTTCCTCCTGAATCAGAACCAATCCGCTACCACCAACGGAGCGCTGGTAAGCATCAATATGAAGGAGATCCAGCATGCGCTCAAAAGCCTGCCTGAGATCTTTCGGGGACCGTTTGTCATGTACTATGAGGGGTTCAAATATTACGAAATCTCAGAAATGCTGGGCGAGCCATTGGGGACCATCAAAAGCAGGATCCACTTTGCCCGTAAACTGTTGAAATTGCAGTTAAAGCGCTACTGATCAAATAATTAGCGCGTGCAGGAAAAAGTAGTTGTCATTGGAAGTGGTTTCGCCGGCTTGTCGGCAGCCTGTTTTCTTGCCCGCGATGGATACCAGGTCCGGGTAATAGAAAAGAATAGTATGCCTGGTGGACGTGCCCGTAAGTTCACGGCCCAGGGGTTTACCTTCGATATGGGCCCCAGCTGGTACTGGATGCCCGACGTCTTTGAACGTTTTTTTCAACAGTTCGGACGATCGGTTGGGGAATTTTATTCCCTTAAGCGGCTCGATCCTTCTTACCGTATTTACTGGGAAAAAGAAATTTCTGATATTCCCGCAGATTATTCCGCATTATGCCAGCTGTTCGAATCTCTGGAACCTGGCAGTTCCCATCAATTGGATCAATTCCTTGAAGAGGCAGCTTTTAAGTACCGGGTAGGTATGAATAAACTGGTACATAAGCCAGGGTTATCCATAAAAGAGCTGTTCGATAAAGACCTGTTTGCCGGCCTGTTGCGCCTGGATGTCTTTACTTCCATGCAAAAACATCTGACCAAACATTTCAAAAATGAACACCTGCAGCAGCTGATGGGGTTTCCCGTACTTTTCCTCGGCGCCCTCCCGCAAAAGATTCCCGCTTTATATAGTCTCATGAACTACGCAGATATCAAGGGCGGCACCTGGTATCCTGAAAATGGCATGTATAGTATTGTCGATGCGATGTACCGCCTGGCAAAGGAACTGGGCGTTACCTTCCATTTCAACGAAACGGTATCCCAAACTATCATCGAGAAACGGAGCGTAAAAAAGCTGGTTACCGATAAGGCTACCTACGATGTAGATATTGTGGTAGGAGGTGCAGACTATCATCATATAGAAACCAACCTGCTTCCGCAGCAGTTTCGCAGTTACTCCACAGCGTATTGGGATAGCCGTGTGATGGCGCCTGGCTGCCTTATTTACTACGTGGGACTAAACAAAAAGCTCGAAAACATTACCCACCATTCGTTATTTTTCGACACTTCTTTCAGCTTACACGGCTTAGAGATCTACGAAATGCCTCAATGGCCATCCGATCCCTTGTTTTATGTAAGTGCACCTTCTGTTACCGATCCTTCGGTTGCACCTCCGGGTTGCGAAAACCTTTTCTTCTTAATTCCCGTAGCTTCTGGTTTACAAAATGATTCCGAAGAACTCAGGAATTACTATTTTGAAAATATTGTAACCCGCATGGAAAAACGTACCGGCCAGAAGATCAAAGAGGCCATCATATATAAAAGATCGTTCGCGCACAGCGATTTTATCAGCGAATACAATGCCTTTAAAGGCAATGCCTACGGATTGGCAAACACTTTGCTTCAAACAGCCCACCTGAAACCCTCTTGTAAAAGCAAAAAATTAGATAACCTGTTTTATACCGGGCAATTAACTGTTCCCGGTCCCGGAGTGCCTCCCAGTCTTATCAGCGGAGAACTGGTGGCCACTCATATAACGAATGCTTACAGTCGATAAAAAACGATGATATATGATCCAACTGTTCCATGCAGCAAGCGGTGCCTGCAGCAGGATGTTTACTGAACAATACAGCACCTCTTTCGCCTCCGCTATAAGGCTGCTGCATAAAGATATGCGCATGCCCATCTATCACATCTACGGCTTTGTAAGGCTTGCAGATGAGATCGTTGATTCCTTTCACGACTATGATAAACGGCAACTGCTGGCGCAGTTGAAAGCCGATACTATGAATGCTATTCGTGACGGTATCAGCCTCAACCCGGTTTTGCATAGTTTTCAGATCACAGTCAATTCCTTTAAAATTGAACATGCGTTGATTGATGCTTTTTTCCGTAGTATGGAACTTGACCTGGATAAAAAAAGCTATGATCAGAATGCCTACGATGAATACATTTATGGTAGTGCAGAAGTCGTTGGCTTAATGTGTTTGTCTGTATTTTGTGAAGGGAAAGCAGCGCTTTACGAAAAACTGAAATCATATGCGAGAAGCCTGGGGGCGGCTTTTCAAAAAGTAAATTTCCTGCGTGATGTGAAAGCGGATATGCAGCAGTTGGAGAGATTCTACTTTCCGCAATGCGATTTCAGAAATTTCTCGCAAAACCATAAAAATGAAATAGAAGAAGATATCCGCAAAGATTTCGACAAAGCATTCGAAGGCATCAGGTTATTGCCACTGAAGGCGCGTTTTGGGGTCTATGTGGCATATAAATACTATCTTTCGTTGTTTAATAAGATCAGGCGTGTGCAGCCACATCGTATCTGGGAAGAAAGGATCCGCATTCCCGATTACGGAAAATTATTTATCGTCGCCAAAGCAGGAGTAAGGATGCGGCTGAACTTATTATAACTCGCAATGAACAACACATGGAAAAAGTAATTCTGGTAGATGAAAATGATTGCATGATTGGCACCGCCGGTAAAATGGAGGCTCATAGAAATGCTATGTTGCATCGTGCTTTCAGCGTGTTTATCTTTAATGCACAAGGCAAAATGCTTTTACAGCAAAGGGCCGATACCAAATATCACAGCGGAGGCTTATGGACGAACGCCTGTTGCAGTCATCCCCGTCCCGAAGAGGCTACGCTTGTTGCAGCAGAACGCAGGCTAACAGAAGAGATGGGCTTTACCACACCTTTAACCAGTGTATTCAGTTTTGTATATCAGGCGCCTTTCGATAATGGGCTGGTTGAATATGAATATGACCATGTGTTTGTAGGAGAGTACAATGGTGTGATAAGGCCGGATAGCAGCGAAGTAAAAGATTTCTGTTTTAAATACGCCGAAGAAATTGCCGATTCTCTGCGAGAGTTTCCCGAAAAATATACAGCCTGGTTCCATATCGCATTTCCTAAGTTGCTGGACTATCTGGAATCAAGGGCAAAAATAGCGGTATAGTTTTTATTTTATAACCAGCTAAATAAACATGATGAACTGGTTACTTTATATAGGCATTACACTGGTCACCTTTTGTCTTATGGAAGCTATTACCTGGCTAACACATAAGTATGTAATGCATGGTTTCCTGTGGTATCTGCACGAAGATCACCATAAAAAAGGGGAAGGTTTTTTTGAAAAGAATGATGCTTTCTTTATCATTTTCGCAATCCCCAGTTGCCTTTGTTTTTTGTTGGGCAGTATCTATGGGCTTGGCTGGCTCGTAAGTATAGGAATGGGAATACTGCTCTATGGAATTGCTTACGTACTGGTGCATGAGATCATCATTCATCAGCGTGTCAAGTGGTTTACAAAGAGCAATAACCGTTATGTAAAAGCTATTCGCTGGGCTCATAAAATGCATCATAAACATCTCGGAAAAGAAGAGGGCGAAAGCTTTGGTATGTTACTCGTTGCAAAGAAATACTGGGACAAAGTGCGCAGAGATGAAAAGATAAAATCTGCCTCCTCGTCCATATAAACATCGAACAGTTATTCCACAGCATCCTACATACGATTACATCATTGCCGGCGCCGGTTGCGCAGGTCTGAGCATGTTAATGCGTATGATGAAGCATCCTTTTTATTTCAATAAGAAGATTCTGATCATAGATCCCCTGATGCAGGAGCAGCCTTCTAAAACCTGGTGTTTCTGGGAAAAGCAGGAAGATATTTTTGAGCCGGTTGTCTTTCATCGATGGGAGCAGATTGAAATAGTAAGCGCTGAGTTAAAACTCCAAAAGCCGCTATTCCCCTATAAATACAAAATGATCCGGTCGCGCGACCTCTTCCACCATGTCAAAACTGCTTCCGCTGCTTTCTCTGATATTCATTGGCTGCAGGCGAACGTTACTGCCATAGATAATGAGGGGCCGCTTGCTTTCGCCCTGGTGAATGGAGAAAAGATCTATTGTTCAACGCTGCTGAACAGTGTTACCTATAGTGACTATTGGAAGCAGCAACCGGAAAGGCATTACCTGTGGCAGCATTTTAAAGGCAGGATGATAGAAGCTGAAAAGCCGGTTTTCCAGGATCATATAGCACGTTTGATGGATTTTAGAACGAAGCAGGAATCAGGTACCTGTTTCGTTTACGTATTGCCTGTTTCCCCGCGAAAGGCCCTCGTTGAGTTTACCGTATTTTCCGAAGCTTTGCTATCTCAGGAACAATATGACCTGGCCCTGGACGAATACATTGAAAATATCCTGCAGCCAGGGTCTTACAGCGTGCTGGAAACGGAAACCGGTGCCATTCCTATGACCAATCATCGTTTTTGCCGTCAGAGCGGCAACATCCTTCATATCGGCACTGCTGGCGGCGATACCAAAGCCAGTACGGGTTATACCTTCCGTTTTATCCAGAAAACAACGGCCAGGATCGTGGCAGAATTAGCAAAGGAGGGAGATGTTTCATTAACTCCCTGGTTTAAAGCCCGTTTTAACCTCTACGACAGCACGCTTCTTAGAATATTGCGGCATGAAACAATGCCGGGAGACCAGATTTTTACCCGTCTCTTCAAAAAGAATCCTCCAGCCAGGGTATTCCGCTTCCTCGACAACGAAACGTCTCTGGCAGCCGATCTGCCTATTTTCTCCAGCCTGCCTGTTTCCGTTTTTTTACCCGCTTTTTGTAAAGAACTATTCCTGTAACCGTATTTAGCGTATTGATTTGTCTGAAACCGGGTAATCCATTACTTTTGTGCCCCTGCGAACTTCCCGTCCGCATTTTGGCTTCGTAGTACAATGGATAGTATAAGAGTTTCCGAAGCTCCAGATCCAGGTTCGATTCCTGGCGAAGCCACTAAAAGTCTCAACATTTTGTTGGGACTTTTTTATTTATCATTGATTGTGTGATTACCACCGCCCATTGCCCTGGCGTGTTTAATAGTAACATACTGCTTCTTCAACACCATTTAACGATTGGTTAATTTTTGTAAACAAGCAGCTAAATTTTGTGGAGCACCCCATCCTGTTTTAAACGAAATTTATACTAATCAAAAAAATAGATTTTTAAAAGCAAAGCATATCTGAAAGATATAGCTGTTAATAGATTGCCTGGCCTGCAAACCAAGACAGCAAGCTGCTTTTCAGCGAATGATGTAAAAAAGTTGAAACAGATCTTCATTGAAATAATGAAGCCTGTTGCCGTACTTATTACCTGTGATAACTCCTGAGCAGAACGAGTAATAATTTATCAACCGAAAGGCTGAATGATAGTGTATTCGACCATTTAATGAGCAGCCGGTATAAAGTACCGGTTAAACAACTGTGTTCGCTTATGAGCTACCACCGCAACCTTATTAAACATCAGTAAGTAAACTACACGAGGTGTGGTTTGCCTGGATCTAACAACTAATTGCTTCACTAATTAACCAAAACATCAAATGTACAAGACAAGCATTGCACTTTCACGCAGGGCTGCTTTCTCAACCGGTTCCGTATGGATGGTTATTGTTTGCTTTCTGGCGATGAGTGCCGTTAAGGCACAGGATTCTATTGTCGTGACCGGGATTGTGATGGACTCGCTTAGCAAGCCTATCTCAGGCGCCAATATTGAAGTCATGAATAAGAAGTTGGTGGCGCAAACAGATGCAAACGGACGGTTTTCTGTTTCCGGTGTCCGCCCTAAAGAGTACCTGGTAGTAAGTTTCATGGATTATGAAACAAAAATGGTGCAGGTGCCTTCCGATGGCAGTGTCATGAACGTTACCTTATTAATGAATAAGGCATTGGATGAAGTAGTCGTAGTTGGTTTCGGTAAACAAAAGAAGATAAGTCTTACCGGGGCTATCTCCACCGTTGGAACCAAAGAGCTGCGGCAAAGCCCCGTAGCGAATTTGAGCAATGCGCTCGCTGGTCGTTTACCAGGCCTTATTACATTACAGAACAGTGGTGAACCAGGCTACGATGGCACGCAGTTATGGATTCGTGGCATGGCCACTTTCACCGGAAGCCAAACCCCATTGATCATGGTGGATGGGGTAGAGCGTTCCTTCTCCGGCATCGATGCAAATGAAGTGGAAAGCATTTCTATCCTGAAAGACGCGTCTTCAACGGCAGTATATGGTGTAAGAGGCGCAAATGGAGTAATACTGGTCACTACGCGCCGGGGAAAAGAGGGCAGGTCTCAGATCAACTTCACACTTCAGAGCGGATTGCAGTCGCCTACCCGCTTACCGGAATATCTCGATTCCTACGATGCCTTGAGCTTATATAAAGTAGGCCTGATAAACGATGGACAGAACTATGCCATGTATACCGATGAATATTTGAATAAGTTCAGAGACAGAAGCCATCCTGCTTACCAGTATCTCTATCCCAATGTGAACTGGCTGAAAGAGTTGCTGGAACCCAATGCCGCGATGTACCAGGGAAACCTGAATGTTAGCGGAGGCAATAAGGCTGTGAAATATTTCACATCTATTTCTTACCTGCGCCAGGACGGTTTGTACAAATATGCCGACTTGTCCGATTACAATATCCAGGCGGTTAACAACAAATATAATTTCCGCTCAAACGTGGATGTCACTATTACCAAGGACCTTACCATGGAGCTGAACCTGGGAGAAATAGTATACGATAATAACTATCCCAATGTAGGCGCCAGCGCGCTCTTTGCCGACATGCAGGGTATACCTCCTTATTTATATCCCATGTCCAACCCCGACGGATCAGTAGCTTATCTCCCGGCCAAACCATATAATCCCTATGGAAGGCTTACCCAGGGCGGGTACCAGCGCAATTTCTCTAACACCCTGCAGGCCACTGCCGGCTTTAACTTCAATATGCCTTTCATTACAGAAGGTTTAAGTACAAGGGTACGCCTGTCATTCGACTCTTATAGCTACAGGAATGTAACACGCGGCAAATCGTATTTTACCTATCAATACTCTCTTGCAAATGACCAGGAGACCGATCTTACAAAAGGCACATACACAAAAGTTACCGATGGCACTAATAACCTGGGTTACGATGTAGCAGCCAACAGTAACAGGAGAACCCAGGTTGAGGCGTATATTAACTATAACCGCACTTTTGGAGGCTTGCATGCTGTTGGAGGCATGTTGTTATATCAGCAGCAGAGTTTCTTTGAGGCAGTTGGCAGCGGACAGGCTATTATGGGCTTACCCTATAAGTACAATGGCTTTATTGGACGTGCAACCTATGCCTATAACGCTAAATTATTCTCTGAATTGAACTTCGGCTATAATGGCTCCGAAAACTTCCCGGCAGGAAAACGTTACGACTTCTTTCCGTCTGTTTCATTAGGTTATGTTTTATCCGAAGAATCCTTCTTTCAGAAGACCTTTCCTGCTATCAACTTTTTCAAAATACGTACTTCGGCAGGAACAGTAGGTAACGATAAGATCGGTGGCGAACGTTTTCTTTATCAAAGCACATGGTCATTAAGTGCTACCGGCTATCAGTTTGGCCTTAACAGGGATGGCCTTTGGTATAATGGTTCGGTAGAAGACCGTACCGGTAACCCCGATGTTACCTGGGAAAAAGCAACCAAGTATAACGTAGGTCTCGACGTTGAATTGTTCAGAGGCGCATTGTCATTTACCGGTGATGTGTTCTATGAAAAGAGGAAAGACATCCTGGCTCGCCCCGGAACAATTCCTTCTACCATAGGCATTGTAAACCTGCCCTATGTAAACCTCGGATCCGTTGAAAACAAAGGCTTTGAGGTTTCGGCAGAATATAAAAAACAAACCAAAACCTTCGGCTATTTTGTAAAAGGCAACTTCTCTTTCGCCCGTAATAAAATACTTGAAATGGACGAACCGCTTTACATTGGCCGTGAATACCAGAGAAGAACGGGCAGGCGTGTGAATGAACAATATGGCCTTACTGCCCTCGGCTTTTTCCAGACTAAAGAAGATATAACCAACTCGCCAAGCCAGTCTGCCTATGGTTCTGTTCAACCCGGTGATCTGAAGTATAAAGATGTGAACGACGATGGTGTAATTAATTCCATGGATGAATCTTATCTCGGAAAATCATCTACACCAGAGCAGATCATGGGTTTTGCATTGGGCTTTAATGTATGGGGCTTCGATGTAAGTGCTTTATTCCAGGGTGCGTTTGGTGGTAATGTGTGGTTAACAGGCCCAAGGGTATGGCCATTCTCTGGCGATGCCGGCGTTCTGTCCGATGTAAAGGATAATTATTGGACACCCGAGCGCCCCAATGCTGCCTACCCCCGCATATCATATGCCGCCAATGCCAACAACGATCAGAACTCCAGCTTCTGGCTCAAGTCTACCAACTACATCCGCCTCAAGAATGTGGAGATAGGATATACATTATCGCCCAAAATAACCCAGCGCATTGGCATTCGTAATGCAAGGTTTTTTGTAAACGGCATCAACCTTATCACCTGGGATGACATTAAAATATTCGATCCGGAGATCCCTAACAGCTCAGGAAATTATCCACAACAACGTGTATTTAATGCCGGCTTATCTATTGGACTCTGATAAAATAAATTACAATGAAAAGAATTAAATTATTATATAAAATAGCTGGTTTGGCAGTATTGCTGGGAACTGCTCTTCCTTCCTGTAAAAAGTTCCTCGACGTGGTTCCCTCCGAGCTGGTTACCGAAGATCAGGTATGGGGCAATATCAACAACGCCAACGGCGCCCTGGCCAACCTTTACTCCCTCATACCGGGCAACCTGCCTGATGGCTGGACCTTCGACATTACCGCAGCTACCGACGAATCATACCACCACTGGGGAGCAGGCTTTTATCCTTTATACTACAATACCGGTGCCTGGAATGCAGCCAATAATCCATATGGTACCTGGACAGAGTCTTATCAGAACATCCGGAAGGCCAACCTCTTCCTTGAAAATATAGATAAAGTGCCTATTACCGGCGACCAGCAGTCATATTACCAGGCAGTGATCCCCAGGTATAAAGCGGAAGTTCGCTTCCTGCGTGCACTCTTTTATTTTGATCTTTTCAAAAAATATGGCGCTGCTCCCATCTTCACAAAATCTTACAAACCTGCCGAAGGCGATGCGTTACGCGTACCAAGGGCAACCGTCGACGAACTGGTGAACTATATTGTTTCCGAATGCCAGGAAATTGCAGAACAACTGCCTACAGGCTACGACAATGCGAATATGGGACGGGCTACAAAAGGGGCGGCGCTTGCACTGGCTTCCAGAACACTCAGCTATGCTGCCAGTCCGTTATTTAATGGAAATACCCTTTATGCCAACGTAAAAAATGCAGATGGAACTGTTTTGTTTAATCAAACCTACGATAAGAATAAGTGGCAGAAAGCAGCAAACGCTGCAAAAGCGGTACTGGACCTTAACCTTTACTCACTGAACAAGATCGCTGGAGATCCTATCAATAGCTACGCGCAGGTGTTTAATAAACGCAACTGGACAGAACTCATTTTCGTAAAAGTAATTGCCAATAGCAAAAGCATAGAAAATGAACTGTTGCCTTATGGCGGAGAGTTTGGCGGATGGGGTAAATACAGCGTATTGCAGGAACTGGTGGATGCTTATGAAATGAAGAACGGTTATCCTATCAATTACAACGGATCAGGCTACCAGGAAACAGGATTCTGGAGCGGTGATATTTATGGCGGCGGTGGCTATACAGGCCAATCTGTACATGTAGACAATATCTCGAATATGTATAAAGACCGCGACCCGCGTTTTTATGCCACTATCTTCTTCCATGGTAGTAAATGGGCAGTTGCAAACACCAATAACATGCCGGTATGGCTTGCCTGGTGGGGCGCTAATGGCGGAACTTCGCAAGGCTGGCCTAAATCTACCGGAACTTATCCTATCAGTGGTTATAACGTCCGTAAATGGATAGATCCTGCTGTAGATATGAATAACTATTGGGGCTCGCCGGATGCACAACGTAACGACCCGGTTATCCGTTTGTCTGAAATTTATTTAAACTATGCAGAAGCCCTTAATGAATATAATGAGGGCCCTACGCCCGAAGCTTTTGCTGCCATAAATATGGTTCGTAACAGAGCCGGTATGCCCAACCTTCCCATCATCCCCGAAGACAATACTAAAGAAGGATTTCGCAAGCGTGTACAGAACGAAAATCGCATAGAGTTTGCTTTCGAAGCGCATCGCTTCTGGGACGTAAGACGGTGGCTTATCGGAGAAAAAGTAGATAACGGCCCTGTTCATGGTCTTAATGCAAGGCCCACCACTGCTGAACTCCAGGCTACAGGTCTCGATGTTAATAGCAAAGAAGCCGGCCTGGCCGTTTACTACAAAAGGGTAACTATTCAAAACAGGGTTTTCCTGCCACAGCATTATTTATTCCCGATACCTCAAACCGAATTGGATGTTAACAAGGAACTGGTACAGAATTATGGATGGTAACCTGTGAAATAAAATGCACATGTAAATTGGAAGAGGCCGTATCAAAAGACAGATACGGCCTCTGTTCGTTCAAACCTATCTGCTTTACATCATGCGGGAGCCCATTCCATAAGCGCCGTAAGGGCTGTGGGGCGCTGAATACGGAGACTTTTCTCCCTTTTTCAAACCAGGGTACATCCTGAAGTCATAAACAAGACTTAACAACAGCATACGTTGCAGTTGGTTGGTCTGGTTGGTATATACATAGTTGAATGCAGCCGACTGCGTATAGTTCCTGTTGGTATTAAGCAGGTCAAAGCCGCTTAACCGTATCTGCCATTGTTGTTTCTCGAATAAACGTTTAAAGATCGCGGCATTGAGCACACCGGATGATTGCGAAGGCAGCAACCCGGAAGTGCCCTGATGCATCCAGGAATAAGTACTTTGTATGTTGATGCCAAACGGCAGCTCATAGCTAAGATTTAGCGTAGCA
Source organism: Filimonas effusa (assembly GCF_004118675.1). Taxonomy (NCBI): domain Bacteria; kingdom Pseudomonadati; phylum Bacteroidota; class Chitinophagia; order Chitinophagales; family Chitinophagaceae; genus Filimonas; species Filimonas effusa. The sequence continues at coordinate 202,635 of NZ_SDHZ01000003.1, read as the reverse complement.
TTCTGTGTCCAGCTTCGGGTATTTTGTGCCGGGTTAACGGAATAGCGATAGTCCGAGTATTCCGATCCACCTACTAGTTCAGCGATAAATTGGTTGGCTATGCTGTAGTTGAATTTTACCGTTTGCCCCCATGATACACTATTCGTTGTATTTTGTTCTCCATTGATCATGCCCATATCGTGCCCGTAACGTAAGCGCGACGAAATACTGCCGCTGTTGCGCGTTCCTTTCGTTTTACTTAAACCAAAGCTGTACGAAGCCATTGTACCCAGGTGGTAGGTGCCGTTGATATTCATATAGCGCTGCTCCTGCACGCCGCCTGCCTGCAGTTTGGTAGAGGCTACAATCTGGTTTTGAACCATATCTCCCTGAACCGATAGCATGATGCCTTTAAAAGTTTTCATGCTGTACGAGTTAAGATTGGCGCTTATACTATGATTGAACGATTGCTTCAGATCAGGATTGCCCGTCTTTACAAGAAGTGGGTTGGTCAGGTCGGGGAGTGGTTGTAACTGCTCGAGCGTTGGCGCTGAACTCATGCCATTGTAATTAACAGACAGGCTTTTGCCTTTACCCAGGTTGAAGTTGATCATTGCTCTTGGAAACAGATTCGTGAACTGTTGCCGGGTGTTCCTGTCAGGTGCAAAGTTTTGATTGTCTAACGTCGTATGTTGCCAGCCAAGTCCAAGTTGGTAATTGATATCCTTCCTGTTCATACCATAACTACCCTCCACCCGGTGGCTGCTATTACGATTATTGAAACGGTTCGTTGTAAGGGTATTGGGTTTGCTGTAGGCGCCTGTAAGGCTGTCGAAATCATTACTCCTCCTGTCGTTCGTTTGAAGGTCGGTATTAAAGGAGTAGGTGAACGACAGTTGATGGTCGCGTGCCAGTGGTTCGGTATACATCACAGAGGTTCCGTACCCGCTGCCTTTGGTGTCTTGCGTAAACTGTTGGTTGGTGAGTGTTTGTTGAGTTATATTACCGGAACGGTCATAGCCGTTAAGAAGCGAATAAAGGCTGCCCGGGCTGTTACTGGTTTGGGTAGACTGCGTAACTCCCCATTGCAATGTCCTGCCGGCCTTGTTAAAACGGTGACGCCACTCCAACTGGTTATTAAGGCTAACCGAGTTTTGCCGCGATGTGTTATTTGTTTCCGTTTTGCTACTGAGATAGTTGTTGTTATTATTTAGTAATGTTTGTATGGCTGCGGTATCCTGGTTGCGGTTATTGCCGTTGGAAACGGTGATGCCGGAAATCAGTTGCAGCTGGTTCATACTGTCGACATCATAGGTTAACGAAAGATTTACCGGGTAGCTGGCTGTTTTGTTCACGCTTTGTCCCAGCCTGTTTTCCTGTAAACTGGAGTCACTGAAAAACGTGCGGCGGCTGGTGGTTTGCAGCACATCCATCTTTTGATTGCTGTTGTCGAATGAAAGTGCTGCTGTTAGCTTTTGCCCCCATTTCTCACGATAATTGATATTGAATGAGGCTGTAGATTGTATCCCATTCTGCGGCCCCATGTTCTTGCTTTCCACACCTGAAAAGCGGTTGTTGATATTATTAAGTTTTAACCCGCCCATTAGCATCCTTTCTCCACCGAACCGTGTAAACTGTCCTCCCGCAGCATAGCTGTCGCCTTGTCCCTTACTGGCATACGCATTGCCGAAAACAGCCTGATCCATTCCTTTCTTGGTCTTGATGTTCAATGTCCGCGTTTGACTGTTCTCTCTTACCTTACTGAATTTGGCTCGTTCAGACTGCGTACCGAATGCTTCTATTGAAGAGATCATTTCGGCAGGTAAACTATTGGCTTGTTTAATATTGCCAAGAAAAAAGTCTTTTCCGTTAACAGTGATCTTATCTATTTTCTGGCCCTGCATGGTTATGTTTCCGTCTTTGTCTACGTCTATGCCTGGCAGTTTCCGCAACAGATCTTCCAGCTGGGCATTGGGGCGTACCGCAAATGCATCGGCATGAAAAACAACTGTGTCGCCTTTTACACTAATAGGTTTAGGATTGGCTTTTACCACTACACCATCAAGTTCGTTGGCCAATGGCTTCAGTAAAACAGCCAGTGATAAAGAATCGCTGGCATTAACTATTACAGGCAGCGTATCGCTGTTATAACCTGCCGCACTTACCACAATACGGAAATTACCATTTGGTACCTGCCGGAGTACAAAACCCATACTATCGGCGCGTACATGCAACAAAGGTTTCCGGCTTTCCCTGCCCAGCAGGAATATATCGGCGCCATCGATAGCAGTATGGGAGGTACTGTCCTGAACTTTGCCACCAATAACGGCCGATTGGCCGTAGGTGATCGTCTGGACTACAAACAATGTTAGAATGGTAAGAATAGAAATTTTCATAACTTTTTGCCGACGGAAACCATAATCCTGCTTCCGGACTGCGAAGATGAAAAGGAAATCCCAATATCTACGAAGGTTGGTGTAGTTAATATGTTAAATTTCCTGTATTGGATAAGAGCTCTGCCTTTTGTACAAGCGTATAACTTAATGCAGATGCTTGTAATACCTATACAGTGGTAGTGAAGTTTCGAATAGCCCCCTTACGCTTTTATTGGCAAATTGAAATGAACGCTATCTGGCTCTCCCAATATGCTTAATAGCATAACGGAATTGTTTTATAATTGGTGACAGAACTGTTTTTTAAGCTGCTTTTCAGCTTAAATGGCCGCGCGGGCAGCTGGGGTTCTCTAAAAAACATATAACTTTCCGCCCAATTCTTTTGTGCATGTCGAAATCTATTATTATCACCGGCGGAGCTGGTTTTATTGGCTCCCATGTAGTTCGTCTGTTTGTAAATAATTACCCGGAGTATAAGATCATCAATCTTGATGCGCTTACTTATGCCGGAAACCTGGAGAACCTGCGCGACATAGAGTCTGCCCCAAATTATGTGTTTGAGAAAGCCGATATCCTTGACAAAGATGTAATAGAGGCGCTTTTCAAAAAACACGAAGTAACAGATGTCATTCACCTGGCAGCAGAATCTCATGTCGATCGTTCCATTTTGTCGCCACTGGATTTCGTATATACAAATATTATAGGCACAGTGAACCTGTTGAATGCTGCAAAAGAGTGCTGGAAAGGAGACTATGCCAACCACCGTTTCCATCACGTTTCTACCGATGAGGTCTTTGGAACGCTGGGCGATACCGGCTTCTTTACAGAAACAACGCCTTATTCTCCCAATTCCCCCTATTCAGCCAGCAAAGCAGGTTCCGACCACTTTGTCCGCGCCTATGGTGAAACCTATGGTCTGGGATATGTAATTACCAACTGTTCCAATAACTACGGTCCCAACCATTTTCCGGAAAAGCTTATTCCGCTTTTCATTAATAATATCATCCATAATAAGCCCTTGCCTGTATACGGTAAAGGCGATAATACCCGCGACTGGCTTTTTGTTATAGATCATGCCCGTGCCATCGACACCGTCTTCCATAACGGTAAAAATCACGACAGCTATAACGTAGGCGGCTTTAACGAGTGGAAAAATATAGACCTCGTAAAACTGCTTTGCAAGCTCATGGATGAAAAACTCGGAAGAACGCCGGGAACCAGTGAAGCATTGATCTCTTACGTCAAAGACAGACCCGGACATGACTTACGTTATGCCATCGACGCTTCCAGGATCAACAAAGAACTTGGCTGGAAGCCTTCTGTAACTTTTGAAGAAGGACTGAGCAAAACAATCGACTGGTATCTGTCCAATGAAACCTGGTTGAAAAACGTAACATCAGGTGCTTATCAGAACTATTACGAGACACAATACGCAGACAGATAATATCCATGAAAGTAGAGGCAACTAAATTAGAAGGCTGTTATATCATACACGATACAGTATTCCCCGACAGCAGGGGCTATTTTTTCGAGAGCTTTAATAAAAAAAAGTTTGAGGACCTTACGGGGCAGTCTGTCGAATTTGTGCAGGACAACCAGTCTTATTCCTCAAAAGGTGTTTTAAGAGGCTTGCATTTCCAAACCGGGGATGCAGCACAGGCAAAACTGGTTCGGGCTATCACCGGTGCTGTATTGGATATTGCCGTAGATATCAGGAAGGGCTCACCTACATTTGGAGAGCATGTAGCAGTAGAATTAACCGGTGAAAACCATTTGCAACTTTTTATCCCACGCGGCTTTGCGCACGGATTCGTGGTATTGAGTGATACTGCTACCTTCTTTTATAAATGTGATAACTATTATAACAAACAGGCAGAAGGTGGCATCATTTATAACGATCCCGAAATTGGCATCAACTGGCAGTTACCGCAAGAGCAGTTTTCTTTATCCGATAAGGATCTGCAATTGCCTACATTGTCTGAATTTTTCAAGGGTCAGTAATAGTCCTGGCCTGTGAGAGAACGATTGGTGATACCGGATAGGGCAGAACTTTAAATAAAGCATAACCAATAAACGACTTATAGCCGATGCCCCCGAAAGGCAACAAGCTATAAAAACAGAACAAAGAAAACATCCTAATAATGAAAGGAATTATTCTTGCCGGCGGATCAGGTACAAGACTGTATCCCATAACCAGGGGCATTAGTAAGCAACTCATGCCTATTTACGACAAGCCGATGATTTATTATCCGCTGTCTGTACTAATGTTGGCTGGTATCAAAGAAGTCTTGATCATTACCACTCCTGAAGACAGCAGCCAGTTCCAGCGTTTGCTGGGCGACGGTAAAAAATTAGGTTGCTCTTTCAGCTACGCCGTACAGGAAAAACCAAACGGACTGGCGCAGGCTTTTGTTATTGGTGAATCATTCATTGGTAATGATAAAGTAGCCCTTATCCTTGGCGATAATATCTTCTGGGGAGCTGGCTTTAGCCAGTTGGTTCAGTCTTTCAATGATGTAAATGGCGCAGCCATCTTCGGTTACGAAGTGCATGATCCCGAACGTTACGGCGTTGTAGAATTCGACGACAACTTTAATGCCTTGTCCCTGGAAGAAAAACCGGAAAAGCCAAAGTCTAATTACGCGGTACCCGGACTTTACTTCTACGATAACCAGGTGGTAGAGATTGCGAAAAATATCGCTCCTTCTCCACGTGGCGAGTACGAGATCACCGATGTAAACAAAGTATACCTCCAAAAGAAAGAACTACAGGTAGGTGTTATGAACCGTGGCGTGGCCTGGCTCGATACCGGAACTTTTGATTCCCTTGCCGATGCCTGCGAATTTGTTCGCGTCATCGAAAAAAGACAGTCTACTAAGATCGGCTGTATCGAAGAAGTCGCCTATCGTATGGGCTTCATCGATGAATCTCAATTGAATACACTGGCCAATGAATATGCTAAAAGCGGTTATGGCGAGTATTTGCGTAGAATAAAAAAATAAGCAAAGACCTTTTTAAGCTGTAGCAACCTTCACAACCGGTGCTACGGCTTTTTATTTTCCATCATTTTCCCACCAGATTTTACGGCCTTGGGCAAGGCAGCAAATAGATCGCTCTTTTTGCTTGTTTTTGCGGTATTTATGCGGTTTTTATCATTTACAGCTGTATTTCGCAGGAAGAGGGTCAAAGCATCCTTAAAGCATGGAGAAAGCTTCCTTAAAGCATGGTTAACAATTGTTAGCGTTCGCTGCCTGTAATGCAGGTTTTTGCAGTTTCAGGGTGCCTGCCTATGTCGTCTATTTTATGTTCAGGAAAGCTTTTTTCTCCGGAGCTCACTCAGGTATTCAGGCGAAAAGCCCAGAAAAGAAGCCAATATCTTCTGGGGAATGCGTTGTAAAAATTCAGGGTATTGCGAGGCGAAATTATCGTACAGCTCTTCTTTGGAAAGCCGGAAAATATAATGAATGCGAAACAGCGCAGCGGCATAGGCGCGTTGGTAGATCATCCGGAAATATTTCTCCATACTCGGAAATTCTGCTAACAGTGCATCAAACCCGGTTTTACTGATGCTCAGCAATTCAGACGTTTCTACAGCCTGTACAAAGAAACTGGCATTTCGCCCGGCGGAGAATGCATCTATATCCGTCATCCACCAGTTTTCAATAGCAAATTGTATGGTGTGCTCAGCGCTCTCTTCCTGAAGATATAAACGCAGGCAACCCTTGCTCACAAAATAAAAATGAGTGCATCTTTTACCAGCTTCAACCAACAGCTGCTTTTTGCGAACAGTAACAGGTTCAAAACGGCTTAGCACTTCCTCCTGCACTTCTTCGGGTAACTGTATAAATTTTGATATGTGCTGTTCAAGTGCCTGCTTCATATGATACGCCAGTCGCGGCCGGTATTGGTTTATTTGTCGCCGGAAGTTTTATCGGGCCTAAGATCTTTCACTATTACAGTAACAATGGAATTAAGCTTCATTTGTACGATAGAGATCTCGTAATTGTCGACGATGACCTTTTCATGCAGCGATGGAATACGGCGGAAATGGAAAACCAGGATTCCTGCCAGCGTAACAATCTGCCCTTCTTTACTAATAGGGCGGGGAAGCAGTTCGTTGATATCATCCAGCGAAGCCGAGGCCTGAACCTTAAATGTAGTATCGTTAAGTTGCTGCACAACTGGTATCTCGTTATCGTATTCGTCCTGGATTTCACCTACCAGCTCTTCCAGCAGGTCCTCCATGGTAACAATTCCGGTAATGTCGCCATATTCATTCACAACAATTGCCATTTGGTGATGTTTCTGCTGAAACTCTTTCAGCAGCTTACCTATATGCATGTTCTCAGGAATGAAGATCGCAGGTCGCATGATTTGCTCCAGGTTCAAAGGCTCATTTTTCCGCATCCGCAACAGCAGGTCTTTCAGATAAACGATCCCTTTTATATCAGCGAAGGTTTTATAGTACACCGGCATACGCGAATACCCGTCTTCAATAACCTTTTCCAGCGCTTCTTCATTAAAATTGTACAGGTCTATGGCCGTTATCTGGTTGCGTGGTATCTGAACCTGTTTAACCATACGGTTCGAGAAATCGAATGCATTGATGATAATGTCAAAGTCCCCTTCTTTGATCATACCGCTTTCTTTCCCTTGGGTAACAATATACTTCAACTCTTCGCTGCTATGCACTTCCGAGCCGTGTGAAGCCTGAATGCCGGTAGCTTTTAAAAGCAGGTTGGCAATACTGTTAAGCATCCATATAAAAGGTCTGAAAATAGTATAAAAGAATTGAAGCGGGTAGGCAACCACCAGGGTAGTGCGTTCCGAACGCTGAATAGCGAGCGATTTAGGTGCCAGTTCTCCAAAAACAATATGAAGAATAGTAATAACGGCGAAGGCTATCGGCAGCGCTATATCATGCGCCAGCTCCGGCCTTATAGCCAGTCCCAGTCCGGACATGATCTTGATAATGATCTTGGCCACTACCGGCTCGCCTGTCCAGCCCAGCCCAAGGCTGGCTAGGGTAATCCCCAGTTGCGTAGCAGCCAGGTAGCCATCAAGATGCGATACAATATGCCTTGCCAGTACGGCTACTTTATTTCCGGTTTTAGCCTGTACCTCCAGCTGAGAGGCTCTTACTTTAACGATGGCAAATTCGGCAGCAACAAAAAATCCATTCAGAAGAACCAGCACTAAAGTGATGGCGATGTCGAAAAACATATTCGCACTTTGATTTATATGCAAAAAAAGGCAATTACGGGCAATAGTCCCGGTATTTTTCCAGGAATAATGCTTGGGAAGGACATTAAAAACGGAGAAAATATTGTGCCAGGCGGAAAACAGGCAGTACACATGGCCTGTTCCTCCGGCTGGTCTTCATAAAATAAGCAATGCAAACTTACCATACCCGGCTATATTATGTTTGCGCGATCAGGAAATTAATTATTAAATCTGCCATCTATTTCCAAAAAGAAGGGTGTATCAGATCTGATACACCCTCCAGTGCTTGATTTATGAAGCCAGTAAGTTTTGGCCGGTCAGGAAAACGGCTCCCTGAATACTTGAATCAGACAGGCACATGCCCGGAAATGCTGCACAGGTTCCTAAAAAAATACAACTATTTATAGGTAGCTACCGTATTTGAAACCGGCAATTAAAATGTTATTAATTCTAAAAACCGGATATAATTGATGTTTAAGCGTAATGTTTAGTTAAAAGCTGCATTTTTGCAAGTGTGCAGTGGTGAAAGAGGAAGGCCCTATTTAAATAATTTATTCATATGTGTAAGCTTTTAAAGCACATTTACCTGTTAGCCATTTTTTGCGCTGCCTGTACCCTTACGCGGGCCCAGGAATCAATGCTGAAGGACGTAGATTATGCGTTGCTTCAAAAATTGATACAAACAGCAAAAGCCAATTACCCCCGTGTTAAACAGATGCAGCACCAGACGCTGGCTGTTAAAGCAAGTCTCGACGCAACAAGACTGGCCTGGTTCGATATCTTAAGCTTTTCTTACCTGTATAGTCCCAACAATAGTACTACACTCGTTAACCCCAGCCTGTTCAATGGTTACCAGATCGGGATTTCGCTTAATCTCGGAAGTATTCTTCAAAAAGGTCCCAATGTAAGGCGTGCCAGGGAGGAATATTATATGGCATTGGAAAACCAGGCTGAATATATGCTCAGCCTCGAAGCGCAGGTGAAACAACGCTATTTTCTCTATGTGCAGCAACTGGCGGCCATTAGATTAAGAACTTATACCGTCACCGACCTTGAGCAAACGATGCAGGAAACGAGGTATAAATATGAAAAAGGAGAAGCTACGCTCGACGAGCTGAATAGAAATATGACAGCGCTTACCGATCAGAATAACTCAAAGATGACCGCAGAATCCGCATTCCTGATAGCAAAAAGCTCACTGGAAGAATTATTAGGAAAACCCCTTGAAGAAGTTAAATAATGGAAGTTCTCAACTTTTTAAAAGCATTATATCGCAGGAAGTTCCTGTTGATCATAATACCGGTTATTACAATTATCATTACGTTTTTCCTGGTGCGCAATTTGCCCAATCAGTACGTTTCAAAATCCAGGATCTCTACGGGTATTACCGACGCTTCCCAACAGGTTCCCGGACTTGATATCATGCAGGAAAGCGCTATAGGCCAGGAGTTTGGTAACCTTACCCAGTTGATTCTTCAAAAACAAACCCTCGACCAGGTTTCTTACCTCATCATCATTCATGACCTTACCAGTAAAAGACCCTTCCGCCCAGACAGCAAACTGCTGGCTCAGTATTCGAAAGCGCAGCGGCAGCAGATGGTAACGGAATATACCGCTTTACACCAGGCCCATGAAAGTCTTGTTCCAAGCGATCCCGGAAGAACCAAATTGTGGGATGTGCTCAAGTCTATGAATTACGACGATGGTTCCCTGCGTGGTAAGCTGCGTGCCGACCGTGTTGCAAACAGTGACTTCATCGACCTTTCATTTGAATCGGAAAACCCCGAGTATTCGGCATTTGTTGCCAATACGCTGGCTACCGAATTTATCGATAACTACCAGGATATTGTAAAGAATAACCGTGCACGTACCAGCGATTGGTTGTCTAAACTGTTAGCTGAAAAGCTGAACGCATGGAAGGCAAAAATGGATGTGCTCAAAAATTACAAGATCCAGAATCATATTCTAAAGCTGGATGAGCAGGCGAAAGCTTTATACGGACAAATTGCCGACTACGAGTCCCGCAGGCAGGTGGTTGAAAAAGATATACTGGGATTAACAGCAAGCCTGCAGTCTATCAATAACAAGTTTGAACCCCGGGACAGAAAATACCTGGAAGGTACCATGACCCGTATCAATGAAGATATCCTCGACTCTAAAGCAGCGCTTCGCAAGTTACAGGACGAATATATCAGGAATGATTTCGATAATGCGCTGCAGGCTCGTATCGATTCTGTAAAACGGGCTATCGAAAAGCAAATACTGGCGGGAACAGACAAATACATTTTTAACCCGCTGACTGCGAAAACACAACTGGTTGCGCAAAAACTGCAGCTGGAAGTCGACCTCGAAATGGCGCAGAACAGCGTGGTTTCCGTTGCAAGGGAACTCGATAGGTTAAACAATAAACTGTACATGCTCGTTCCGCACGAAGCTAACATTCAAAGCTATGAGACCGATCTTGATGTAGCCTCGAGAGAATATCTCGACATCCTGAACAGGTGGAACGAGTTTAACATGGAAAAAGAATCTTCTTCCAAGATCAGGCAGGTAGAAACTGCCTTGCCCGGAACCATTCTTCCTTCCAAGAAAATGCTGCTGATTATTTTATCAGGTATTATCAGCTTGTTTTTCTGCGTGCTCATCATCTTTATCCTGTTCCTGCTCGATCATTCTGTACGTGACGACCAGGAGCTGGCGAATAAGTCGGAAGCGCCCGTACTCGGTAAAATCAACCAGGTACGCGGAGCGGGCATCGATTTGCGAGCTATCTGGACAGACAATGACAATAACGGCAAACTGCTGAAGAAACAGCTGAGAGCGCTTCGCTTTGAAATAGAAAATGAACTTGCAGGCAAGAATATACTGGCCATAACCAGCCTGGAGGAGTCGGAAGGTAAAACCTTCGTGGCAGTTAACCTGGCTTATGCCTGGGCCATGACGAATAAGAAAGTGCTGTTGATCGATGGTCACTTCGGACATCCTTCCATTACCGGTAATGCAAAACCTGCTTCCTTTATTGAAGATGTGTTTACAGGTAAAGCCGGTGTGCTCACAGCCGAGAAAGGCGTAACCATACTTGGAAACAGGGGCGGTGATAGTTCCTTAATGGAGCTTACTTCCCTCGGCGATCTTTCACATAAGATCCGGGAGCTGGCGGCTGCTTTTGATATTATAATCATAGATACAGCTTCACTGGAAGATATGGATAAAGCAAAAGAATGGATCAGGTTTGCAGAAAAAACGCTGGCTGTATTTGAAACCGGCAATGTATTGGCCGAAACCGATCTACACCAGGTGCAGTACCTGAAACAACAACAACAGTTGATTGGATGGGTGTTGAACAAAGCCTGATAAAGGAATGAGATAATGCAGGTGATCTGGAATACTATATGGACCGTTATTCAGGTGTTGATAGGTTATCAGCTGGTTATTCCCGTATTGCTGTATTTCATTTATCTCCTGCGGGGTAAAAAAGATCTCAGGACTGCGGATGCCTCAGGCCCCGAAGCCGATTATGCTATTATTGTTACCGCTTACGAACAAATAAATACGCTTCCGGCTGTAGTACAGTCTATACAAAAGCTTCAATATAGTAACTACATGGTTTATATTGTTGCTGATAAATGTGATGTATCGGGGCTTCATTTTAACGACAGCAGGGTAGTTGTGTTACGTCCACCCGAAACGCTGGCAAGTAATACCCGCTCTCATTTTTATGCTATCCGCAATTTTGTACGTCCACATGAACGGCTTACGATCGTAGATAGCGATAACCTTGTACATCCCGATTACCTGAATCAGCTCAACCGGTTCTTCGATAAAGGCTATAAAGCAGTGCAGGGAGTAAGAGCGGCTAAAAACCTGGATACAACATTAGCCTGTCTCGATGCGGCAAGAGATTTATATTACCATTATTACGATGGCAAACTGCTGTTTGCAACCGGTTCTTCCGCAACGCTGGCCGGGTCGGGAATGGCATTTGAAACACAGTTATACCGCGATTGCCTGGAACACCTCGACGTAACAGGAGCAGGTTTTGATAAGGTATTGCAGATGGCTATCGTTCAAAAAGACCTCCGGATAGCTTTTGCAGAAAAAGCCATTGTCTACGATGAAAAAACAACCGATTCCGGCCAGTTGGTAAATCAGCGTGCCAGATGGATCAATACCTGGTTCAGGTATTTCCGGTTTGGCTTCCGCCTGTTGTCATTGGGTATTGTTAACGGTAGTCGCAACCAGTTTTATTTTGGCGTTATTTTATTGCGCCCGCCTTTGTTTATATTTCTTGGGTTATCGGTGCTGATGATGCTATCCAACCTCGTGTTCTGGCAAATGGAAGCCTTTTTCACCTGGGTGGCGGCATTACTGCTTTTTGTGGGAGGCTTTGCCATGGCAATTGTACAGCCCGAAACCGACAAACGTATTTACAGGTCGCTGGTAAACATTCCGAGATTTATGTTCTACCAGGTAATATCACTGTTGAAGTCTGGTAAGGCCAATAAGCGGTCGGTTGCAACGAAACATTTTCATACTGCCGATATCGATAACGTATTATCCGACCAAAAACACTAGGCGAATGCGAAGAGAACCGCTGGTAAAGAAAAAAACAAATGACGTTAAAATACTGATGCCAATCCTGAGGGTAGTGGCTATAGTGGTTGCTGCTGTAAGTGTATTTGTATTTTTTTTTAAACTCTTATTCTTTTAATGGAGCTCGATAAACTGAATATAAGCCTCACCGGAAGAAAACGACGGCAGCCTAAGTTACTGACTTTTGCTGGTGACAACCGCTTTCTGTTTGTGCTGGCTTTGCTATGGTCAGTTGTGACGGCCTACCTGGTGTGGAAGGGAGGAATAAAAACCGCAGGCCTGCTTGCAGTATTGCTGGTTGCCTTACCCATTTTATATGGTATCATGGCTTATCCACCCTTTGCATTGGTATCGCTTATGGTGGCAGCCTATTTTATCATGTGGGTGATAAGAATGAGCCTGGTCGACTTCCCCCTTGGAACGATAATGGACAGCTTCGAGGCGCTCATATTGGTTACACTCTTCTGGCATCAGCGTTTCAGACCCGATTGGTCTTTTATGCTGCAGCCTGTCAGTTTTCTCGTACTTGGCTGGTTTGTTTTTTGTCTTTTGCTGGTGGCGAACCCCGATGCAGCATCGCAACTTGCCTGGTTATATAGCTTCAGAACCATGGCAATGGCCATGCTCATGTACTTCGCATTTGTTTATTTCATCAACAGCGTTAAGCTCATACGCCTTATTGTCGTTACCTGGCTTTCGTTGTCTGTCTTCGCTGCTTTGTATGCAATGAAACAGGAATATGCAGGCTTTGCCCAGTTTGAAATCAACTCTATTTCAGATCCGCTGAACACAATACTGTTGTATATCGATGGACACTGGCGTAAGTTCAGCATCTTTGGCGACCCGGTGGCTTTCTCCTATAATATGGTTGTAAGCAGTATAATATGCGTGTCACTGATCCCGGCTGTTAAAACCAAATGGCTGAAGGTGCTGCTGGGCCTTATTGCATTATTATATCTGAGGGTTATGTTATTTTCCGGTACCAGGGGCGCTTATGTACTGGTGCCTGCTGCACTTGGATTCTTTTTCCTGTTGAATTTTAAAACAAAACTGATCCCTTTTGCGATCATGGCAGTGGTAGTACTTATCGTTATGATAAGAATACCAACTACAAACCCCACCCTATACCGTTTTCAAACAGCATTCAGACCTACTGAAGATGCGTCTTTTAATGTGCGGACCAATAACCAGCAAAGGATCAAACCTTTTATATTATCGCATCCGTTTGGTGGCGGCCTTGGCGCAGCCGGCGCTTCAGGAGCGCGCTTTGCTCCCAATTCCTACCTGGCTGGGTTCCCCCCCGATAGTGGTTATGTAAGGCTTGCAGTGGAAACAGGATGGCTGGGACTGCTTATATATTGTAGCATGGTACTGGCTGCGCTTATAACCGGTATCATTAATTTCTTTTCAATCAGGAACCGCGAATTAAGAGCATATTGCCTGGGGATGCTTATTGCTGTATTTATTCTTAATATTGGCAATTACCCGCAGGAGGCAATCATACAATTCCCTACGAATATACTGTTCTATGTAGCTATTGCATTGATTGTTGCTTCCAAACGAATTGACAAGCAGGAGCAGAACGCAGTCTTAAAGCCAGTGTCTGCCGGAAATAGCTAAAACAGTGACAGATGTCTTTGGAAAACAAAACGATCCTATTACTGGGAACAGCCAAATTCGATGGCCCCTTTGAATCTACCAGTTTTACACTTGCCAAACATCTGGCCAGGAAGAACACTGTTTTTTATATCGATTATCCCTTTACCTGGAAAGACTATATTAAAAGACCACACAAAGGGGAGTTTGAACGCCGGAAACCTCATTTCAGGTTGTCATCCGATGGACTTATCTCAACAGAGATACCGGGATTAAAGGTCCTGATTTCACTGCCGCTGGCTTCCATTAATTTTGTTCCTGAAGGAAAATTATATCGCACACTGCTGAAATGGAACGAACGCATACTGCTGTATCGCATTAAAAAACTGATCAAAAAGCAGGGACTTAAGGATTATATTTATATCAACTCCTTCAATTTTCATTATCCCGACCTGGCGGATAGCCTTTCACCAGCCCTGCAGGTGTACCAATGTGTAGACCCGCTGATCATCGGCTATGATAAAAAGCATGGTGTGGTGTCCGAAGCGCAGCTGGTAAAGAAAAGCGACCTGGTGATTTGTACGGCGAGGCAGTTATATGAAGAAAAACGACTGCAGAACAAACACACTTATTTTGTACCCAATGCCGCAGATATCGCGCATAGCAGTAAAGTGCTTGACGATGCCCTGCCGGTGCATGAAAGTGTAGTTGGTTTATCAAAGCCTGTTATAGGTTATTTTGGCACCATAGAGCGGCGGATGGATTTCGACCTGTTAAAGCAGGTGATTACATCCAATCCGGGTAAGAGTTTTGTTTTTGTAGGCCCTCCTTCGCCAGAGGTAGTACCCGATTGGTTTTACAATCAGCCCAATTTATATATGCGTGGACGTATGCCTTACCATGCTATGCCCTCGATTGTAAAGGGGTTCGATGTTGCTATTATCCCATTTAAAAAGGATGCAGTAAGCCGAACCATTTTTCCTTTGAAATTGTTCGAGTATCTTGGCTCCGGCAAACCCGTGGTTATCACCGATTTTAACCCCGATCTGAAGGACTTCACAGACGGAACTGTTCCATTCTGTGAAAACGCGGCTGCCTTCAGTGCTGCACTCGACGATGCATTAACTAACGATACCGCAGAGAGAAAAGCAGCAAGAATTGCCGTAGCAGGTAATAATACCTGGGAAAAGCGGGTGAACGAAATCAGTGATATCATTTCTTTGCATTTACAGCATTCTGAACTGAGAAAGTAATAGCATACCCATGACCAAAGTACTTATAGACCATCAGAAATTCAGTACCCAGAAATACGGAGGTATCAGCCGGTACTTTGCCAATATACTTCAGGGTATGAAGCAGGTGCCTGATTTTTCTTATAAGCTGGGCGTACTCTATTGCAAAAACCATTACATTCAATCGGAGCCGCAGCTGCTCAATAATTCACTGGGCAGAGCCATCATTGGCCGCGGCAAGGAAATGGAAAAAGCATACAACCTGAACAGGATGTATTGTAAACAATTGCTGAAGAAAGGTAACTTCGACGTATTTCATCCCACTTATTACGAACCTTATTTTATAGGCAAAACATCCAAACCTACGGTTGTTACTATTCATGACATGACTTATGAAAGGCTGCCTGAATACTTCTGGGCGCATGATACGTTAACGCATGAAAAACGACTGAATGTTGAACGTGCGGATAAGATCATCGCTATTTCACAAACAACAAAGAACGACCTGCTGAAATACCTGCAGGTAGATCCGGATAAAATAACAGTGGTGTATCATGGCATAGACCTCGAAACACCATTGATCACCAAACCGGTTCCGGGATTGCCCGAACAGTATATCCTGTTTGTAGGAGACCGGAGCGGGTATAAGAATTTTTATCTTTTCATCAATGCTTTTAAGGAACTGTCACATAAGCATCCCCGCTTAAGGGTAGTGCTTACAGGCGGCGGCGGTTTGGGCATTGCTGAAAAGGAGTGCCTGCAAAGGCTTAGCCTGGAGGATAAGGTAAGCCACGTGAACGTGACCGATGAAGAGCTGAGCTACCTGTATCAGCAGGCACTGATATTTGTTTATCCTTCTTTGCATGAAGGGTTTGGACTGCCTATCCTGGAAGCATTTAAAGCTTCCTGTCCTATGGTGTTAAGTGATACGCCATGTTTCCGGGAAATAGCGACGGATGCGGCAGTGTATTTCAGCCCCTATGATCTTGATGACCTGATCGCTGTTCTTGATAATGCAGTTACTGATAGCGATATGCGAAAAGAACTGGTGAACCGTGGACTGGTAAGGCTGCAGGATTTTCCGCTCCGGGAATCTGTTAAACAAACACTCGATGTATACCGCTCATTGGTATAGCATCATAAGAAAACCACACAGCACATGGGCAGTAATACCATCAATACGGAACTCAGAAATAAATTGGAAGGCCAATCCATTCTCTTTATTGCACCGCAGTTTTATCATTACAGCGACGTGCTCAGGGAAAAACTACAGGCCTATGGCGCCAGTGTTGACTTTTTCTATGAAAGGGATGTTACTATAAAACATGCGCTGGTGGATAGCTTCTTCAAATCGAAGATGGATAGCTGGCAGCGCCGTCACTACAATAGTATTCTCACCAAAACAGCAGGTAAAAAGTATCATTACCTGTTTGTGATACGTGGGTACAAGATGGAAACCGCGTTTGTCGAGGAAGTAAGGAAAAGGAATCCCGGTATTGTTACACTGTTATACCAATGGGACTCTATTCACGCCTGGGAAAGCGATTACAGGCATCTTATACCAGCATTTGACAAGGTCTTCACCTTCGACTATGCCGATGCTGCATTGTTGAATATTCCTTATGTGCCCACGTTTCATACCGATGAATATGCACATATGCCCGGGCGTAAAAAAGAATACGATTTCCTTTTCTGTACCAGTTATACACGCGAGAAATATGAATTCATGCAGCAATTGGTGGCTTACTGCCGGCAAAAGGGATACCGCTTAAAAACACATATTTACATCAGCTACAAGAGATATATCACCGAACGACTGAAAGGCGTAACCATTAACAGGAAGGATATTGCATTTCACAGGCTCAACCGGCAGGCATATGCCGACCTCTTCAGCAGGTCCGGCGCTATTGTTGACTTTGCCGGCACCACACAAACAGGTTTAACCATGCGCGTGGTTGATGCGCTGGGAGCAGGTAAACGTGTTATTTCCAATAATGGCGCAGTGGCGCAGGAACCGGGCTTTAATGCCAGGCAGATCGTGCTGTTTGATACTGCCCGTTTTGAATTGCCTGACTGGGTTACCAATGATGAAACATTTGAGAAAATAGATTACTCTGCAGACAAGTGGCTGGAGAGGATTTTTAAATAACAAACAATGCTGTTTAACTCTCTTAACTTCCTGATCTTTTTCACGGTTGTTTTAACCTTGTATTACTTTCTTCCGAGAAAGTATACCTGGGTGCTGCTGTTGATAGCCAGCCTTTTCTTTTACATGTGCTGGCGCTGGCAGTACATATTCCTGTTATTCTTCCCGGCTACCATCGATTTCTTTGTAGCTCGTAAACTCGAGCATACACCCGAACAAAAGAAAAAAAAGCTGTTGTTATGTATCAGTATTATAACCAATCTTGGGTTACTTTTTTATTTTAAGTATTACAATTTCTTTATAGAGAGCTTTAATGCATCGGCAGCCTTCCTTCATTCTCCTCTTGTTATCAATAGCGCCAAAATAATACTGCCCGTAGGTATTTCTTTTTATACCTTTCAGAGTATCAGTTACACGGTAGAAGTTTACAGGGGGCATATAAAAGCCGAAAGGCATTTCGGCAGGTTTGCGTTATTTGTATCTTATTTCCCACAACTGGTAGCAGGCCCTATTAACAGGCCACAGATCTTACTGCCACAGCTGCGTAACCTGGAACCACTTGAGGCCGACAACTTTGTAAAAGGAGGCCGGCTTATCTTATGGGGCATGTTCAAAAAGATAGTCGTTGCCGACAGGCTGGCTATTTTTGTCAATATTGTTTATAACGATCCCGGTGCGTATCATGGCGCTTCCTTGATAATAGCCACCTTATTCTTCGCTTTCCAGATCTATTGCGACTTCTCCGGTTACTCCGATATTGCCATAGGTGTGGCAAAAACAATGGGAGTTGACCTGGTAAAGAACTTTAATAAACCCTACTTCTCTCACTCCATAAAAGAGTTCTGGAGTAAATGGCATATATCGCTTTCTACCTGGTTCAGAGATTATCTTTATATCCCATTGGGCGGTAACAGGGCGGGCACCGGTAAGTGGATCTTCAATCTCTTTATAACCTTTCTTGTATCAGGTATATGGCATGGCGCCAGCTGGAACTTTGTGATCTGGGGTGCTATACATGGCGTATTGATAGCCCTGGAAGCACTGAATTCAAAGTATAAGTTTATTCCGGTTAAGCTGCCTGGCCTGATAAGCAATCTGCTCACGTTTGTGCTGGTGTGTTTTGCCTGGATCTTCTTCAGATCTAATACTGTCCATGATTCATTCCTGGTGATCCGTAATATGTTCGACTGGAGCATTCCGTTGTGGAATGAAATAAAACAACTGAATGGGGCTAATATCTACAACTTTGCAGTGGGTTTCCCGCTGATAATATTGCTACTCTTATTTGAGAAAGGGTGGGAGGCCGCCTGGGCACAACGTCTGTTTCATGGATCTGTTATCATGCGGTTTGGCTGTTACCTGGTTTTATTCCTGCTGATCGCTTTGTTTGGTGTATTCATTTCTCAAGGTAGTTTCATCTACTTTCAATTTTAAACGTATGAAAAGATTCTTTATAAAGCTGTTTGTTTTACTGGCAATCACTTTCAGTCTTTTCTGGGTATTAGACCTGGCTTTTACTTACGTGTTCAAAAAGGGGTATTATACCAAAATTCAATGGCTGGCTACGGTTAAAGATCAGCACTTCAACTATGCTATGCACGGCAGTTCCCGTGCCTTTACTACTATTGATGTACCAATGATCGATAGCGCCAGAAAAATAAAAGGCATCAATATCTCTGTCGATGGCAGTTCTATTCCTGACCAGTATATTATGCTGAAGCTGTTTCTGAAGAATGGCAACACTATCGATAAGCTGTTCCTGCAAATTGATCCTTTCTCTTCCAATACCGAGGATATCTTTGATTTTGCTATCCCCAAATTTCTGCCTTACCTGAAAGATTCTGCAATATTTAACCACTTCAAACAGTTTGGTCCCGAATGGTATGCCTTCCGTTATATCCCTTTTTACCGTTATGCCAAGTATAATACACTCTGGGGAGCACATGAGGTATTGATCGACCAGTTTCATCTGTTACCAACAGATTTTGATCAGTACGGAGACTATTTCTATCCCGAGGTGAATTATAAAGGGCCGGAAAAACTGCGTGATCTCACTTTTGATCTGAATGGGAAATATAAATTTCTTAACCAGATCATCTCCTTATGCGATGAGCATAAAATAAAGCTCATATTGTTTACAGCTCCTGTAGCAGATATCATTATCGACAGCGCCTATAAGAAGAACATTGCGGCCTTCACAAGTATGATGAAGGCGAAAGGCGTTGATTACTATAACTACGGCGATTTATACGGCCACGATCCGAAGTTCTTTTACAACGAAATACATATTACGCGGAAAGGTGCAGAGGATTTCACGCGGCAGATGTTGGCAGACGGCAGATTTTAAATTAGAGTACGTTGGCCCAGGTGAATTTGCTGGTCATAATACCCTTGGGAAATTCCACTTTGGAATGAAAGCCTAACCAGTATTTAGGAGCTATTACCTGCTGCTTTTTGGGACTGAGATAAGCGGCCCACCACGCAAAGGAACTGTTAGAAATAATGGCGATGTCTGCATTGTGAATGATCTGGAAATCGGTTATCTCGTTATTCGAAGAGAAGATATAGTTTGGCCTGGTGTGAAATATGCTTTTCACATATTCAATATCGTCGCTTACGAAAAAGACTTTATAAGTATCGAGCTCAGGAATGCTGCCTAGTTGCCGCTGGAAGTATTCTATTGGCAAGGAAAGATCGCGGCTGTAGAAGTTTTTATAGTCGGTAAGCCTGATGTGTACGGCTATGGTCTTTTCCTGCTGAAAGATAGAACCAAACTGTTGGTTGAACTCCCTCACATATTTCTTTTTGATACTAATGGGAAAAGGTTTTGCCAGGTGTTTGATATACCAGTCGGACTGAAAATACCCATTGATAATAGTACGGTTTTCTGCCTTTACCGGCCTGGGGCCAGAAAAGTTATAAAACCACAGATCTTTGAAGGTGATGAGCTTAGGCAGTACACGCATGGCAACCGAATACAACCTGGAACCCAGCGTGAGGTTATAATACCAGCCCAGATTGAAATACCTGGGCAGATGTTTGGCATGATGCGGATTGGGAAAGAAATAAAAGCCCTTCCTGTTATTGTCTTTCAGGTAACGAAGAAAATAAAACTGGAACAACTGGTTGCCCAGGCGGCCTTTAAAACTTACTCCTGTCATTTCTTGATCTTTCTTGTAATATAAGTGTTGAAAAACTGAACATAAAACTGCCATGCATAAAGCCATGGATTGATAATACTTGTTTGCAGCGCTTTATGCAAAACGTATTGCGCCATTATAAAACCTACAATGTTGGAGCAGAGCGTGGCCCATGCTGCTCCCATGACACCCAGGGAATTAATGAACAGATAGTTGAGGCCTATATTCAGCGAGGCAGTGATCACTACCATGATAAAGGTGATCTTTGTTTTGCCTATCGAATCCAGTATTGTTCCGGCTTGTCTTCCGTAGGGGATGAAGATGGCATAAAGCAATGCCACCCGCAGCAATGGTATTGATTTTTCGTAGCGTGATCCTGCAATAATATGTATTACAAGGTCGGAGAATAAGAATACGAATATGATCCCTGGTACCAGTATTGCTATAATAGCGCCTACCGAGCGTTCATAAAGATATTTCACGGCATGGGCGCCATCTGCATCATTCCTGCGTGAGCTTTGTGGAAATACAATGGTTGCCATAGCATTTGTTGGAATATCAATAAGGTTGATCAACCGCACTGCAATATTGAATGCGCCTGATGCTGCGGGTGACAGCATGGCGCCCAGCATCATTTGATCGAGCGTACCTGAAAGGATAGAGCTTACCGATGTTCCGAATGCATATTTACCATAGTTCAGCAGCTTTTTTCCCCACTCTTTAGAGAATGTTTTTGAGAAATGCAGATAGGGCTTCACGTAGAACCAGGAAATGATGGTTACAACAACTATGGAGATCATTTGCATATACACCAGCCAGATAAGCCGGGCGGGGATCTTAAAAACGATACATACCAATATATAGCTGAAGAAGATCAGCTGCCGTAATACGTTTGTTACAAATACGCCTTTAAACTGGAGATGCGCCTGTTCTATACAGTTAAACTGGGTAAGTACCGCCGATGCAAGAAAGGAAAAGCTATACAGGTAAAACATCGTTTCCAGTTCCGGTGTTTTCCAGATATGACTTAACCAGCGGGCACAACCAACACAGGCGGCGATACAAATAAAAGTGACGATGCCGGTGATGCTGAAAGAAGCTGTCAGTATCTGCTTTTGCTCTTCAGAGCTGGCAGCAGCCATAAACTTGATCAGCGCATTCTGAATGAGACCATTGCGGATCATCTCCATAATGGTGACCGTTGACAGAAACAAGGTCCATGCTCCATAATGCTCAGGACTAAGCACTCTCACCAATACCCAGAAGCTGGCGAAGCCAAAAAATACGCCTGAGAAATTCTGAAGAAGATTAATCAGGCCCGACTTAATCCAATAGTTGTTTGCCAGCTTCATAAAAGGCATCTTAATGATTAATTACGAAATGCTTTTCTACTAACGCTTTTACTTCCTCGTCTGTTTTAGCGTGGAATATGGTAGCGCCTGAAAGTTTAGGATATAGTTTTTGGTAACATCCGAAGTAGGCTTCAGGCCCTCTCTTTGATAGAATAAGATTTTTACCTCCGAAATAACTGGCCAGGCAGGAGGTACCTCCGTGCGTAGACAGGAAATGGGAAGTATTGGCATATACCATCAGTTGAAGGTGATTGAAAGTCTTGGCTTTTGCCCTGTTTTCCTTCCACAGATCTTCCATCAGGATGACATCAGGATGCTCGTTCTGCAGCCATTCAAATTCATTCAGATCGTAAATAGCGCTGTTGTCGCCGGTAATATCTTTCGGGCGCGGACGATTATAGATAATGGTATAATCGTTTTTAAGCCTTGAAATCATATAAGATAAAATGTCGAGGCTGTAAAAGCTGATAGGCGGACCATCCCATTCCATATTATACCTGTTGGCGATAACCAGAATAGGCTTATCGAAAACATAGATATCGTTCTGGTAAGTTTCTTTCAGCGGTACCGGCAGCCATTTTTTCATATCGTAATTATGGCTGTAGAGAATACGCGGTGTTTCAAAGTTGTAATTGCCTTCGTTGGTGCGTATATCAAATGCCTCTTCGTGATCGGGGGAGAAGAAATAAAGCTCGTTGGTGAACCTGGAGGCTTTTGTTTTTTTAAGGGTACCGTTTTTATAGTGCCAGTAGGCAAAAGGTAGCGCAAATTGCAGCTCCGGGGCAAATTCTCCGTCGAATGCTATTTCCTTGTAAGGCTTTTTTATAATGTAGTCGCGGAAAAAGTACTTCCACTGTACGATGTTGCAATAATAGGTATCATAGTAGAAATAGCGCATTTCCGGCGGTATATAACCGAACCGGAGACGGACGTAAATGCTGATTATTTTTATGATAATGGACCTTAACATGGATACGATAGGTACTTATAAATATGAAGATAGTATTAACTGTAAAAGATCAGGACTTGCGCGACCTTAAATATTCCGACATCCTGTTCATATGAAGTTTGGCTTTTGCTGAAAAGGATTTTAAGAGACCACCCTCGCTGGTAATGCGTCTTGAAGAAGTGAATACTCTTGCTTTGTTATCGGTTACCAGCTTCAGTTGGCCTTGTTTCATCAAACTTACCGCCATACGGCCGTCTTCCGATTCCTCTACATAATCCTCGCCGCGGGCGTTATCGAATTTGCGGGCCTGCACTACCGCGAAGCCGCTTCCGTTACGTCCATTAGCAGTGATAAAGCCCATATTAAAACCAAGTACATTTACAAACTCCTGGTTCTTCTTCCTCAGGCGAATGAGTAATCCGGTTAGTTTCTCATAAAAGAAAAAGAGAAAGCGCCCTTCGCCCGGGGAGGGTATAAAACCGTATCTCCCATAAACGCCAACAACGCCATTATCGCGGGTAAGCGGTGCTACCATAGTGTCTATCCAATGCGGAGGATAAAGCGTATCAGAATCGGCACATAAATGATATTTCCCTTTTGCTTTATTCAGTCCCATCTGGCGGGCATGTGTAATGCCTTGTTCCGGCTGAAAATAGCTAACTACTCCGAGCTTGTCAAGCAACTCCTGTGTGGCATCAGTAGAGTTATTATTGATGACTACAATTTCAACCTTGTATTTTGTCTGGTTCGATGCAAGCGAAGAAAGGGCTCTGAAAATATTGTCTTGTTCGTTCCAGGCAGGAATCATTACCGATACATCCGGGCTGTTGTGCCCAAAGCCGGAGAGCCGTTGTTTCAGATCCAGGATTTCCTGTTCCGAAAGGTTCTCATACGTTCTGCCGGGATATAAATGTTGATGGATCCAGCCTGGTAAACGAAACAGCGACATAATAATGATTTAAATAATTTAACTGAACAAGTAATCGAAATGAAATCTTACATGCCGGTAAACTTCGCGCGTAAAGCTCACTGCCCAATTCCCCGTATTGCGCCAGTAACCGCGACGGATGGTGCTTGGTTCATCGGTAGGATTGTATTGCTCCAGCAGGCCTTGAAAGTCGTTATAGAAAAGGCCTTTGCCTTTATGTTGCAGAAATGAGATCATCATACGGTATTCGGTTCTTTCTGCTTTGATACCTTCTCTGTACCGTCCGAACTTTTCAGGAAAACTGCTCCTTTTGAGGTGCGGATGGTCACTGTATGCATAAAACTTCGCATAACCACCCTTTGAGAATGGATTCAAGGTGAAATACATTTCAGAGAAGCCATCTTTATAGGGGCGCACCAGCGGTGGAAAATAGCCATAGAATCTTACAAGATCTATGCTTTTGTCGGCTTCCATAAAAGAGAAACCCTGCTGTAACCTTTCTGTAAAGGCGGGCAGCGGTATAAAGTCTTCCTGGATATAAAGCGTATAGGGAGTCGTAATTGCGTCCTGACCTTTGTTGATATTGTTGCCAAGTCCCCTGTTCTGCGGTGTGGTCACCAGTTTAAAAAAGTAGCGCGTAGCCAGTTCCCGAACGTAATCCAGGTGTTCAGGTTTGCTGCCGTCGTCCGAAACCACGATGGCTTCAAACTGCATATCCAGTTCTGCCATCTTTGTCAGCAGTCTCTCCAGCGAATGGCTGCGGTTATAATGGGTTATGAGCAAAGAGATTCCTTGATATCGGGGCATATGCAGGGATATTAACGTTTAAAGAAGCTAAGGATCTTCTTTTTGGTTTTGTTGTAGGCTTTTCTGGCGAGACGTCTGTAGTCGCTAACCGGCTTATGGTTTTTCCATGCGGTGAGGCGAAGGTATTTGTAAAAGATCTCCTGGTAGGCAGGGGTTGAATTGTATGATTTAAAAATGGGCTTAATATCCAGGTAATGAATAATAAACGGATCAGGTACATTTTTAACGGCGAATACATTCCAGCGCCTATCGAGCTCCAGCCACCTGTTGGCCAGTACAATATTTAATCCGTACTGGTCTACGAGGTTTACATGTTTTATGTTATCGTGAATGATCTGGATAACCTGTTCCCCAATACGTTCTTCTTTCCAGCGTTTGGTATCCATGATCATGAGGCCTGCGTTAAAGTAACCTGTGTCAGGGTCCATACCCAGTTCTTTCCAGTTAGGAACGCCACCCCACGGACAGCTTACTATTTCTGCGATATCTCTTACAGCAGCGAAAATATGCCCGTCCAGTGATACCTGCCAGAGTTTGGAGATGTCTTCCTGTGCAATCATATCCACGTCGAGATAAATCAGCTTCTCTGCTTCCGGCGGCATCATATAAGGAGAGAACAATCTCATATACGAGGTAAGCGGGAATGAGGATGAGTCGAGCGGCATTTTCACATCGGCGGGAACTACCTCATTGCTTTTAAACCAGTGAAGGGTTGTTTTCGAACGATCGGATTGTGCTTCTATACGCTGCTTGTTGGCAGGAGATACGCCGTCGTCGATAATATACAGTTCAATATGTTCAGGAGTATGATGGTTCTCTTCTATTGATTTCAGAAGTGCTGCCAGCAATATGGCATAAAAGTTATCGGTAGCAACAACTAAATAGATTTTATCCTGCTTCATATTAGTGGGATTATAATATGTTTCGATTTAGTTGTAAAAATAGCAGGATTAAGTGGTGAATGATGAATGATATGGCATTATAATATTTATTTAAGCAGCTCTGTCTAAAGATAAATGCAGACGTCAAATAAGTTTTCAGCCGTTTGAGGGTTATACTCGTAATGAAACCGGTCGCTCGACAACGTTATCAGCAGTAGCCCAAAGTGTTCATGGAGACTATTGATGTTGCAGTCTTCTGTGGGTTTGGGGGTTACAGTAAATTCAGCGCCGGTTGGCGTAATGGTGAGCCAGAGCGCGTTAAGGTCATCTTCATAAACAACGATCTTTTCACCTGTTCGGTTTGGGGGAAGGGGCCAGGAAAGGGCCTCGCGGTGCGGGGACGCAGGAAAATGCAGCGGAGCGCAATAGTCGCGCCTTACAAAGCAAAGTTTGTTGCTGTAAATAACGGCTTCCAGCAATGTGGTCTTCTGATGGGTATGTTTGATGGTGTTCGTCAACAGCTCAGATATTACAACCTTACTCTTAAAAATCACCTCTTCCTGCCTTGCTGCGGGAACGTCTAAAAGGGGGGCAACAGTCTTAATAACCTCGTCCAGCAATGGGGCAACCCGATCAGTTCTTGTTAGCTTGAACTGAATAGTATGTAATGGTTGTTCAGCCACTATTTTTCACTTTTTAGCACGGCTTCATCAATATTGTTATAAATAGAAAACACCTTGTCTATTCTAATCAGGTGCATCAGGTTATAGATATCTTTTTGAAGTGAAACAAGCGAAATATCTGCCTGTTTTGAAATAGCATACTTCAGGCTTGCTACCAGGGCGCCCAGGAAAGAACTGTCGATATACGTTACTTTCTCAAAGCTGATGACTACACGCTTATGCCCGGCGTCGAGCAACTGGCTTACCTCGTCTCTAAAGGCATCGGCCTTATCGAGGCTGGCCTCGGCCAGTTCAATGGTTGCCAGCAGGTAACCGTTTCTTTCTTCTGATGATAAGATCATATTATGTGGTTGTTTTTTGAAAAAAAATCATACTGCAATCGTCTACAGGCGCTAAGTTCGCAAAATACGCAAACAGATCATCGGACAAGGCTTTAAAAGATTTGCTGTTGCCCAGGAAAGAGCCCATTTTTTCTACGAACAGTTCATAGTTGTTGTGCTTGCCGGTTTCATCCGTAAAGTCGGTCATGCCATCTGAGAAAAGCAGTAATTTATCGTTGGGCTGCATATCAAGTACCTGGTCTTCATAATTCCCGTCCTGTTTCAATCCCATCAGCAAACCGGATGAGGTAAGTTGTATTATCTTTTGCTCCCGGCTGCTATAATACAATGGCGGCAGGTCGCCTGCTCCTGCATAAGTGATCTGACCTGTAGTACAGTCTATCATAAGCATTGAGAGGCTGGAGAGTACATTCTGTAATACCTCGTCATAACAAATTACCGTGTTTATTTTTTGAAGGATACGTGCCGGAGAATACTCATGATCAAGTACACAGATACGGATGGCAGAGCGCACATAGCTAAGAAAGCCGAAACTAAAGAACCATGCCTGCCATTTTTTGCCCATAACATCGCCAAGTACTACAAAGGTGTAGCGTTCATCGGCTTTAACGAAGTCTATGAAATCACCGCCCGGATAATCGCGGTACGGCTTATAAATAAAATTAACACCGAAGCCCTGCAGCTCTGGTGGCGCCGAAGGTGCCGACTTTATATTCAGGGCGCTTGCCGCTTTTTTCAGTTCTTCTGTATTCAGTTCCTGCGTCTGCTGAACAGTATGGATGATATTGTCGAGCTTCGATACAATAACAGGGAAAGGCGTTTGTTTATCGATGAAGTCTACCGCCTGCATTCCCAGCCCTTCCAGTACCATCTTGTCATTGGTATGTGCGGTAAGAAATACGAAAGGAATATGCCTGTACTTTTTATGCGCCAGTAATTGCTGGCGAAAATCGAATCCGTTGCTGCCGGGCATTTCGTAATCAGATAATATAATATCCGGCATTTCCAGCTGAAGCGAAGTAAAGGCATGTTCTACTGAATTCGACAGAATGCACTTATACCCGGCTCCTCTGAAAAACTTTTCCAGCAGCCTTAAGAAGAGTTCGTTGTCATCAACGATCAGGATCTTTTTCTCGGGTATGGCTGTCATTTTTTATTTCTTTTGAACGTTGTTACCATCAGATATACACCACACAAAACTACCAGCAACGCTATCAGATCCATTAGAGTCACGCCGTCGTCGGTTGTGAAATAAAAGATGGTGAACATCTCGAAATATGGTGGTGCGGGCATGATGATCATTCCCATTCCCAACACTACCATTACCAGGCCAATCAGGAATAATAGTACTTTCCTGATGGTGATATTTCGCAGGTGCAGCTTCGACTGTTTACTATCGATCGTATTATTGGCCAGAAGAATACTTAAATTATCCAGCATCTGATCTCTCGACAAACTATCGGCATCAAGTTCCTGGAAAGCTGCCAGTGAACTGGCAGTACCGGCTTTATCCGCAGCTTCGTTAAACTTCTGGCGGATCTGTTTTATATTCTCACTGTCAAGTTCAGTATTACCGAGCAGTTCAATAAGCTCATTCAGCTTCTCTTCAACTTTCAGCTGGCTTTCGCTTAACTGTTTGATGTCAAAAATTTGTTCCTGTATGGGCTTCTTTCTGCTCAAGTTTGAATATTTTCACCCGTCAAAGTAAATCTATTATTAGCAGCAAGTGCCCTTCTATGCGTTCTGTTTCCATTATTTCAGTAAATTTTAATCACAATTACGTAACAGAAGCACTTCTGGCGTCTGTTTTTCGTACCAATTCGTATCCCAATATCGAGATCATTGTGGTTGATAATGCCAGCGAGGTGAACCCGGTACCCGGATGGAAAGAAAAATATCCTGGTGTTAAATTCATACGCTCGGAGAAAAACCTGGGATTTGCGGGCGGCAACAACCTGGGGGTGACGGAAGCTACCGGCGACTACCTGTTTTTTGTAAATAACGATACGGAGTTTACTGAAGGCCTGGTAGCAACGCTGGTGCAAACACTGGATGAGCATGATGAAGTGGGGATGGTTTCGCCACGCATTCATTACTTTCAACAGCCGGGGCTTTTGCAATATGCAGGATTTACGGAAATGAACTATTATACAGGCCGGAATAGCTGTATTGGCCAGTTTGAGCAGGATAACGGCCAGTATGATCATGTTACAGGTATTACCGGCTTTTGTCACGGGGCAGCCATGATGGTGCGCCGTGCTGCCATAGAAAAAGCAGGTACTATGGCGGAGCATTTTTTCCTTTATTACGAAGAGGTGGACTGGGGGGCGCATATCCGCCGCGCAGGTTATACTGCATGGGTGCAAATGGCGGCACTGATCTATCATAAAGAATCGATATCGGTAGGTGCAGGCAGCGCTTTGAAGGAGTTTTTCATGAACCGTAACAGGATCCTTTTCATCAGGCGTAATGCGCCTGCTTTTAAAAAGATGGTATTCTGGATCTACTTTCTGTCTGTGGTAGCGCCCCGTAATATTATAAGGTATATAAAAGAGGGAAATGCAAAGTTTATTGGTGTGCTCTTCAGGGCTATATGGTGGAATTTTACCAACGGCACCGAGAGCAGGAATTTAGGTTATCGTATCAAGTAGTTAATATTTATGGTATATATATTCTGGATAGCATTGTTTATCGTTTTTTACGCCTTTTTCGGTTACGGTATTTTATTGTACCTGCTCGTTAAGATACGTGTAGCGCTAAAGGGCAAACGGAGTGATGCTTTAAACAAGCTATCATATGAATGGCCTACGGTCACAGTGATTGTTGCTGCCTATAATGAAGCTGATTGTATTGAGGATAAGATCCTGAACACGCTGGCGCTCGATTATCCCGCAGACAAAATTAGTTACCTGTTTGTAACAGATGGCTCTTCAGATGCCACACCCGGTATTATTGCCCGTTATCCTGTGGTAAAGCTGTTGCACCAGCCCGGCAGGAGCGGTAAAATTGCGGCGGTGCATCGGGCTATGAGGGAAGTTACATCCGAAATAGTTGTGTTTACCGATGCCAATACGGTATTAAACAAGCAAGCGGTAAAGCTGATATGCCGTCATTATGCCGATGCTAAGGTAGGAGCTGTGGCAGGTGAGAAAAGAGTGAATGTTGATGCAGTTTCTGATGCAACGGCAGGCGAAGGTTTTTACTGGAAATATGAATCGGCTTTAAAG
Organism: Filimonas effusa; assembly: GCF_004118675.1. Taxonomy (NCBI): domain Bacteria; kingdom Pseudomonadati; phylum Bacteroidota; class Chitinophagia; order Chitinophagales; family Chitinophagaceae; genus Filimonas; species Filimonas effusa. The sequence goes on along the minus strand of NZ_SDHZ01000003.1, from coordinate 173,165 downwards.
CGCTGGGACTCTGAGCTGTATTCTGTTGTAGGTGCTGCGGGTGAGCTATTCAGCGTACGTACAAGTTTGTACCAGCCCGTGTCGGCAAATAGTATCCTGGATGATTTCATGATCTCCATGCTGATAGCGCAGAAGGGGTATCGTATTGTGTATGAGCCCGAGGCTTATGCTTTGGAAAATAGCTCTGCTAATGTTGGCGAGGAACTTAAACGTAAAGTGCGCATAGCTGCGGGAGGTATACAGTCTATTTGCTGGCTGGCGCCGCTACTGTTGCCTTTCAGGCAACCGGTATTGTCGTTTCAGTATGTAAGCCACAGGGTTTTACGCTGGACGGTGGTGCCTTTTCTGATGATATTGGTATTGCTCTTGAATATAGTTATCGTAATACGAGGCGGTGGCTGGTTATATCAATTGTTGCTGGCAGGCCAGGTGGCTTTTTACGGTGCTGCCCTGGCTGGTTGGTTAATGGAACAGCGTAAGATCAAGGTGAAATTACTTTTCGTTCCCTATTATTTCTGCATGATGAACTATGCTGTGCTGGCTGGCATTAATCGGTTCATAGGCGGCAAGCAGAGTGCTGCATGGGAAAAGGCGAAAAGAAAGTAAAGCAATAAAAAATATCTGTTCCTACACATTCTCTTTCTGGAAGAGCGCAGGTATTGTTTTCAGTATAAGTTTAATGTCACTGGTGAAGCTGTGATTTTGCGCGTAAGTGTTATCGAGCATAAGGCGTTCCTCTTCCGACATTTCTCCTTTGCCTCTTTTTTCAACCTGCCAGAGGCCGGTGATGCCTGCAGGAGCAAGAAAACGAAGAGCATATTTGTCGGTAGTGAGTTTTTCAGCCTCATAAAGAGGTAACGGACGGTTGCCTACAATACTCATGTCGCCGATGAATACATTCCATAGCTGGGGAAGTTCGTCGATACTGGTATTGCGCAAAATCTTGCCTACTTTGGTAATACGGGGGTCGTCTTTTAGTTTGAAGAATGCAGAGCCGCTTTCCTTTTTACGGGAAGAGATATATTGTTTTTCACACCAGGTATTGTTATCGGCATAAATGAGAAATTGGCATTTGGTACCGGCTTTGGCGCAATCTGCGCAAAGCGGACTATTTGCAGTTCCGGACTCAGTTGTTTTGGCGGCAGCGTTATACTGGTTCAAATGTTGCAGATCTTTCAGACGTTTGTCGGCATTGACATACATAGACCTGAACTTGTAAAATTTAAATACATTGTAGCCGGTACCCACACGATAAGAATAGTAGAAGGCAGGTCCTTTTGATTCCAGTTTAAGCGCTATATATACAATCAGAAAAACCGGTGACAGGCACAATAAAGCAAGGCTTGAAAATACAAGGTCGAAGATCCGCTTTACTGTTGGCGTTTTATATTTTTCAGACCGCAGCTCATTCACTTTTCCGGGCAGCAGGTGGCCGTATTTTTTAAAGAAGAGAACACGTGTTTGTAATGCTTCTGAATCGAAAGGACGGGTAAATATGTCTGATACCCCCGATCTCAATGCAAGTACGGCCAGGTTTTCGTTTGAATGATCACAGATAATAAAAAAAGGAACGCGGGGGAATTTCTTCTGTTGAAGGATGGTTGCAAAAGAGATACCTGCAGGTGCCATTACCTCTGCTTCTGATATAATGCAGGATACATCGAACAGCTGCTTTTCCCATTTGGATATAAATTCTGTTTCGTTCTTAAAATAAACGAGTACGGAATCGTCGAAATCCAGTGAGTCAAGCCGGGTTGATACAGCTTCAGAAGCATTAATTACAGCTATTATAGCGCCAGGTGTTTCCTGCTGGGGGTTACTCATATATCAAAATCTCTAAGTATGTCAATCGCTGGTTAGTTGGCCAGTACTTTTCCGTGACGTTTAAGGATCATCTTTAGTCTTACTTCAAGTTCACGTGGACTAAATGGCTTCACTATAAAATCATCTGCACCTGCTTCCAGGCAGAGGATACGTGTTTCGCTGTTTTCTTCACCCGATAAAATAACAACCGGTACTGAATTAAAAATACCGCTTGATTTCAGCTGCTTCAATAGTTCCATTCCGCTTAAACCAGGGATATGCAGGTCTGATATAATAATATCAGGGATGTTCCCTTCCTGTAAATAAGCCAATGCATTCATTGCGCTACCAAATACGTTGAGTTCAAAAGTTTTTGACAAAAACTTACTCAACACCATCTGAATAGACGGGTCGTCCTCAATAATGAACAACTTAGGCAATATCGCATTTTCACTGAGGGCCATAGGAGATGTGAATTAGTATGTGACAAAAATATACATGATAGCGTACTAAAAATACCTTCGAACCTTAAATAAACATATAGATAAAATTAAAATGGAATAAATCTGCAATTAGCTTCCTTATTTGCCAAAGGCGGAAAGGTTGCTGCCAAAGATTTTTACGGCTATGGCTAACAGTATTACACCAAAAAACTTGCGGACCGCTGTGAGTCCGTTTTCACCTAATACTTTTTTGATCCAAACAAGTGATTTAAGTACGATATATACGATAATAAGGTTAATAAAGATGCCTGCAAGGATATAAGTCTCCTCAAAATTGGCTTTTAACGACATGATGGTTGTAAGTGTACCACTACCTGCAATAATGGGAAATGCTACAGGAACTACTGTACCTGACTGCGCATTGGCGTCAGCCTTAAAGATCTCGTGGCCCAGTACCATTTCAAGTCCTAACAGGAAAATGACAATAGAGCCGCCAACGGCAAAAGAGCGGATATCGAGCCCCAGTATTTTAAGAAATTCCTGGCCCACAAAAAGAAACGCCAGCATCAGAAAACCCGAGACCAGGGTAGCTTGTGTTGCCCGGAGTCCCCCCATTTTATCTTTCAGTGAAATTAATAGGGGAACGGAGCCAACGATGTCTATCACGGCAAAAAGTGTAAAAGTGATAGTTATTAACTGGTCAAAGTTAAACGACATAAAGGGGGTTTGTACAAACGTACTAAAAACTGCGTAATTGTACCAGCAACAGAGGCTTAACTATTCCGTAACATTGATATATTTTCTTTGCAGGCATGTGGTGCCGTTCTTTTTTTAAAAACTGCCTCTATACCGTAGTGGGAATAATCATATTAGTGGGGAATATTTTACCTGCTAATGCCCAGCACCTGCTTAAAAACGAACTGGAGAAAGCCATCAGTTTAAGCAAAGAATCGCCTGATACAGCTTTCATGCTGCTGCGGGAAATTTACAATAAGGCGCAGGACGAAAAAGAGCGCGTGGTTGCCGCCAGATGCTTACGCCAGATGGGGGTTATCAGCTATTATTTTGGGCATTATGCGCAATCGCTGGACTTTCATCTTCAGGCGTCCGAAGCGTTTGCAAAAGAAGGGCAGGACGAGTTGCTGGCTGCCAACTACAACGACCTGGGAAGCCTTTATTATCACAATAAACAGGAACCCCTGGCACGCCCGCAGTACGATAAAGCGCTGGCAATATATAGCCGTTTTCAGAATCAGAATGGTTTGGGCGATACATATGGCCGGATAGGCCATCTGTATGAGAAACGGCAGATGTACGACAGTGCATTTTATTTTCAGCGGCAGGCGTTTTATCACTATGAGGTTACGGGTAATAAATCGGGGCTGGCAAAGATCAATGAAAACCTGGGCAGTATATTTGAAGACCTCGGGCGTTTCGATTCTGCCCGCCATTACTTCAACAGGGCGCTGGAACTGCACCAGCAATTGAATAATAAACTGGCCATTATTGAAGTGGAGAACAACCTGGGAGACATTCTCCGGAAAACCGGCCATTACAGTGAAAGCCTTGTGCAGTCGGGCAAAGCGCTTCAGTTATCACTGGAGGCTAATGATCCTTATCAGCAGAGTTCCGCCTACCGTGATCTGGCCAAGGCCTGGAATTTATTAGGGCATAATGATAGTGCTTTTTATTACCTGGAGTTGAGCCGTGCGAAACTGTCGGATATTTATTCCATAGAGAACAGCAAGCAGGTAGCGTTCCTGCAGGTGATGAGCGAAACAGGGAAAAAGAATGCCGAGATCGAGCGGTTGCGGCTGGGACACAGGAATACGGTTATCCTGAGTATTGCAGGCATTATAGTAGTAGTGCTGCTGGTTGTGGTGGGGCTATTGGTGATTAGCCGGCAACGCCTGAAAATACGGAATGAAAAGGCGCTTCAGATGCAGAATCTGCAAAGGTTTGAGTCGCAAAAGGCGCTCATGGAAGCCGATTTACGCAATAAAGAGCTGCAGGAAAATAACCTGAAGCAGGATCTTGACCTGCGGGCCAGAGAATTGTCTACATATACCCTTCATATTATACAAAAGAACCAGCTTCTGGAAGAATTACGCGAAAGGCTGGAAGGTTTGGTGAAAGAGGATAAACGTGATCAAAAAAAGCAGCTCCAGCAATTGATCCATCAGATCAACCAGAATTTCAATCACGATCAGTATTGGGGGGAATTCAGAGGGGTATTCGAGCAGGTTCACCAGAGTTTTCTCAACAACCTGAAAAAATATGCCGACAATCTTACGTCGAACGATTTGAAGCTGGTTTCGCTTATTAAAATGAATTTGTCTCCAACTGATATTTCCACCCTGCTGGGAATATCTCCCGATAGTCTTAAGGTGGCGCGATACCGTCTGCGCAAGAAAATTAATATGCCCCGCGAAGAAAATCTGAATGCTTTTATTCAGGGCCTGTAGATGAGGCGGTTGGATGGTAGTTGGAGAATAGCATGCTTGTGGTTGAAAGGGGGATCGGAAATGTTACGTTAACAATTTGGTAATGGCGTATTTGTTATCTTTAATAGTGCTGATTTTCAATTAAATACGACTATTTTGTTTCCTTTGTTTTCCGATTGTTTACCTGCGTAAGCTGCTTGTTTACTTTTTGCTCTCCCCTGAAAATAGCTTTCCGTGATTGCTTCTTTCAATTTTGTGCGGTCCTCAAACCAATGGGAAAGGAACATCAAAAGTTCCGCCTGACCTTAAAACTAAAAGCATACAGATGAAAAAAGTGATCGGTATTTTTCTGCTCTGTTGCATATCCCTGATAGGGTTTGCGCAAAACGGGCTGGTAACGGGTACGGTGGCCGATGAACAGCAAAAGCTGTCGTTGCCGGGTGCTACTATCCGTCTTAAGCCTGGCAATCGGTATACTATTTCCGATGAGCATGGCAAGTTCGAGTTTCTGAATGTTCCCCAGGGGAAATATACACTCGAGGTAAATTATATAGGGTTTAAAAACGGCAGCTACCCCGTAACTGTAGCTCCCGGCAAGGCAGCGTCGGTAAGGCTGCTTTTAGAAGATGGGGCTGTTGCCGGCAAAGAAGTGGTTGTATTAAGCGATCGCTTGCGCGGACAGGCAAAGGCTCTGAACCGTCAGAAGAGCAACCCCAATATCACCAATATTGTTTCTGCCGACCAGGTTGGCCGCTTCCCGGATGCTAATATCGGAGATGCCATTAAGCGTATCCCCGGTATTACGATGCAAAACGACCAGGGAGAGGCGCGTAATATCATTATCCGCGGTCTCGCTCCTGAGTTAAACTCAGTTACATTAAACGGCGATCGTATCCCTTCAGCTGAAGGCGACAACAGAAGAGTGCAAATGGATCTCATCCCTTCCGATATGATCCAGACGATAGAAGTAAATAAAACACTTACTTCCGATATGGATGCCGATGCCATTGGCGGATCGGTAAACCTGGTAACACGTGCTGCCCCGGGCGGACTGCGTGTTTCCGGTACTTTAGCCGGTGGTTACAGCCCCATCAGGGAAAAACCTATCTATACCGGTGCACTGGTTGTGGGTAACCGCTTCTTTAATAATAAGTTGGGAATGGTGTTGAGTGCCTCTTATAACAGCAACGATTTTGGTTCCGATAACGTCGAAGGTGTATGGTCGAAAGACAAAGCCGGTCATGTGTATATGAGCGAGCAGGATATCAGGAAGTATGATGTAAAACGTGTAAGAAGAAGTGGGTCTGCCGCTTTCGATTATAAAATTAACGACAAAAACAGTATTGCTTTTAATGCGATGTATAACTGGCGTGACGACTGGGAAAACCGTTATCGTGTGCGTACACGTAAGATAGAGACAGTTCTTGATGCGAATAACAATATTACGGGATATAAAGGAGCTATCAGGCGACAAACCAAGGGTGGCGCTGATTTTGGAAGAAGTGATAACGCGCGGCTCGAAACGCAGCGTGTGCAGAACTACTCACTACGTGGAGATCATTTGCTTGGTAATGCTATAGCAATGGATTGGGCTGCCAGTTATTCTACAGCCAGTGAAAAGCGTCCTCATGAACGTTATATCGAATATGAAGCCAAAAGCCAGGTTTTGACAGAAGACTTATCTGACCCGGCTTTTCCACTGGTATCGACGCCGGCAGCAGTGCCATTGTCTGCTTTTGGAATGAACGCTTTAAGCGAGCAATATGGTTTTACAAAGGAGGGAGAGTTTGGCGCTAAATTAAACTTCCGTTTTCCCTTTAGTGTTGTAAGTGGGCAGAAAGGCCGTTTAAGGGCTGGCGCCCGTTTGCGGGTAAAGGATAAAAAGAGAGAAAACAATTTCTTTGAATATTCACCAGTTACTCCTTTTGGTAAGCTTGCTGATATGGCTACTGTAAACTGGGAAGGGGATAAATTTCAGGCCGGTTCCAAATATATTCCAGGCACTTTTGTCTCCAAACAATTCCTGGGTTCTCTTGATTTTACCAATCCCTTGTTAATGAAAGGGGAGGCTGTACCTTCTGAGTATATCACAATCAACTACAAAGCCAAAGAAACCATTACAGCAGGTTATGTTCGCTGGGACCAGGATCTGAGTTCCAAACTGAGTATGATCGCTGGTGTCCGTTTAGAGAATACCAACACCGATTATAAAGGTAATATCGTAGAAGATGAAGAAGATCTGAAAGGTCAGCGCGATGTAAAGAACAGCTATCTGAACGTATTGCCCAGCCTGGCTTTCAAGTATAATGTAAACCAGGATTTTGTATTACGTGCAGCCGCTACTACCTCCCTGGCGCGCCCTAACTATTATGCTATTGCGCCGTATGTAAGTATTCTCGCCGATGACCAGGCTATCGATGCCGGCAACTCAAAGCTGAAAGCTTCTTATGCCTGGAACTTCGATGTAATGGGTGAATATTACTTTAAATCGGTAGGCCTGATCTCAGGTGGTGTATTCTATAAGAATATCCGTGACTTCATTTATGTATACAGCAACAAACAATATACTACCGAAAACTTCGCTGCCGATTATCCCGGAGTAACCAATCCTATTCCTGCGGGTGAGAACTGGAAATACAAACAAAGCCAGAATGGCGACAATGTAAATATGTATGGCTTTGAAGTTGCCGTACAACGTCAGCTAAACTTCCTGCCAGGTGTCCTTAAAGGACTGGGTGTATACGTAAATTACACCTATACCAAGTCGAATGCCGATGGTATTTATAACGGCGATGGTGAAAAGAGAGAAAATGTAGCGTTACCTGGTACTGCTCCACATATGTTCAATGCTTCCCTGTCATGGGAGAACAAACGTTTTGTGGCAAGGCTCTCCGGGAACTATGCTGCCGCTTACCTTGACGAGCTGGGTGAAGATGATTTTACCGATCGTTACTACGACAAACAGTTCTTCCTCGATGCAAATGCTTCTTATAAGATAGGTAAATACCTCCGCTTGTTCGCTGAAGCCAATAACCTTACCAATCAACCATTGCGTTACTACCAGGGTGTTTCCAACCGTACTGCACAAATGGAGTACTACCGTTCCAAATTTAACCTGGGTATCAAATTCGACCTTTCGAAATAGTATTGGATAATTCATAAAGTATGAAGAAGAACAACTTATTTATAGTGTGTGTGCTGGCCGTCTGTGCCGTTTCCTGTAATAATAAATCCGGCAATAAAAGAACTGCTCAGGATAGCAGTACTGTAAAGCCCCTATATGTTTCTGATCCGGTTTCCATGGATAGCGATGATCCTGCTATCTGGATCAACCCAAACGATCCTGCGCAGAGCCTGGTAATTGGAACTGATAAGGACGCAAATGGTGGTTTATATGTATATAACCTGCAGGGTAAAGTGCAGGGAGATAAAGTGGTAAAGGGACTTAAGCGCCCTAACAACGTAGATATTGCCTATGGTTTGCAGTTAGGCGGTAAACCGGTTGATATAGCAGTAACTACTGAAAGAATGACGCATCGTTTACGCATTTTTTCATTACCTGATATGAAACCTGTTGACAATGGCGGAATAGATGTTTTTGTGGGCGAAACCCTGCCGGAATATCGTGATCTTATGGGGATTGCTTTGTATAAAGACAAGGCCGGAAAGATCTATGCTATCGTAGGAAGAAAAACGGGTCCCGTTGATGGCAGTTATTTATGGCAATACCTGCTGGAAGATAACGGCGCCGGCCAGGTAAAGGCGACACTGGTTCGTAAATTTGGTAAATACAGTGGCAAAAAGGAAATAGAAGCTATTGCGGTAGATCAGTCTTTAGGCTTTATTTATTACGCTGATGAGCAGGTAGGTGTAAGGCAATATTTTGCCGATCCCGATAAAGGAAATGAAGAGCTGGCATTGTTTGCCAGGGAAGGATTTGCGGAAGATCATGAAGGTATTTCCATTTACCAGCTTACAGATAGCACTGGTTATATCCTGGTATCCGACCAGGGAGCCAACAGGTTCCAGGTGTTCAGCCGGGAGGGTGCACCTGGGAAGCCTTATGAACACAGGCTCTTAAAAGTAGTGAATGTAAGTGCTACCCAAAGTGATGGTTCTGAAGTGGTGGCCATACCGCTTAATAAAGATTTCCAACATGGTCTTTTTGTAGCTATGAGCGATGATAAAACTTTTCACTTCTATCGCTGGGAAGATATTGCCGGTAAGGAGCTCAAACAAATACCATAACAGATAGCAAACGACGATTTCTATTTCTAACCAATAGCAACAAAGGGCCTGCGTCTTTTACGATGCAGGCTCTCTGTTTTTGATACCTGATAAATGCTGCCTGTTATGCCTTCGTTCTTTCCCACTCTCCTGACTGCGGATTATATTGTTTAATAACCTTAGCCGGGTTACCTGCTGCTACTGAAAACGGCGGGATATCTTTGGTAACAACGGAACCTCCCGCAATAACGGAATGTTTGCCAATGGTAACACCGGCAGTTATAACTACATTGGCAGCAATCCAACAGTCATCTTCAATAACAATAGGAGCCGTAGTCACATTCTGGGCCTGAATGGGCAGCGTAACATCTGTGTAGGTATGATTAAGCCCGCTTGCTACGATGTTCTGGGCCATGATCACATTATTGCCGATACTTACAGGCCCTATGATCACATTACTCATGCCTACCAGCGAATGATTGCCTATAGATACAGCGCCAACACCATTGTTGATAGTGCAAAAATCTTCAATAACAGCTTTAGTTCCCATCGTAAACGCATTGAAAGGCACTACATCTATGCGGGTACGCCAGCGGATAGTGGCGCCTTTTCCCTTTTTATGAATAAAAGGATTCAGGAACATTCTTACCCAGAGACGGGGCCTTGCCCCTCCTTTAGGTATAAGGAGGCGATGAACCAGTTTTTTAACGCGGGGATTGGTTTTTATGAAGGTGGTTACAGACATGCTGCCGCAAAAGTTTGATTATTGCGAAGGTAGAGAATAGCTGGTAGATAGCCGATGGTAGAATAATGAAGGATTTGAATGCGGTAGCAATAGATGATCGCAGGAAAGCGGACAGAAGGCCGGCCGGAAGTAAAAGGCTATCTAATGCCAACAGAGAAGCGGGGCTACCGGGGAAATTTTTCTTGGAAAAGTGTGGATTTGTTTTTTAATTCCAGCAGGCACTGGCGGCAGAGGCAGTCGCTGTACCTGTTTTCAATAAAGCTGCGCTCCTCCTCGGTAAAGCTGAGGCCGTTACACTGACAGTTGCCAATATCGCCAACTTTGCACTCAAACGGTTTTTGACAACGGGGACAGGATTTATGTTCGTGTTTGGCCATGGCTCAGGTATATCAATGATTAACAAAAAAGGAACCGGGAAGTTGAACTGCCCGATCCCTTTTTTCTCTTACAAATTAAACGTGGCACCCGCATTAATCATGAACGGGATGCTGTTATAACCTCGTATATCAAAGAATTCTCTATTAGCGAGATTCCTCGCATCAGCAAAGAATTTCAGCGCCTTGTTAAGTTTGTATTCGGCATAGGCTCCCAGGATAAAATAGTCGCCGATAGACTTGTCATTGGCTTGCCATCCGCCTACGTCGAAGCGTTTGCTTACATATTTGCCGTTGACGCTTACATATAATGCAGGCAGCAGCTGATAGCCAATAGTGGCATTTACACTGTGTTTGGGACGTTTCAGCAGGTATTTGTAAGTGCTGTCTTTTACTGTGGCCCTGCTTTGCGTATGTTCTTCTCCGGAGAGGAAGGTATAGTTCGCGTTTAATGTCAGCTTTTTAGTAACTGAAAGGTTTAACTCGTATTCAAACCCTTTTACATTTTGCTCCAGGAAATTAAAGTACTGGAAGGTAATGTTGTTATAGTCTATACCGTCTTTGATCTTCCGGTAAAAGCCGGCTATCCTGTGACTGAATGCGGCATATTGCTGCTGCACACCCAGTTCATAGTTGGTAGACTTTTCAGGGCGCAGTCCGCGATTACCCGAAAAAGCATCAAACAACTGATAAAGGCTTGGAGCTTTAAAGCCGGTAGCAATACTGCCAAATACACGATAGTGACTGTTAAAGGCATACGAAGGGTTAAAAGTATAAGTATAGTTGCTTCCGTACCTGGAGTGGAAATTAAACCTGCCTCCCAGTTCTACATTAAAGTGTGAACTGTTGTAGTTGAAAGATGTATACATAGAACCCTGGCTGATGGAGGTATCCATAAAATTGCTGTTCCAGGCAGGAGCGGCAAAGTTGGTATAAGCGCTGTTCATAGAGCCGTACCTGTATTCTACACCTTGCAGCAGGCTGAAACCATTACCCAGCTGCATATTACCATATAACTCCGCAAACTGTGCAATACTGCGGTAATCATTGGAGGCGGTGGTGCTAAGGTCATGACGGCGTGATTGGGTGTACTGGTAGTTGCCGGTGAGCGCTATAAAGTCGTCTTTATATTGAAATCCGGCCCCTGTATTAAGCCCTTTGTTATCCACTGTATGATCTTTTTCATCAGCGAAAATGCCCGCGTCGATATCTGTTTTGTACTGATTGTACATGGTAAAGGCTTTCAGCAGCAGATGGCTGTTTGCCTGGTACTGGATCATCGCGTTTGAGGAATTGCCTTTGTACCCGTCATTTTCAAATGACTGGTTGCCTATGCTGTCGTGCGCTGCAGAAAAGCCGTCGGTTTGTAAACGTGCATAACGGGCAGTATAGCTAAGTTTACCGGCTTTACCATACACACTCGCATTACCTCTGAATGTACCGTAGTTGCCACCCGCAGCAGATGCCTGCAGGTTTACAGGTTTGTTGATGTTTTTCTTTTGGGTAATAATGTTAATGACACCGGCAATAGCGTCGCTTCCATAAAGTGTCGATTGCGCACCTTTGCATATTTCAATCCTTTCTGCGTCGTTAACAGAAAAAAGATTAAGATCATATTCATTATTGATCATGCTGGGATCGTTCACGGGCACGCCATCTATAAGTATCAATGTTCTGCCCGATGAGGCGCCACGGGTGTAAACAGATTGTACGGTGCCGGCGTTATTGAGGGCGCCGTTAATAACAACACCAGCCTGTTCATTCAGTACCTGGGCAATTGTTCTTCCGGTACTTTTTTCAAGTTGTTCTTTAGTGATAACAGAAATGACCTTACCGGTGGTGTTCTGCTTCTGTTCTCTTTTGTTCGCGGTAACGATCACTTCGTTCAGCTCTCCGGAAGCGGGTTCCTGTGAGAAGCTTGTTTGCGCAATGGCCAATGCTGCAAAAGCGCAGGCGATTTTTTTCATGCATGTTTGGTTTAAACTGTTCAGAAGGGTACTGGCATGCGTTCAATGCAAAGAGGAGAGGATAGCAGCCGGCTGTGCAGCTGCCTCTCTTCGCTTTTCACCCGAAAGCGCAGTGAGTACTAATGAAACCTGGCAGGTCTTCTGGCTCGTGTTCTGCAGAACGCCTTCCCACCGGTTGCTAACCGGCAGTGGCTTCAGGTTCGGCAGTAAGAAGGTGCACCTTCTTTTTTACATTTTACAGCTACGGGGATAGCGCCGGAATTACACCGGACTTCCCTTTTAATTCCGCATAGCGGAAACCTGGCTCGCGGCAAATGTAATGGAAAAACCGGATTGCCTATTTTAGCATACACAAAACAGGCTTATATGGAACTTTCTTATATATTAAACGAACTGGCAGAAGACCGGGACGAATACTTCCGCGCAATGGCGCCTCCCATTGTTCAAACCAGCAATTTCGGCTTCAAACGTGTTGATGAGCTGAGAGCTGCATTTGCCGATGAATACTCCGGCTGGCTGTATAGCCGCGGCCTCAACCCCACCGTAGAGATCCTGCGCAAAAAACTGGCGGCGCTTGACGGGGCCGAAGACTGCCTCGTATTCAACAGCGGCGCTGCCGCCATATTCGCTGCCGTATTGGCTAATGTAAAAGCAGGTGATCATATTGTAAGTGTAAGGTCTGCCTACGGCTGGGCAAAAAAAATGTTTGAGGTTATTCTGCCCAGGTTTGGTATAACACATACTTATGTAAAAGGAACGGATATCGCTGAATTTCAGCAGGCAACTACACAAGCTACCACGCTTTATTATCTCGAAAGTCCTGGCAGCTGGACCTACGAGCTGCAGGATCTGAAAGCAATAGCCGTCCTTGCAAAACAGCGTTCTATTATCACAATCTGCGACAACAGCCATTGTTCACCACTCTACCAACAGCCTATTGCTATGGGTATAGACCTGGTACTGCAGTCTGCTACCAAATATATAAGTGGTCATAGCGATACTATCGCAGGAGTATTAAGCGGTAGTAGCGCCGTTATAGAACGCATTTTCAATAGCGAGTATATGAATATCGGAAGTGGTATTCAGCCTTTTAATGCATGGCTGTTACTACGTGGACTGCGAACGCTGCCGTTGCGGCTGGAGCAGGCATCACAAACCGCGCTTAAGGTGCTTACCTACCTGAAGCAGCATGAAAGGGTAGAGGAGGTGATCTATCCCCTGGATCCTGCTTTCCCACAGTTTGAACTGGCACAGCAGCAAATGAAAGGGGCAGGAGGACTAATAACCTTTGTTATCAAGGCCGCAAGCGTCGACGAAGTGGAGCGTTTCTGCGAATCGCTTAAACATATCGCTATGGCAGTGAGCTGGGGTGGACATGAATCGCTCATTATTCCGCGCTGTGCCGGTATTCCCCGTGCCGCTTTCATTGCAGGCAGCAGGGAGCATCGTATGTTAAGGCTTTACACCGGGCTGGAGGCTGCCGACTATCTTATTATAGACCTGGAGCAGGCATTTGCTGCTATCCGGCAGAAATGAGCTCCAGGTGCAGCGGGGGGAATCAATGCTGTAGCCGGTAAATACGCCATTACGAGCGCATCACACCTATAGGTGTGCCTTTCCAGTCGGGGAACAAGCCTGATGTATTGCTGATATTAAGGTGTTTACCGGCCACTTCGCTGAATACGGCACGAAAGTCTGTGGTTACAGCCAGGTCACGCCCATCTTCGAGGTTGTCAACAGAAAGGGGCTTCATATTTCCATGAACTATTCCACCATTGACATCGTTGCCCAGTATAAAGTTGCAGGAAGCCCTGCCATGATCGGTTCCATTAGTCCCGTTCTGTTTAACCGTGCGGCCAAATTCCGTCATCGTCATAACCGTTACCTGGTCCTGGTATGCCGATAAATCGGCCCAGAAAGCGGTAATGCTTTCACTCAGATCCTGTACATTACGGGCGAAAATACCATTTTCAGTTCCCTGGTTAAAATGGGTATCCCACCCTCCGGATTCTGCAAAAGCAACTTCCAGTCCCACGTCCATTTTTATAAGCTGGGCAATTTGTTTCAGAGAATTTCCGAGTGCTGAAGAAGGATAAATAGCGTTATTAGCCGGGGTATAGTTACGCACGTTGGTTTTCTGCAGCATTTTAATAGCTTCAAAGCTTTCCTTGCCTGTTTTGCTGAGTAGCGAAGAGGTGGTTTGGTCGTAAAGATCTTCGAAACTTTTGGCGGCAGTGTTGGCAGCAAGCGGATTGCCTTTCATTTGTATTGAGAAATCCTGCAGATTGCTGATGGCAAGCGCCGGGTTATCGCCATAAAACGAACGTGGCATGGCCGATGTAAGGCTTACTGCCCTGAAGGGCGAAGCATCGTGCCCTAATAATCCTGAGGCTCTGTTAAGCCATCCGCTGGAAGTTCCCTTGTTGAAAGGAGTGCCCGATTCCATATAGTCCTGCGCATCAAAATGCGAACGGGTATTATTAGGTGAACCTATGCCATGTACTATCGCCAGTCTTTTTTCACGGAACAGTGGTTCAAATGCATTCATGGAAGGATGCAGGCCAAAACGGCCATCCAGGTCTATTAAAGACTTGCCTGAAGCCGATTTTGCTGCCGACATAAATAAAGTGGGCCGTGCTTCTTTCAGAAACGTGTCGGTAAATGGTGTTACTGCCATTAAGCCGTCCATGGCGCCACGCTGGAAAATGCAAACGATGATCTTGTTCTTCTTATAAGGCCCCGCTTGTTTAAAGCTGTCTGCTGCACGGGCCAGAAAGCTGGGGACGCCACCGAAGCCTATGCCAAACAATGCCAGCCCGCCGCCTTTCAAAAATGCTCTTCTCGATGTCATATGCAATGAATTTTATTTTCTCTGGAATTCCGGTGAGCCAATGATGATACCGGTTACCTGGGGCAACATATACCTTACAGACTGGCTGGCAGGTAAGGCTGAATTTTTCGCCAGTGGCGGTGTTTCAGCTGTTGTGTCCATGGCAGGTTTCATGGCTACGCGGTTGGTATTACCTGCTTTTACAGGTGGAGGTGTTTTCCCGGCAGCGGTTTCTACCTTTTGTTGCAGATGAGGGTCGTTGAGCAGCGGAGTCAGTTGTTTAATAGTTTTAGAAAGGTCCCTTCCGGGTAAAAAAAGCCTGCTGTAAGTAACAAGGGCGGCTTCCGTACTTTCAGGTTCATGATTATTGTTAAGGGCCAGCAGGTTAAAGCTGATGCCCGGAATACGTTGCGAGGCTAATGCCAGCCCAAAGTTCATACGGCTTAAAAGGGAGCCGGTATTGATCCAGAACTGCCCCTTGTCAGGAAACCCTGTAGGCGCCTGGTAATAATACATCCGCTGTCCCATTCTGTTGATCCATGTATAAAGCTGATTGGGTTGTTGTATATCGGCCTTCAATGCTCTTACACTACTCATGGCAAGCTCAAAAGGCGACTTCGTTTTCTCTCTCAGCGCATCTTTGCTCCAGAACTCAGGAGCAGTAACCATTGTTATCAGCACTTGTTTGATATCGCCTTTTTTATTTTTAAAAGTGGTTGCCATTTTATTGACAAGGCTTTGCGGCGGATTATCACTTACAAAACGTATAGCCAGTTTAGTGCAAATGAATCTGGCGGTAGCGTCCTGTGTTGCAAGTAAATGCAATAGCTTGCGACCTTCATTATACCCGCCCAGACTATCGAAATGTGTACCCAGTACAGTTTTTGGCCTGTTATCGTGGCGCGATGGCACAAAAAGAAAATCTCCGTAATGCACATAACCACGTTCTGCCATCTTTTCTGCGCCAAGTTTTTCAAGTGAAACGCGGAAATTGTTGGGTCCAAGTAATGTATCTATAGGATAAATGGTCCAGCCTGTAAGTACGCGGGCTGCCTGTGTTACATCCTGCTGGGTATAACCGCCATCCACGCCAAGCGTATGCAGTTCCATGATCTCACGGGCGTAGTTTTCATTGAGACCGCCCCCTTTTCGTTTTTGTTGTTTCGGTGCGGCGGGCCTGGGGGCCATGTTTCCACTGGTTTGCATGGCATTTCCGTTTGCCTGCATGGTGGCTGGTGGCATGTTGTTTCCGCGCTGCGGCGTATTATTGTTGGCCCTCTGACTGTTTAAATTACGTTTGGCACCGTTGCCCATATTGGGCTGCATTGCCGCATTGGAAGCCGCAACCGGCATGATGCTGTCAGGATCGCCGGTACTGCTCGAGTTGTCGAGGTAGGCAAGCATCGCCGGCGACTGGGCAGTGGCTAACAGCAGGGCTTCAAAATTACCCGTTGCATTAGGGCGTATCGCATCCCGTTCATAGGCCGGTATATATTGAACACACTCTCCTTTGGTGAACGAAACGTTGAAATGGTTAAACCAGAATTCCGTAAGTACCTCCTGCAACTGGTTTTGAGAATAAGCCGCCCGCAGTATTTTCTGATTGGTGAACTGCTCTATCAGGCTTTGCGGATTACGCAGGCCCTTTACTTCCATATAAGTTCGCAGCACCTCACGGATCTCTTTCCTGTTCGAACCTATAGAATCTTTATCAATGAATCCGTCTCGTACCGCAAGCCTGGGTAAGGCACCACCGCGGGGTACAATATTCACTATCTCGGCATTGCTCAGGCTAAGAAGATCGTATTTGCTGAGTAGCTGATTAAGACTGTCGTCGTTTAAATCGGCTTTCAACTGCCCGCGAAACCAGTTTTCAAGTCCCATCGCCGCTACAGCTTGTACCTGCCCGGGCTGTGCACCATAAGTAAACCTGCTTAACAGGTGTGCTGCTGCCTGCTCACGCGTGAGACCAGCTTGTTTATAGGGAAACTTTGCCGCATCTGTCTCTTTGTCGTTGCCGCCAAAAGAAGACAATACAACGCCGAAGACAGTAATAATAATTACTATCCCGGTAAACCGGTACACAGTTTTCATAAAGAGAGTTTATGCTTTCCCTGTTCGACTGTTCAGGCAATGAAAAGTTTACTCGGTATTTATTTATCTGAAAGAGCCGCTTCTATTGCTACCCCAAGTTCGGCAGATGTTTCGGTAGCATTGTCGGTGCCGGCTTCAAACCAGTGATTGGCACCTTCATTATCCTGTCTCAATTCAAGTTGTAACGTTTGTTGAGGCAGTTTTACCGAAAAATGCTTTTTGTCTTGCTGGGTGACTTCAATTGTCTGGTTTTGCCAGGAAATGGAAAATGTGTTCATAAGGTTATACTTTTATAGTAGCAATACCTGCAATCATTGTGCCTCATCTTCCTTTTAACCGTTGCGGGCTCCGCTCATCAAATTTTGAAAAATGAAGTCCTGATTCGGTTATTTTTGTTTCATGGGAAAACGTTTTATACTAATGTTTATCGTTGCACTGCCCTTTCTGGCGCAGGCACAGGATAAATGGGATCTGCGCCGGTGTGTGGATTATGCCGTTAAAAACAATATTTCCGTAAAACAAGCCGATGTTCAGGCGCGGATTGCCGCACTGCAGTTGCACCAGGCCAAAATGAACCAGATCCCAAGTATTGGCTTTGGCTCTACCCTCGGCACGCAGTTCGGACGTTCTATCGATCCCACTACCAACCAGTTCACTACCACCCAGTTATTGTACCAGAATATGGGAATACAGGGCGATGTGCAGATATTTGGTTTTGGTCAGTTAAAGAAAGCAGTGAATGCGGCACGTTTTAATGCGGAAGCAGCTTTAAAAGATGTTGCCAGGGCGGCAAACGATATTTCTATTAATGTCGCTACCTACTACCTGCAGGTACTCGCAGCAAATGAGCAGATCCATATTTCCGAAGTTCAGATCGATCAGGACCTCGCACAGTTCAAAGACACGAAAAGCCGTGTTGAAGCCGGTGCTTTACCCGAACTGAACCTCGCCGAAATAGAATCGCAGCTCGCAACAGACAGCGCAGGTTTAATCACCGCAAGAGCTACTTTTCAACAAAATGTACTCTCGCTGAAAGGACTGTTAAATATCGATGCAGGCGCTCCTTTTGAACTCGATACGCCGCCGATAGAGCAAATTCCACTCGAAAGCCTCGCCGATTTGCAGCCCGATGCCGTATTCCAGCTGGCACAGGCCAATCAACCTATATTGAAAGTAAATGAGCTCAAGATCAAAGGCGCAGAAAATACCATTCAGGCAAATAAAGCGCTCCTGTATCCCCGCTTGTCATTTGGATATAATCTTAATTCGCAGTTCTCAAATGCACTCCGCGAGGTAGACCCCAGAACAATTACACCCACAGGGTATACGCTCGCCGAAGGTATTGTGGCACGAAATACAAATGGCGAAGAATATAAGATCTACAATCAAACTGCCACTTACCAGTATCACAACAAATCTTTCAACCGCTGGTGGTCGCAATATGGTTCCCAGTTAAATGAAAACTTCAGACAGTCGGTAGGGCTTACTTTAACTGTTCCTATCTTCAGCGCAGGTAATACCAGCCGCGTAAACTACCAACAGTCGAAACTAAACCTGCAAACTTTACAGTTGCAGCAAGACCAGGCGACTCTCGATCTTAAACAGAGCATCTATAAAGCTTATATCGACGCTACTTCGGCAATGCAGAAATATTATGCAGGAGAACGCAGCGTTACCTCGGCACAAAAAGCTTACGACTTTGCTTTCAAAAGATACCAGGTAGGGCTGTTGAGTTCAATAGACCTCCTTACCAACCAGAACAACCTGTTAAAAGCAAAGCTGCAACAGCTTACAAACCGGTATGAATATGTCTTCCGGATGAAGTTGCTGGAGTTTTACAAAGGACAGGGAATGAAATTATAAACCAGCTATTAAGCGTTAACAAGCTATTCAAACGTTGCATTTATGAGCAAGAAACTTAAATGGATTCTTATTATACTGGTACTGCTGATCGTGTTGTTGGTGGTGCTCAAGAAAGCAGGTGTTATCGGCAAAGAAGAAGGCACCCGCGTGACGGCAGAAAAAGCTGCCAAACGCGATATCACGGAAGTTGTAACTGCCAGTGGTAAAATATATCCCGAAGTAGAAGTAAAGATCAGTTCCGATATCTCCGGAGAAATAGTAGAGCTGAATGTTGCCGAAGGCGATACAGTTCGTAAAGGCCAGGTGCTTGCGAAGATCTATGCCGATATTTATGCGTCTCAGCGCGATCAGGCTGCCGCTGTGGTAGCCCAGAACGAAGCGCAGGTATCTAACGCCAGGGCGCAGCTTGCGGGCTTAAAAGCTACCCTCGATCAAACAGAGGCCGCCTATAAGCGTCAGAAAACACTTGTAGAACAAAAGGTCATTTCTGCCTCTGAATTCGAACAGGCAACACAGGCTTATTATGCAGCACAGGCTAATTATAAGGCAGCACAGGATAACATCAATGCCAACCAGGCAAGTGTTAAAGGTGCAGTTGCCAACCTCACCCGCGCCAATAAAGACATCAGCCGCACCACCATCGTGGCGCCCATGGATGGCGTGATAAGCCTCCTGCTCGTGAAAAAAGGAGAAAGAGTGGTGGGCACCGCGCAAATGACAGGTACAGAAATGATGCGCGTGGCCGACCTCAATAGCATAGAAGTTCAGGTAGATGTGTCTGAAAGCGATATCCCCAAGGTGAAGATCGGAGACAGCGCCATTGTTGAAGTAGATGCCTATAACAATCGCAAATTCAAAGGACGCGTATACAAGATCGCAAACCCCTCCACCGCGGCTACCACCAGTTCCAGCAACGCTTCTACCACAATTACCAACTACCAGGTGCATATCCGTTTATTCCCCGATAGTTACCGCGACCTGCTGGCGAAAGGACATGCTTTCCCTTTCCGCCCGAATATGACCGGCAGCGCCGATATACAAACCAGCACGCATGCCGGTGTATTATCTGTGCCGTTAAATGCCGTGACCACCCGCGATAAGAACGATGCGAAGGAAGGTGATAACAAAAAATCCGATAAAAAGAAAGAAGAAGAAAAGAAAGATGCTACCGCCGACAATCAGCCTAAAACAGGTAATGATGGCGACGATTTGCAGGAAGTGGTATTTGTAAGGCAACCCGATGGAAAAGTGAAAAAAGTAGTGGTAACCACAGGTATCCAGGATATCAATAATATTGAGATCAAATCCGGGTTAAATGGGGGAGAAGAAGTGATCACCGGACCTTACGACGTGGTGAGCAAGCAGCTGAAAGACGGCACCCTGGTAAAGGTGGTTTCTAAAGACGAGCTTACTAAAAACTTCAAGAAAAATTAAGGGATCCGCATCCTTCCAACTAAAACCGTAAGTTTGCCGCCGGATTATATTGATTATAAACAGGCGTGTCATGCAGTTTGGAATAATAGGAAGCGGAAGCTGGGCTACCGCTCTTGCAAAAATCCTGACAGACGGGAATCATCGTATTAGTTGGTGGGTAAGAAGCGAGGAAAATATCCGGTATATCCGGCAACGCCGCCATAACCCGCATTACCTGCACTCGGCTTATTTCGATAATAGCCTGCTGAACATGTCCGACGACATCAGGCAGGTGGTGGCCGATTCCGACGTAGTGGTCATAGCCGTCCCCTCGGCTTTTATCAAAGACGTATTGTCGGGCCTGCCGGCAGATGCTTTCAAAGGGAAAAAAGTGGTTTCAGCGGTAAAAGGCATTTTGCCCGACTGTAACCAACTGCTTCATGAATATCTCCTCGATGCATTTGCACTCGACCTCAGCGACTATTGCGCCCTGCTGGGCCCCTGTCATGCCGAGGAAGTGGCAGCCGAAAAGTTGTCTTACCTTACCTTCTCAGGCCTCGATGAAGAATTGACCCGCCGGATTGCCGACTGCTTTCATTGCGAATACATCAACACCGTCGTCAACCAGGATGTGGTAGGGGTGCAATATGCAGCAGTGCTGAAAAATATCTACGCCCTGGGTGCCGGTATCGCACACGGGTTGGAATATGGCGATAACTTCCTGAGCGTTTATATCGCCAACGCCGCACGGGAAATGGGACGCTTTTTACAGGGCTCTATGGCCCACCTGCCCGGAACCGAGGCTACAGATAACCTTAATTACTCCGCATCTGTATACCTGGGCGACCTTTTGGTTACCTGTTATTCGCTTTACAGCCGTAACCGCACCTTTGGTAATATGATCGGCAAAGGATATTCGGTGAAGGCGGCCATGCTTGAACTGAATATGGTGGCCGAGGGATATAATGCCAGCCGCTGCGTTCACCAGAAAAATATAGACTTCGGCGTAGAAATGCCTATCGCCGCCACCGTTTACGAGATCTTATGGGAACAACTGCCCGCAGGGGAGGGTTTCCGTAAAATAGAAAGCAGGCTGGTATAGCATCATAGCGGTAAAACAGCCTTATCCCGCCGGTGACAGTTCTAACAAAACAGGTCGGCAGCGATACCATCGGCCAATAGCCTTCCTGCATTGGTAAGTACCAGGCAGCTGCCATTGCGTGTCAGCGCATTGGTTCGAATATATTTTTCCGCCAGCTGGTTTACCCTTTCCGCCTCTGCCGGCGATAGTTTGCTGGTATCAAGCCCTTCAATGGTACGCAGGCTTGTCATAATATACTCATTTACCTGCTGTTCCGGCGTCAGGTATTCTATTTCAAAAGGCAATTGCTGTTGCCCGATACGCTTATAATAGAGTGTATTGTTCGAAACATTCCACTGCCGGCTGCTGCCGTTAAACGAATGAGCACCCGGGCCTACCCCCAGGTAAGGGGTGCCTGCCCAATAGCTGCTGTTATGCCGGCTGCGATACCCTGGCTTTGCAAAGTTCGAGATCTCGTAGTGTTCATATCCGGCCTCCGCAGCCCATAACATCAGCAGCTCAAAATGACGGCTTTGTTTGTCCGGGTCCACCTCTTCCTTTTTATGCTGAATGATCATCTTATCCAGTGCCGTCTGTGGCTCCACAGTCAATGCATAACACGAAAGATGCGGAATGTTCAATGCTACTGCCGTAGCAACATTCTCGCGCCAATGTTCATCCGGAAGCGTAGGGCCGCCGTAAATAAGGTCAATGGTAATATTAAAGAATCCTGCCTGCTGCGCCAGTTCTATTGCCTGCCTGGCCTGAAGCGCATTATGAGCCCTGTTCATCCACACCAGGTCTTCTTCAAAAAACGACTGGATCCCTATGCTTAGCCGGTTTATACCAGCCTGTTTCCATAATTCCAGTTGATCGGCAGTAATATCATCAGGATTGGTTTCCAGCGTTATTTCAGCATCCGGCACTACATTAAAGGTCTGTCTTATCCGGTCCATCAGCCGCTGAATGGTACCCGGCGGTAGAATAGAAGGTGTGCCGCCGCCAAAATAAACAGAATTGATCTCTCCCTGTACATAGTCTTTCCGCAATACCAGTTCCCATTCAATAGCCGCAATAACGGCATCCATCGTTTTCAGATTGGTAGAAAAGTGAAAGTTGCAATAGTGACAGGCTTTCCTGCAAAACGGTATGTGGATGTAGATCATTAAAGCAAAGTAATACATAATTCTACCATCTACCATCTGTCTTCTGCTATCTACTCTCTATCTTTGCTCAC
This sequence comes from Filimonas effusa, assembly GCF_004118675.1. NCBI lineage: Bacteria > Pseudomonadati > Bacteroidota > Chitinophagia > Chitinophagales > Chitinophagaceae > Filimonas > Filimonas effusa. The sequence goes on along the minus strand of NZ_SDHZ01000003.1, from coordinate 150,644 downwards.
TCATGCTAAAGCCTTTTTTCTTAATATCTTTCTTATTGGCCTGTTTTACACTTACGGCGCAGTCCGATACGGTACGGAAGCGTGTTATAAGACAGGTGCCTGCACAGGCAAAGCCCGGGGATACCAATAAGCCAGCTGTCCGCAGGGCCTCGGTAACACCACCAAGAGATACTGCTACCCGTGCTACAGGTACACGTGCAGTAGCGCCTGCAAGAGCTGCAACACCGGGAACCGGGAATAGTGTACCGGCAGCGCGCAGCACAGCGCCACCGGCAGCAGGAGCAACAGTTGCAGGCAGAAACGCAGCCGCCGCCAATACACAGGCAATACAACCTGCACAGGCACAAAGGCCGGGCAGCGCCGGTATTATCACGGATAGCGCCGGCAAACTAAGAGCCGATTCTATGGCCATGCTTCGTGCTGCCCGCGATACAGTAGCCCTGGTAACAGCGGCAAAGCCAGCACCCATAAAAAAACTGACCTGGCAGGAAGATACATTGTTCCGCCGGGCGCTTAACGTAAAATACCTGCCTGCTCAAGAAAAGCCGGCCTACATGATCACTTCTTACTGGGTAAGAGAATCTACCGATTACCTTTTTTATCTGCTGGCAGGGCTGGTGCTGTTCCTGGCTTTCATAAAAGCCACTTTCCCTAAATACTTTCAACAGGTATTTAAAATGTTGTTTCAAACATCATTCAGGCAAAAACAAACCAGGGAACAACTGGCGCAAAACCTGCTGCCTTCAATGTTCATGAACCTTTTGTTCGTGCTGGTGGTGGCCGCATTTATAGCCGTAGTTGTAACACAAAAAAAATTAACAACACTTTCTTTCTGGGAATTAATGCTGTATAGCACAGCCGGGCTCATCGCTTTATACTGCCTGAAATACCTGTTCCTGCGCTTTACAGGCTGGGTGTTCCGCGTAAAAGAAGCTTCTGAAACTTATATTTTTATTGTTTTTCTGGTAAATAAGTTGCTGGGAGTTATTTTGTTACCAATGCTTTGGCTGGTAAGCTTTTCGAGCGGAGAGCTAAACGTAGTGGGACTTACAGCTTCTTTGTGCATCGCGGGTTTACTGGTGCTATACCGCTACATTCTCTCACTGGCGGCGGTCCGCGATATGCTGCGCGTCAGTGCATTTCACTTTTTTATTTACCTTTGCGGTGTTGAAATATTACCTATTATAATAATTTATAAGGTTCTATTCAATAAAACAGGCTTTACTATCTAATTTTGCAATCGAAATACATAAGGGAGAAATAGCATGGTAAAAAATGGGGTTAAAAGCTTAAGCACCAAAAAATCAGCAAGTGCCAAAAGAATTCTCATCACCCAGCCCAGGCCTGAAAGCGATAAGTCTCCTTACTTTGAGCTGGCCCGGAAGTATAACGTAGAACTGTTTTTTCATCCTTTTATCCGGTTGGAAGGCATCCCTGCGCGGGAATTTCGCAAACAAAAGGTAGATATTGCCAGTTTTACCGCTGTCATCTTTACCAGTCGTAATGCCATCGACCATTTTTTCCGCACCTGCGAAGAAATGAAGGTCAGCATTAAGCAGGATACCAAGTATTTCTGCATTACCGAAGCTGTAGCACTGTATCTTCAGAAATTCATCCTCTACCGGAAACGCAAAGTTTTCTACGGCGCCGATGGCTCAAACAAAAGCCTGTTCGATGTAATCAACAAACATAAGGAAAACGAACGCTTCCTTTATGTTTGCAGTGAAAATCAGCAGGACAATGAGATCGTAAACTGGCTGAAAACAAACAAATGCGAATTCCAGATGGGATTCATGTACCGCACTATCAGCAACGATGCCAAAGAAGTGCTCGAAAACCAGGTATATGATATCATTTGTTTCTTTACCCCCAGCGGTGTAAAAGCGCTGTTCGAGAACTGTCCCAACTTCAATTCCAGTGGCGTACATATCGGCGCCTTTGGCAGTAATACCGCTAAAGCGGTTGAAGAAGCAGGCCTTACCCTCGAAATAAAAGCACCTGCACCCCAGGCGCCCAGTATGGTTTCGGCACTCGATCAGTACCTTACCACAATGAAAGTACCTAAAGCCTAGTAGCGTCTTATAAAAAGGCAGGCTTTTTAGAAGAGATTACATTTAAAAGACCGGGGAATAATTTTTTTATCGTAAAATGCTAAATGCCGGAAGCGGAACTTTGTTGCCGCCCCGGTGTTTAGCATTTCTCATTTAATCAGTACCCTTTCATGCCCAACAAGCTAATAAACGAAACAAGTCCATACCTGCTGCAGCATGCGCATAACCCTGTTCATTGGTATCCATGGGGCGAAGAGGCGTTGCAGCAGGCGCGCGCGCTAGATAAGCCTATTCTGGTAAGCATTGGTTATGCAGCCTGCCATTGGTGTCACGTAATGGAGCGCGAGAGCTTCGAAAACGAAGACACGGCAGCCCTCATGAACGAGTATTTTGTGAATATCAAGATCGACCGTGAAGAGCGCCCCGATCTGGACCATATATATATGGATGCACTGCAGGCAATCAGCGGCGCAGGCGGCTGGCCGCTGAATGTATTCCTTACACCCGATTGTAAACCTTTTTTCGGAGGTACCTATTTCCCGCCGGTAAGAGCTTTTAACAGGTCAAGCTGGCGCGAAGTGATCCACGCCGTGCATGAAAGTTTCCGCACCAAACGCGGCGAGGTAGAAACCCAGTCGCAAAACCTGGTAGCCCATCTCCAAAATGCAAACCGCTTCACAGGCGGCAACGCAGCAGGTGTTATCGGCACCGGTAGCCTGCAGCTCATGGCCGACGGGATCCTGCACAGCGCCGATAAAGAATGGGGCGGGTTTGGACGGGCGCCCAAATTCCCGCAAACTTTTTCAATTCGTTACCTGCTGCGGCATTACCACTATACAGGAAACCAAGAAGCAGTAGAACAGGCCTTGTTAAGCCTCAATAAAATGATCCAGGGAGGCATTTACGACCAGGCCGGCGGTGGTTTTGCCCGCTATAGTACCGACACCGAATGGCAGGCTCCTCACTTCGAAAAAATGCTCTACGACAATGCCCTGCTGGTTTCCGCCCTATCCGAAGCATATCAGCTTACACAGGATGCTACCTACCGCGAAGTAATAGAACATACGCTGGCATTTGTTGAAAGAGAGCTCATGTCGCCCGCATTTGCGTTTTACAGTGCGCTGGATGCCGACAGCGAAGGGGTCGAAGGGAAATTTTATACATGGCAATACACTGAAATACAGGATATTTTGGGTGAAGAGGCTTCCTTATTTTGCGACCTCTATCAGGTAACTCCGGAAGGTAACTGGCACGAAGGGCATACCAATATATTATGGATGCCGCGATCGGTGGCTGCATTTGCCGCTGAAAAGCAGTTGAATGAAGAAGGGTTACAGGAGAAGAGGAAGGAATGGCATCGCCGGCTGATGGAAATGCGCGGCAAGCGTCAGCGGCCTTTGCTCGATGATAAGGTGTTACTGGGCTGGAATGCCCTGATGAACACAGCTTACTGCGATGCTTTTGCCGCTACCGGCAACCCGCATTTCAGAGAACTGGCGCTGCGGAATATGGCTTTCCTGGAACAGCATTTCAGAACAGCCGACGGATGGAAACATAGCTGGAAGAAGGAAGCGCGGATCCCTGCCTTTCTCGACGACTATGCCATGCTCATCCAGGCATATCTGAGGCTGCAGGAAGTAACAGGCGATACCGGATTCCTGGAAAAAGCGGCAGCACTCGTAAAATGGCTGCAGTTATGGTTCCTGGATGAGGAAAGTGGACTGTTCTTTTATACCCACCACAACCAGAACGATGTGGTGATAAGGAAAAAGGAAGTTTACGATGGGGCTACGCCTTCGGGTAATGCCCTGATGGCGGCAAACCTGGCTTATCTATCGGTCGTATATAATAAAAACGAGTGGTATCAGCAGGCGCAGCAAATGGTAGGAGCATTGGGGCAAACCATTGTCCGCTATCCTGGTTCCTTCGGCTGCTGGGCATTGCTGATACAGCAGCTGGCACAGGGTTTCAGGGAAATAGCAGTGGTAGGGCCCGAACATGAAACCCTTAGTAACGAGGTGTTGCAGCATTATATACCGGGAAAGATCTTTCAACAAGGCAAGGGCGCAGGCGAAAACTACCCTTTGCTGGCTGGCCGTGAAGGAACCAATGGAGAAACCAGGATCTACCTGTGTAAAGATTACACCTGCCAGGCGCCATTCGTTTCGGTTAACGATCTTTTAATAGCGTTGTAACGATAATTGTTCAGAAAATGCATTTAGTTGCATACTAACGCGAGGGAACCACACGTTTCTAAGAGAACATGTTAACGAAAACGTAAAGCGGGGGGAAATACCTTCAAAAAATGAAGGGAAACACCTAATATGGATTATAAGGGAAAAGCACTAATTTGCCAATCCCTCAAAATAAATACGATTTTTTAATAGATTAATTGAAGGTGTAATGGGCTTTAACTCTATATTTACATATCTGACTGAACATATGTTTTATTTTAAAGTGTATTGTTTGCCTGGTGGGAAGGGCAATCGTGGCTTCTTTAGCAATAAGAATGCCGTTTTCTGCCCCATTAGTAACCATATTTCGCCAATACCCTGCAATAACCATTATTGAACAATGAGAAGCCAATTGATCGCAATCAGTGCGCTAACTATCGCAGCCGCTCTCGCCTTAGGCGGTTGTAGTAAGAAAGGAAAAAGTGGTGTGGCCGACGATGGTCAGCTCCACGGGATATCGCCAGGAGCCAGGGGTAGCATGGGTAAACCTCTCGGAATGGTATATGTCCCCTCAGGAACTTTCCACATGGGCCCAAGTGATGAAGATGTAAACTTCAACTACACTGCCCGTAACAAACAAGTGTCAATCAATGGCTTCTGGATGGATGCCACTGAAATCACCAACAACGAGTACCGCCAGTTCGTATGGTGGGTACGCGATTCCCTGGCTGCTGTTGAAATGGGCTACTTTAAAACCGGTCAGGCTAACGATACTGCTATCGACTGGGCTAAAGCACGTACCATTAAATATGCCGACAAGGGCACACTCGAAAAATTAACCAAACTGGTGCTCGCTCCCGACAACAGATTGTACAATAAAATTGAGATCGATCCTGAAAAGATCGTCTATAATGTTCAGGGCTTTGACCTGAAAGAAGCCGCTAAACGCGAAAATGCAGGCAAACGCGGTAAATACATCTACCGTTACGATCAAAAGGTATATCCCGATACCCTCGTATGGATGCGCGATTTCTCCTATTCTTATAACGAGCCTATGGCGAAGCGCTATTTCGCCCACCCTTCCTTTGGCAACTACCCTGTAGTAGGTGTTAACTGGAAACAGGCAATGGCTTTCTGTCACTGGCGCTCTTTTTACCTGAACAGCTTCCTGGAACGCAGAAAGAAAGCAGTGGAAAGCGATTTCCGCCTGCCTACAGAAGCAGAATGGGAATATGCTGCAAGAGGTGGACGCACGCAATCTATGTATCCCTGGGGTAACTACTATCCAAGGAATAAAAAAGGTTGCCTGCTCGCCAACTTCAAACCCGGCCGCGGTAACTACCCCGAAGATGGCGGATTCTATACCGTTCGCGCCGATGCCTACTGGCCTAACGACTTTGGCCTGTATAACATGGCGGGTAACGTTGCAGAATGGACTTCTTCCTACTTCTACGAAGGATCTTACAACTTCCAGCACGATATGAACCCCGATGTAAGGTATAACGCCAGCGAAACCGATCCTCCACGTATGAAACGTAAGGTGGTACGCGGTGGTAGCTGGAAAGACGTAGCCTACTACCTCCAGACCAGTACCCGTAGCTACGAGTACCAGGATACGGCTAAGTCTTACATTGGTTTCCGTTGCGTAATTGATTTACCTGCTCAATTGGGTAGGAGATAAAATTCTAAAACACAACACAACGTCCAGGTTTTAACGTCCAATTATTTTATTTATAAACAAAACGCTGAATAGTTCTGGCGACCAAATAGGCTTTATCCGAAAGGTTCTCTCACAACTAGACCGAAATTTTTAAAACATCTTTAGTTATGGCATCAGGAGTATCCCCTAAAGTAAACAGAGCAGTTAACGTAGTCGTTTGCCTGGGTGCAGCAGTCGTAATTTTCGGCGCAATGGCCAAAATCCTCCACTTATCGTGGGCCGACTTAGCGTTAAAGCTGGGTCTTACTACAGAAGCATTAATCTTCATCGTATATGCATTCTTACCACCTCCCGATACAGGGCATGCTCCTCAACCTGCTGCAAAAGTGGTAGAAAAAGGCAACCCCGCATTAAAAGGCATGGAAAAAATGCTCCAGGAAGCCGATATCACTCCTGCTAACCTCGCCAAACTGAGCGCCGGTTTCCAGAAGTTAGGCGTTACCGTTGAAAAAATGGGCGAAATCAGCGACGTAGTAGCAGCTACAGGCGATTATACGCAGAAAACAAAAGAAGCAACCTCTGCTCTGGCCTCTGTTAAAGACGCCTACATAGGTACCGCTAATGCACTCTCTTCCTTCAACGGTGCAGCCGACAGCACAAAATCTTACCACGATCAGGTACAGGTGCTTACCCGCAACCTGTCTTCTTTAAATACTATTTACGAATTGGAATTGCAGGAAAGCAATAACCACCTGAAAGCCCTCAATCAGTTCTATGGTAAACTGAACGAAGCTTCTAACGCTATGATCGGAAGCGCCGACGACGCACTCCGCACACAGCAGCAACTGGCTTCTCTCGCCGGTAACTTAGGCAGATTGAATCAGGTTTATGGTAACATGCTCACTGCTATGCAGGGCAGATAAGGTAATAGCATTATTAGTTCACTAATTCTAAACCGTATTTAAAATAGTAATCTAAAATGTCATTACCAGCGGAACCACGGCAGAAGATGATTAACATGATGTACCTGGTGCTTACTGCACTGCTGGCACTGAACGTATCATCCGAAATCTTAAACGCCTTCAAAACTGTAAATAATAGCCTTACCCACGCAAACGAAATGGTGGAAGAAAAGAATGACGCCGTTTTTAAGTCATTCGAGGCCAAAATGAAAGACGAACAAACCAGGGAACGCGCCGCTCTTTGGAAACCCAAAGCAGATGCCGCCAAAAAACTGGCCGACGAAACTTATCAGTATATCGATGCGCTCAAGCAGCAACTGAAAGTTGAATCAAAACTGGAAAAAGGACCAAATGGCGAAGAGATCTTTGCCGAAGAAAATATCGACGCACCTACGAGGTTGTTTATCAGCGAACCTTTGAAAAAAGGCCCTGAATTACTGCAGAAACTCACCGATTTCAAAAACAACTTGTTGGCTATCGATCCTTCTTTAAAAACTGAATTCGGTAATACCTTACCACTGGATCTTGCTGTTCCTGTATCAAAAACAGGCGAAAAGAACCAGAAATGGGAAGAGTCTTACTTCCATATGACCCCTACCATCGCTGCAATCACTATCCTCAGCAAGTTTCAGAACGACGTAAGGAACAGTGAAGCTATGGTGGTTGATTACCTGCACAAAAAAGTAGGCGAAGTGGTACTGGTTTACGATCAGTTCCAGGCTATCGCCAGCCAGAGCTCACAATACCTGATGCCTGGCCAGGAACTGGTGATCACAGGCGGCGTAGGTGCTTTCAGTAAAGCAGCTTTACCTACTGTAACTGTCGACGGCGCTGTTGTTGCGCTGAATGCCGATGGAGTGGCTGAATATAAAACTACTGTTGGCGGTGCCGGTGCCTATACTAAAAAGATGAGGATCTCCTATAAGAAACCAGATGGTACAGAAGGTGTGCTTGAAAAAGACATTCAATATACCGTTGGTTCTCCTACAGGTGCATCTGTTAGCGCCGACAAGGTAAAAGTGCTTTATATCGCACTTGACAACGAACTCTCCGTAAGCGGTGGTAACGTAGGCGATGAAAAAGTACAGGTAAGCATCAACAACGGTACACTTAACAAAACAGGTGCAGGTAAATATATTGCCAAGCCGGCCAAACCCGGAATGGCAACTGTACACGTGGTGGCCGATGGTAAAGCTACCGACTTCGAATTCCGCGTAAAAACTGTTCCCGATCCTATTGCAATGGTAGGTAAGGAAAAAGGCGGCCGTGTACTTACAAATGCTATCAAAGCACAGCAGGGGGTACGTGCCGAACTCGAAAACTTTGTATTCGACGGTGTGCAATTTAATGTAACCAGCTACGTTGTATATGCTACAGGAGCAGGCTTTACTACTCCTATGTATGAACAAAACGGAGGCGCTTACTTTAATGCCGCATCCAAAAGGATCATGAATAAATTACAGGCGGGTTCTACCCTGGTAATTGATGAAATTAAGGCAACAGGACCTGGCGGACAAACCAGGAGTCTGCAGCCTCTGGTGTTTAACTGTTATTAATATATTATAATATTTTAGAGCGTATGAAACGGAGTATTAGCAAAATAGTGTACCCTTTGACGATACTGGCTGTATTGGCCGTGGTAAGTCAGGACGCTGCTGCCCAGCGCAGAAACTCTCGCAGCCGCTATGGATCATCCAGTGCAAAGGATACTACTGCACAAAAGCCGCCTGCTCCTGCTCCTTCAGGTTATGGTACACCTGCTCCCAGTGGATATGGCGCCCCTGCAACCCCTGCACGTAGCGGATATGGTAATGCCCCCGCTGCTACAGCGCCTGCGAATGATCCTGCAGTTAACGTGCCTATCGAAGTAGTGCCTAACTCAGGCGGCAGCGGCATCGGTGACACCATTCGCCCTTCCCTTCGAAACGACAATTCTATTGAAAGAAACCTGGTAAAAGACAGAACACCGCTTACTTATGAATATATCCGTGAAGACGACGCGGTGTATCGTCATAAAGTATGGCGTATCATCGATGCCAGGGAAAAAATAAACCTGCCATTCCGTTACTCTGCAAATGAAGATAACGGTAACCAGCGCTTTATCTCTATTCTCTATAATAGCATTACCGGCCCCGATAGCGTTACCGCTTTCTCCGCCGAAGACGACAGGTTTACTACCCCGCTTACAAAAGCAGAAGTATTAGCCCGTTTATCAGGCAGCGCCGGCGCCGATACCGTTGATGTAACCGACCTTAACGGTAACGTGGTGAAAAGAGAAGTAAGGAACAAACAAATTCCTATCGACTCTATCTACCAGTTCAAGATCAAAGAAGAATGGATCTTCGATAAAGAATCTTCCCGCATGTTCGTTCGTATCCTGGGCATAGCGCCTATGATGCGCTTACGTACCAGCAGTGGTATCGATCTGGGCGATGATATCACCCTGTTCTGGATCTATTATCCCGATCTCAGGGCTGCTTTATCTAAATACGAAGTGTATAACGGTAAAAACTACGGCGGACGTATGACCTGGGAAGAACTGTTCGAAAACAGGCAGTTCAGCAGCAGGATCGTAAAGTCTACGCTCGATAACCCCTTCGACAAGGATATCAAAGGTTTTATCACAGATCCTTTGTTCCAGCTGCTCGAAGGCGAGAATATCAAAGAAAAGATCTTCAATTACGAACAATCGCTCTGGGCTTACTAGAGCGCTATAGTCGGACAATATTTTTAAAAGGCTGTATCATTCGATACGGCCTTTTTTTATTGCCTGGCTTAAATAGATGGCGCTCTTAAATGCTACCCGTGCCTTCTGCACGTATCCGGTTAACCTTGTATGTTTGGTATGCTGCTGCGTTTGTGGTAAATTTTAGAACTGCTGCAGGTACTGTTGAACGATAAGCTGCTAATACCTGCTAAAGGCATAATGCAACGTTTTAGCAGTTCCTGTTTCTAAGTAAAAATAAATTAGTATCTATTTCTACCGATACTTTTACTGTCTTTACCGGATGTCTTCTTTTATAGAAAACCGGTATAGGGGGAACTTTAAAACTGGGTATGGGGGCCACCAAATACCTTTAAATACGGATGCTTTTAATATTGCTACTGTTCTGCTGCAAAAACATTTAATTATGATTAAAGCAAAAAAAATAGTTTATATAAAATTTGGAAGGTATCAATATCTCCTTATCTTTGACTCGGTTTTTCATAGGATATTGGATTTTAAAACGGGGTCGGATGTCTATCCAGACCCCTCTTTTTTTTATACCATTTCCCGTTTGTTATAGTTTTTTTTGATTGTAAAAGCCACCTCCGGCTGGTTATAATTTTTTTACGATAAAGCTTACTTGATCAGGTCTTGTCCGGTGCTGTATCATCGGGCCCGGGTAAAATAGACGCCGGTTGCTGCCCCGCTTCCTCCGGATGAAAATATTCCCATACCAGCCTGGCGCGCGAAGCGCCTATTTCACGGGTAAGCTCCCGTTCCGTCAATTCCCGGATATTACCCACCGATCTGAAGGTTTTCAGCAGCTGTGTGGCGGTTTGCTCACCAATACCTTTTATATCCTGCAGTTCATTTTTAAAAGTGCCCTTGCTGCGCTTCTGCCGGTGAAAGGTGATGCCAAAGCGATGCACCTCGTCACGGATCCGGCGTATCAGCTTCAGGCTTTCACTGTCCCAGGGTAGTTTCAAACTTTCACTGTCGCCGGGGAAAAATAGCTCTTCTTCATTTTTAGCCAGTCCCACCAGTGTCATACTGCCGGTAAGACCCAGCTCATGAATGCTTTCCATAGCCGCGCCAAGCTGCCCTTTACCACCGTCGATGATCACCAGCTGGGGTAAGCTTTGTCCTTCCGCAGTAAGACGCTTATAACGCCTGTAAACAACTTCCTTCATAGTAGCAAAGTCGTTGATGCCTTCCACCGTTTTTACGTTGTAATGGCGGTAGTCGCCCTTGCTGGGAACTCCGTCGCGGAAACACACCATCGCCGACACCGGGAAACTGCCCTGGAAGTTCGAGTTATCAAAACATTCAATATGAACAGGCACATCCGGTAACTGAAGATCTTCCTGCACCAGGTATAATACCTTCTTCCGCTCCATATCCGATTTACCCTCGAGCTGCAATATCTTCCGCTTCTTTAGCTCTTCCCTGAAATAGTTCACGTTCTTGGCCGATAGTTCCAGCAGTTTTTTCTTATCGCCGCCTTTGGGAATAGTTTGCGTTATCAGCGTATCGGGTAATTCAAGCGCAAAAGGCAGTACCAGTTCTGTAGCCTTGCTGTTAAACGTTTCACGCAGGTTGGTTACAGCAAACGCCAGCACCTCCTCGTCACTTTCTTCCAGCTTTATCTCAAGTTCTACCGTATGCGTTTGAACAATCGTGCCATTCTGCACCATCAGGTAATTCACATAGGCTGTATCGTGTTCCCGCAATAAGGTGAACACGTCAAGATTATTAAGATGTTTGCTTACAATAACCGAACGCGCCTGGTAGGTTTCAAGATGCTCCAGCTTCTTACGTACCATCTCCGCCTTCTCAAATTCAAGGTTGCCTGCCTTTTCACGCATCTCCTGTTCAAAATGCTGGATCACAGGCTGCAGGTTGCCCTTAAGCATCTGCCTTATCTGCTGCAATCCCGATTCATAGTCCTGCAACGTTTGCAATGCCTCGCATGGCCCCTTACAGTTACCCAGGTGATACTCCAGGCACACCTTGAACTTACCCTTCTGAATATTAGCCTGGCTTAAATTCAGCTTGCAGGTCCGCAGCGGTATATATTGCCTGATGAAATTAATGAGCTCCCGCACCTTGCCGGCCGAAGTGAACGGCCCCAGGTATTCCGAGCCGTCGTTGATCTTACGACGGGTAAGAAAGATCCGCGGGAAAGGCTCCTTTTTAATGACGATATAAGGATAGGTCTTATCGTCTTTCAGGTTGATGTTAAAGAACGGCTGAAACTGCTTGATAAGCGAATTCTCCAGCAGGAAAGCATCCTGCTCCGAATCTACGATCGTGAACTCTATACGGTGAATACGCTGTACAAGCTCATGCGTTTTATAACTGGTGAACGTTTTGGAGAAATAAGAACTTACCCGCTTACGCAGGCTTTTCGCCTTACCTACATACAATAGCTCACCCTGGTTATCAAAGTATTTATAAATACCCGGTTGCAGGGGTATGGTATGTGCTAGCTGCTGGAATTGTGTTGCCGTCATAACTTCATTTCAAATCTCATCAATTCCCGTTCCATACAATTCTGGCCGACTGGCTCGAAACGGATGCGCCTTTTCTTTCTACAAGGGTAACAATAGTGCAGCTTTCATTGGTTTTCCAAACCAGTTTATGGGTCACAACACTGTCGCCCGCTGCCTCCGATATGTCCATCATTATCCTTTTTACCTTCTGTGATTCCGGATCAAGCAGCACTACTGCCGATTGTACCGGCAGCGCAGCATTCCGGGTAGTATAATCCATGGTAATGCTATTGATGCTCTGATCGGCGAAAACTGTTTCTTTATAATATTTTTTAACCGTGCTGTCTTCAAACGAAAAACTGGTAAAAATGGCCGTTTCTGCAAGAAACTCCTGCCGGTTCAGGGCAATGGAATCCCGCCTTCCATCATGTTCAGTGATCTTGTAAATGTAGTAAGGAGTAGTGCTGATAGCCGCTATCTGCGATCGCAGGAACTGTTGTGCAGGATAAAACTTAACGCTGTCGTTATGGTACACCGGCACAGTTCCGGGTTGTTTGGCGGGGCTGTTGCAGGCCATTGCAACAATCAGGCTTATACCCATACAAGCGGGAACAAGCATGCGAACCATTTTCATCATGCAGCAAAGTTACAAAGGAGTTGTGATTCCAAACTTAATGCCGTAGTCAAGCAGGTATTCTTTGATCGGGTATTCCTTTTTGAACGAAGAGAACTGCTGGTAACGGAACTGCGGTCCTATCTGCCAGCGTACATTACCCGTGTTATAGCTCAGGAACATCTCAAAGCTCGTGTTCAGGTTCCAGCGGCGTGTTAACATCGCGCCGTTTGCATAGTTCTTGAAATCACTGCTTATGATAAACGGCTGCTTGTTGAATGTATAAGTAGGCTGCACTGTTGTGCCCACGCCCCACGACCATCTTCCCCTGCGCCAGCCAGTCCAGTTGATACCTACCGGTACCGACAGCTCATGATACCTGTTATGCAGGATAATAGGATAGTTGCCTTCTATGTTACGGTAGGGTGTATAGGTGCTGATCGTATCTTGTCCGTTCAGTGCAATACGCGTTAACTCATAACTATAACCAGAGGCTTCTATATTATACTGGCGCATGTTGTATTGCAAACCTGCACGCAAACTAAACTGGGGGTTCAGGTTATAGCCCACTGTAAATCCTATTTCAAAGCCCCGTGCCGGAGTATGACGTACCACCCTGTTAACATCTACAAGATAATTCGGCGCCAGTGGCGAACTAAGATACTGTGGCCCTTTGGTGTTTTTTTCTTCTACCAGTGCACGGAAGCTTGCCGAAGGAGAAACATACAAATGGAAATCCCACCTGCCCGGGCGGCTTTTCGTAACAGTTATCTCGGGCAATGGCGCTTCTTCTGCCGGTGTAAATGCATCGCCGGCAGTTGTTGTATCGTCGGATGCTGCTTCTCTGGCAGGCATTTGCGCGAGCAGCGCAGGCTCCTGCATTAAAACAGGTATCAGGGCCGGCAATGGTCCCAACGGATCCAGGGTATCATCCCCTGTTAAGGCTATCTGTGTAACACTATCGTCTGCAGGTACAAAAACAGGAATATTATGCAATCCCGGCTGCGGAAACAGCTCCGGAACTATATTGGCGGTAACATCAAAATGAGTGATGACACTGGCCAGCTGCGTATTGGAAACAGGAACCGAAACGGGAACAATCCCCGTTTGTATACGCCGGCGCGCATAGGCGATCGTTTGCTCTGTGGTGGTGCCTGTGGCAAGACGCTCAGCCAGCGGTACCACCGTACTGTCGGCAATCTGCACTTTAGGCGCCGGGGCCGCAGCCAGGTAAGGCGTCCGCTGAATAAAACGAAGATGCTCTTCGGGTTTCACCAGCAAAGTGCCCACTACAAGTAAACTGATAATAAAAAGGAAGATAAAGGTTAAAGCAGGCCAACGGCGGCGTTCATGTAAGGCATCTTGTATAGAGTGCCATACACCATCCGAGGCATACATGCGGTGCTTGTTTACCTGCTGCTGCAGGAAAGCCTCGAGATCATCGTCATTATACAGGGAATCACGCATCGGCCTTACTCAAAGAAGTTCATATACTAAGTGTTAAAATTCAACGCCCACGCTGCATCACCAGCCGGATTTTCAATAATTTTTTTCCGGATAAGGATGCCTTCCAGCATCGTCCGCGCCCTTGTAAACTGGCTGCGGCTGGTACTTTCCTGTATATCAAGCATCTCTGCTATCTCTTTATGACTATATCCCTCTATCGCAAATAAATTCAATACTGTCTTATAGCCTATCGGCAGCAGCCGTATACATTCCACTACCTGCTTGGCCTGCATAATACCAGGAATGGCTTCCTCCCTTACATGAATGTACTGGTCTGCCTGGTTCAGGTCTACGCTATCGCTGAATTTCTTTTGCTTTTTCAGGAAATTGATACAGGTATGCACCATGATACGGCGTACCCAACCTTCAAATACGCCCTTGTTCTCAAAACTGCTTATCTGCGTAAACACTTTTATGAAACCTTCCTGCAGCATATCTTCTGCATCCTGGCGATTGTGCGCAAAACGGTAACACACAGAAAGCATCTTGGGACTGTACTTGTTGTACAATGCTCTCTGTGATATCGGATCAAACTGTAAGCAGCCCGTAATGATGGCTTCTTCCGTCATGCGATAAGTTTATTGTCCTAAATATACGAAAAAAATTTAAGGGATAGGAATTGTAATGGAGAGGGGAAAAAGACAGGATTTCAGTTGACAGCGTTTGACCGGAAAAGTGGTATGTTTGCAACATTGTAACAAAATGGAGATGATGAAGAAATGTCTGCTGCTGGCGGTAATAACCTGTCTGTTAATGGCTTCAGGGTATGCACAGGGAAAGAATGAAGTGAACCGCCAATTGCTCCCGGGCTGGTTGTATGGTTCCGTAACTGATGGCAAAACAGGTGCGCCACTGGCAGGTGCAGCCGTGTTTATCTACGACCTGAAAACGGGAGCCGTTACCAGCGAAAACGGAAACTTCCGTACCGCCGTGCTCAAAGCAGGCACTTACCTGGTCGAAGTATCGTTCGAAGGTTATGCCAGCGCAGTAGCCACTATTACCATCAACGGAAACGTACAGCACAACTTCACCCTTGGCACCACCATCGTGGAACAGGAGGGCGTAATTGTAACCGGTGTCACTACAGCCACACGTTTGAAACAATCGCCGCAGCCCGTAGCATTAATACGGCAGCAGCAGCTATTACAAACCAGTTCCACCAATATTATCGACGCATTGGGCGCACGTGTTCCGGGCGTGTCAGGCATCGCCACCGGCCCCGCCATCAGTAAACCCGTTATCCGCGGACTGGGTTACAACAGGGTAGTAGTGGTAAACGATGGTATGCGCCAGGAAGGGCAGCAATGGGGCGATGAACATGGCATTGAAATAGATGACTACAGCGTTCAAAGAATAGAAGTACTAAAAGGCCCCGCGTCTCTTATGTACGGGAGCGATGCCATGGGCGGTGTCATCAACATCCAGTCGCTCGTACCGGCGCCCGAAGGAACAGTAAAAGGCCAGGTCATCAGTGAATATCAAAGCAACAACGGACTCAGGGGTTTCTACGGCGGCATCAGCGGCACGCAAAGAGGATTTAACTGGAACGCCTATGGTAGCTATAAGGGAGCGCACGACTATAAAAACCATTACGACGGTTATGTCTTTAATTCCAAATTCGATCAAAAGAATTTCGGCGGCATGTTAGGCTACAATGGAAAATGGGGATATAGTCATTTTATGGCCAGCCATTTTAACCAGCGTATAGGCATGGTAGAAGGGGAGCGCGATAACAGTGGCGCCTTTTTGAAAACTGATAGCGATGGCAATGAATCGCCGGCTTCAGATGCCGATTTCAAAAGACTGCGTCCTTACGGACCTTACCAGCATATCCGTCACCTCAAATTCATATGGGATAACAATATCCGCCTGGGCAGCAATACTTTTGCCGCCACGGTGGCATACCAGCGCAACCAGCGCCAGGAATATGGTGCACAGGAGACAGGTACGCCCGAAGCCTGGTTTCAGCTGCAGACGATCAACTATGCATTGAAGTATCATCTTACCGAACGTAACCACTGGAAAACAAGCATGGGCGTCACGGGTATGTTCCAGCAAAACAATAACAAAGCCGAAGAAGTGATCATCCCCGATTACGATCTTTTCGATATCGGTGGCTTTATGTTTACTCAATACACCTATAATGCCCTGCTTGTAAGCGGCGGCATCCGCTACGATCATCGCCATATCAACAGCAAACCAATGATCGATGACAATGGCGATCCGCGTTTTGTGGCATTCACAAAAGACTATGGTAATATCTCCGGCAGCATCGGCGCCAGCTATACCCTTACGCCGCGAACAACCCTTAAGCTGAATATAGCCCGCGGTTTCCGCTCACCTAATATGGCCGAGCTGGGAAGTAACGGCGCACACGAAGGCACCCGCAGGTTTGAATCGGGAAATACAACACTGAAGTCTGAAACCAGCCTCCAGGCCGATGCCGGCGTAGAGTGGAACTCCGACCATGTATCTGTATCTGCATCGGTTTTCTACAACCGCATCAACCGCTTTATCTTTTATGAAAAGGTCATAAACAATGCAGGAGCCGATTCTATACGTATCGATCCTGAAACAGGCGATGCGCTTACCGTTTACCGCTTCAACCAGCGCGATGCCAGCCTCTGCGGTGGTGAGATCCGGGTTGATCTGCACCCGCATCCGTTAGACTGGCTGCATATCGCCAATACCTTTGCCTATACCCGCGCCCGTTTCTCCAATGAAACGGAAGGTACACGTAACGTGCCTATGATCCCGCCGGCCAGGCTCTTGTCGGAACTGCGCGGCGATTTCCTGCCCAAAGGAAAATTCCTGCGCAACCTGTACATCCGCCTCGAAAGCGATTACAACCTGCGCCAGGGTAACGCCTTCACGGCATATAATACCGAAACGCCTACAACCAGCTATTGGTTATTAAATGCAGGCGTCGGCGCCGATATTTATAACAGCAAAAAACATAAACTTTTTTCTCTTGCATTTAACGCCTTCAACCTGGCCGATATCGCCTACCAAAACCATCTCAGCCGTTTAAAATACACTGCTGCAAACCCGGCTACCGGCCGCACCGGTGTCTTTGGTATGGGAAGAAATTTTGGTGTGAAACTGTCGGTTGAACTATAGGCCATCTGCCGTGTATTAAGAATGGCAGCTACAGCTTTCCGCTATTAATCTTCAATTCTTCAAATGCAACGTCTTCCCCTGGTAATAAGCCTGCACTTTGGCAGCCTTTTGAAGCCGGGGCAGAAAGCTGTCTATAGGCTCATTATGCAAAATAGTGGCGCTGAAACGGCGCTGGTTTAAAGAACTATCGTCAATGATAACAGGAATGCCAAACCAGTCGGGAAAAATAACCGTCAGCGCTTCCAGCGGCGTATTATCCATGATATACTGGCCCTGTAACCATTTCAGTTCTTCAGAAGGAATAGTTTGAACGGCAATATCATGACGGGGCGAAACAATTGCCTGCGAACCAGGCTGGAGCAAAATACTTTTGGTGCCCGAAGCAAGACGGATGGCGCCCTCGCGAAGCGAAACCTTAACCGACGTTGTATCGTACGAATTTACATTAAAGCTGGTACCCAATACCTCTATATCCGTATGCGCCAGGTGAACAACAAACGGGCGGGCAGCATCTTTGGCTACCTGCAAAAAAGCTTCACCGTGAATGGTGATCTCACGCCCATGACTATTGAAATAGGCGGGGAAAGAAAGTTGTGTTGCAGCATTAAGCGCTATCTGCGTACCATCGGGCAGGCGCAGGTTATAACGTTTGCCGTCCGGCACCTTTAATACATTCACGGCGCTGGATGCATCCGGGCTCAGTGTATAAGAAAGTACATCCGATGCAGTATCATTGAAAAACTGTGCATGCCCCGAACCAAAACGTGTGGTATTGGTAAGATCGATGTTCTCACCGCTGGCAAGTTGAAGGGTTACTGCCGAAGCAGGAGGCGCTGTTGCCAATGCATTCCGGTTCAGGTAAAACCAGGCGCCCGTAACCAGCACCACAAATAAAGTGCTGACCAGCGTAACGGTAAGCAAACGCCTGCGGTTCTTGGTCGAACTTGCAATAGCGGCCTCACGCGAAACAGCTTCCTTTTTTATGAGCAGCGCAACTTTGTCAAGCGCATCTTCACTTTCAAATGCTTTATGAAACTTATCCCATTCCTTGCGTGCCCATTCTTCCTGGAGTAAACGATTCATCTTTTCGCCATCGGCGCTGCTTATCGTTCCCAGTATCTCTTCGGTCATCAGCCGGTAGAGTTCCGTCATTTTATCTTCATCCGTCATAATCTTCAATCAACGGCACAGTGCCTGCTTAATTAAACAATACTACCTTAAACAATACAAGATTGCCTTTTCATATGGTAACATATGATGCAAATTCATAAGTAAAAAATGGGTAGTTTTCAGGCGAGCTGTTGTCCGTTGTATTCCTGTTAACCGTTATGAACGATGCTCAAATACTAAAGAAGCATGCTGATTGCTGCGAAAGCATTTGAAAATGTTGAAACATTTCAGCTGCTCTACTTCGAAAAGTGTGCCGGAGTGCCTTTGAAGGCGTCGGCATTCGCAATTCCCGCTCCTGCTATTAAAAAAGAAGGGGCGATGGAACGCCCCAAAAATAGGTATTATTGGCTATATAGGTGTATTCCACTATTTCCTGACATATAACACGTTGTTATGCAATTCAAAGCGCGCTTTACCCTGAGAGCGTAACGCATCCAGGAACGTTGCGAACGTTTCATCGGCCCTGATCGTTCCCGAATAAAGTATGTTTTCCGTAAAACCCGGTTCAAATACGATCCGGATATTGAAACGCTGCTTTAGCAACGGCCCCATTTTCAGCAGCGGCATTTCATTCAATTCATAAGCGCCTTCCGCCCATTGTGCCGGCCCGGCTTCGCTGCTGGTAACGTTAATTGCGCCTTTGCCGGCATAAGCGGTCTGCCCGGGTAATAGCTGCTTCAATGGTGCGCCGGTAACATCTATGGCAACCAAACCATCCTTAAGAGTGATCTTGTCTGCCAAAGAATCTTTGGTATTTACCGTGAAACTGGTACCAAGAACATGTACCGTACTCTGCTGCAACTTTACATAAAAAGGTTTGCTGGCATTGCTTTGCACCGAAAAAAAAGCTTCTCCCACAAGCGATACCGACCTGCCTGTATTATTGAATACGGCAGGAAACGAAAGACGGCTCTCCGCATTTACGAGTGCATAACTATTATCAGGAAAACTAACGGTACATTGCAGCCCAGGCGGTACATTCAGCGTATATAATTCATCAGTGGCCGCGTTACCTGCCTGTATTTTTATCGAACGTTTTACACTATCGTAAAAAGCAATGCCGTAACTGGCTAACTGGTTGATGCCGGGAACCAGTGCAAAGCTTTTTTTATGTCCTACGGTAACACTCAGTACATCATCTGCAATAATAACATCACCGGCTTTCTTCAGCTGCCAGAAAAAAGCGCCGCCAAGCAGTAATGCTATCACTATCGCAGCTGCTGCAAAACGGCTCTTCCGCTTTTGCTGCCGCTGGTCAACAAGCATATCGGCAATGTCGGAAGAATCGTCATGATCCATTAAATAACGTACACGCGTGATCTTCTCAGGATCGCTGTATGCGAGCTGAAAATGCTCCCACGCTTCCTGCGCACGTGGATCTTCCAGCAACTGGTAGAACCTTTGTTTTTCTCCGATGGTGATTTCACCTGTTAGCATGCTGAACATCAACGGGTATAATTCCCCGAGATGATCATCATCCTGGGAAGACTGTTTACTCATAGTCAGGGGGCTTTATGAAGTAAGTCGATAAACACCTTCTTCGTCGCTTCAATATAACGAATGGATGTTTTCTCCGAAATGCCAAAAGCAATGGCTATCTCCTTATGCGTTTGTCCCATATAACGTGCAACAGCTACCTGCCTTATTTTCTCAGGTAACAACGCAAAGGTCTTGTCAAGTATAGCCATCGCCTTTTCATAGGGTATAGATTCCGCTCCCGTTTCTACTTCGGGAGGCGTTGAACATGGTGGAAAGGTTTTATTATGCCTTTTTAAATCTTTGTAGTAATGAAAAATCGCATTCTTTAAACATTTATGCAAATAGGCGCTGATGTTAAAACCTTCCGGAACATGGTCGTACCTCCGGTTCCAAAAACTAACTAAACAGGTATTTACAAGCCACTGGGCTTCCTGTTCATTGTTAACCTGCCCAAATGCATGAAGTAACAACGCCTTGCGATAACGTTCACGTATCGCACTAAAAGCGTCCATGTTGTCTGCTTTAAGAAGCTCAATCAATTCTCCATCCGTCAAATGCGACAAATTGGTCATTTTATATTTTTTTTCAGGCAAATTCTTTTCTGCCTGTGTTTAAAAAAAAGACCGGTGCTGCTTGAATAATGTGTTTCAAGGTTTTATCATTGCATAAGATAGGTTGGATTGCATACAGTGTATTACCTAGGTTTCTTCGTTACGGGTAAGTAAATTTACCCTGCTTTTCATTTATAAAAAAAACAAATTTTCTTATGCAGAAAATGTCCGTAACGCCTTTTTCGTTACTTATATATATCGGTGGAAAAATATTAATAGCCAAGGCATGAAGCCCCGTGTACCCTTTTTGCTGCTAAAAACGATTGCCATTTTATTGTTTTTCAAAGGAATAACCGCTCATGCTCAGAACGATCCGCTCAAAAAGCAGGTTTCCCTGAAAGGTAAGAACCTGCCCCTGGGCGAATTACTGACGCAGATGAAAACGCAGGCTGGTGTCGTTTTCTTCTGGACGCAGGATATCAACATAAAAGAAACTGTAACAGTTCACTTCGCCGGTAAAACGGTGCCATACATATTAGATCATTTGCCGCTTAAACAAGCACTGGTCTGGGAATATCAAACCCAATCGGGGCGCATCACGCTCAAAGGATATAAACCACGGGCCAAACCTATGATAAGCAATGCAGGCAGTATCTCCGGCAGGGTCGTCGATTCAGCGGGCGAACCCTTGCCGGAAACTGCTATTAATGTCAAAGGCAATAGTAAATTAATTGCCGTTGACCAAAGCGGCAATTTCCTGCTCTCAAATGTTGCTGAAAACAGCATCCTCGAAGTAAGCCGTATCGGCTACTCCAAACAGGAAGTAATTGTAAAAGGGCCGCACCTGGTCATTGTTTTAAAACAGGAAGAACATATCCTCGACGAAACCTATGTTGTTGCCTATGGCAATACCTCACGCCGGAAATCTACCGGCAGTGAAGGCAGCATCAAGTCCGGCGAAATGGAAAAACAACCTGTCCTCAATCCATTGGCTATGCTCGAAGGAAGGGTGGCAGGCCTGCAGGTAACACAACGTAATGGCAGCCCGGGCGGCGCCTTCGATGTCCTCATCCGTGGCCTTACCTCCATTGGCGCTGTAAGTTCTACGCTGGTAAAAAGCCATACTTCCAATACGCCCCTGTATGTAAGAAACGGCGTACCCTTTGTCGCAGGATCTGCATTTTTCGACAGCAACGACGAATCAGCCTTTGGAAATGCTGTTTCGCCCTTTACCACACTCAATCCCTCAGATATTCAAAGCATAGAAGTCTTAAAGGATGCCGATGCTACTGCTATTTTCGGCTCACGCGGCGCCAACGGCGTCATTCTCATCACAACAAAAAAGGGTGTGGCCGGACCCGTACAAACAACGCTGCGGTTGGGCAGCGGTTACACGCGCTTAAATAACCAGCTTCAGTTAATGCATACCACACCCTACCTCAATATGCTGCGCGAAGCTTTTGCCAACGATAACAAACCCATCGACGCAAACGCACTGTTATACTTCGATCCAAACAGGTATACCGATTTTAATAAACTCCTGCTACAACGCCCCGCCTGGCAATCTTCTGCACAATTATCCCTCTCGTTTGGCGACGCCCGAACGCAGTTTATCGCCAACGTAGGCCATGCGGCAGAAACAGTTACCTATGCCCATGTGCCGGGACGAAACAGCTTCCGTGTTTACCGGCCTTCCTTTCATGTTAACGTAAATCATAGCTCCGCCAACGAAAGGTTTAAAATAAATGTCGACCTGCTTTATGCCACTTTCAGAGGTACGCTAACAGGCAGTGAACCTTTTGCTATGGCCACCTATTTCGAGCCCAATCATCCCGCTTTCATCGATGCCAATGGTAAGCTCGTATGGGAATACAATGGCGCAACAAATCTTTCCAATGGTTATGCCACCCTTTACAACGAATACCGCGGCAAACCCGACAACTTCTCTACAGGTGTAAATGCTTCTTATCAGCTGGCTGAAAAATGGCGCCTGGTTACCGCTATGGGATTCGACTCCTATGTCATCAATGAATCGAAACTGGTACCACTGAAATCAAAATCACCTGCAAGTAACGAAACCAACAGCGCTACTATTAGAGATGCCAGCATCAAAACATATATCATAGAACCACGCGTGGAATATAGCGCTGAACTTGGCCGGGGATGGTTGCAGGTGTTATGCGGCTTCACCTTACAGCAAAGCCGTTCCATCTCTTTGTCGTTGACAGGCAGTAACTTCCTGCCCGATGATCTCTATGGTTTCCTCGCATCACCCAACCGTAACCTTAAACGTATCGAAGGCGACTATCGCTATATGGCAGTATATGCCCGCGCCAACTACAACATCCGCAACACTTATATCATCAACCTTTCAGCCAACAGGGATGCCAGCAGCAGGTTCGCACCGGGTAAACGTTATTCCAACTTCGGCGCATTAGGGGCTGCCTGGGTTTTCAAACTGCCCTTCCTCTCGTTCAGTAAATTGAAAGCCAGCGCAGGTATTACGGGTAACGACGGTATCGGAAATTACCAGTACATGAGTACGTTCACTTCCACAGCTACTTACCAGGGGCAACCAGCGCTTGCACCGGCTACGCCGTTCAATAATAACTACCGCTGGGAGAAAACCTGGAAAATGGAACTGGGGCTCGACCTCGGCTTCTTCAAAAACAAGTTGCTCCTCGGACTGGCATTATACCAGAGCCGTACAGGCAACCAACTCTTATTCCAGCAGGCGCCTGCGCAAACAGGTTTCCCCAGGGTCATGGCCAATTTCCCGGCAATGGTGCGCAACAGGGGACTCGAAATTGAATTGCTCGCTACTCCCCTGAAAAATAAAACCTGGAAATGGACTTCCTCGTTCAATATCAGTTTCAACAGGAACAAACTGCTTGCTTATCCCGGGCTGGAACGCTCCTCAAATGCCACCTCCATGGCTATAGGCGAACCTATCACGGTATTGCGTGGCTTTCATCTCAAAAGAGTGAATCCGGCAACCGGTATTTACGAGGTAGAAGATAAAGATGGTAACGGTGTCTTCAATACTGCCGACTACATTTCGTTCGGCGACGCTGCACCCCGCTATTACGGCGGCTTACAACAGGAACTCAGCTTCAAAAAGTACTGGCGGCTTTCCGTCTTCTGCTCCTTTAAGAAACAAATTGGATTGAATGCCCTGTCGCAATATGGTGTTCCCGCCGCCAATGCCAACGCACCGGTTTATTTACTGGATAACTACTGGAAGCAACCCGGCGATATCGCAAAGTACCAGAAGTTGACGAGAGACCCGGGCAGCGCTGCCTATACAGCGGCAACGCTTTACCTCGCGAAAAGTGATGCTATTTATAGCGATGCATCTTATATCAGGATAAAGAATATTGAATTGGCTTATACGTTGAAGGAAAAATGGCTAAGGCGCTGCAGTATTAAAACTGCAACGGTTTACCTGCAGGCGCAGAACTTCTTTACCATCACCGGTTACCAGGGCGCCGATCCCGAGAACCCGCAGTTTATAAAACTGCCGCCGGTAAGATCGCTGAATATAGGTGTAACAGTGCAGTGGTAGGGAAAGGTATAGAATGAATGTTTTATAAAAAAAATATATGAAATATCTTTTGAAAATGGTGCTGCCTGGCTTTGTGTTGCTGCTGGCGGGTTGCTCGGCTTTTGTGGATGTTGCTGCACCGCCGCAGTTGACCGGTGAGGAATATGTTTTCTCAAGTGATGAAACGGCAGAACAGAGTGTACGCGGCCTCTATAGTAAAATGGGGCAGCAGGATAACTTCAGCGATTGTATGTTCTCGCTGCTGCTTTCCCTCATGAGCGATGACCTGGTAAGCACGGCTGCAAGTCCTACACGCGATGTTTTCCAAAATAATTCGTTGCTGCCGGGGAATACCATGGTAACGAATAATTTCTGGCGTAAAGGTTACGAGTATATCTACCATGCCAACGCCTGCCTGCAGGGTTTGCAAAACAGTACCGGGGTGAGCGCTGCCAGGAACAAACAGCTCACGGGCGAAATGCATCTCATGCGCGCTTTCCTCTACTATCATATGGTAAACCTCTTTGGCGGCGTGCCTTTGCAAACAGGGATAGACTATGCTGTAAATAAAGAACTGCCCAGGGCAAGCGAAAAAGAAGTATGGGATCTTATCATAGCCGATGCTGTTGCGGCAACGCAGGAGTTGGGCAGTTATGTTGCCGGCGATGTTAAAACAAGGCCCTGCAAAGAAGCCGCCCTGGCATTCCTCAGCCGTGTACAACTATATAGGCAACATTGGCAGCAGGCGATAGATGCAGCAACAAAGGTGATCAACAGCAGGATGTATGTCATTGAAGAAAATCTTTCAGGCGTATTTCTGACAACCAGTAAAGAGGTCATCTGGCAGCTGGGTTTTAACAGCGAAATACCCATGATCATGCAGGCCACCACTTACATCCCTGCAAGTGCCCTGCTCCGGCCGCAGCTTACTGCTACCGCTAGTCTCATGGCCGCATTCGAAGCCGGCGACATGCGGCAGAAAACATGGCTGCGTAC
Source organism: Filimonas effusa (assembly GCF_004118675.1). Taxonomy (NCBI): domain Bacteria; kingdom Pseudomonadati; phylum Bacteroidota; class Chitinophagia; order Chitinophagales; family Chitinophagaceae; genus Filimonas; species Filimonas effusa. The sequence goes on along the minus strand of NZ_SDHZ01000003.1, from coordinate 125,619 downwards.
TGTTATCGTAGGCGGAAAAAATTATTACTACCCTTTCAAATACATATCCCGCGCCATTCCCAACATCACGGAGAAGATCTGTTTTATGCGATTGGCCGAAGTATATCTCAACCGTGCAGAAGCTTACCTGCACCTGGGAAATATAACAGCAGCCGTTGCCGATGTTAATCTCATCCGTAAACGTGCTAACCTGCCGGCTTTGCCCGATACCATCAGCGCCGCTTCATTGGAGAAAACCATCGCCAATGAACGCAGGGTGGAAATGATGTTCGAATGGGGCCACCGATGGTACGACCTCAAACGAACATCACAGGCAAATGCAGTGCTGGGTAAAGAGAAGGGCAGCTATTGGCAGCCATCGGATCAGCTGCTGCCAATTCCTGATGAGGAAATACAACTCAATCCCAACCTGGTTCAAAATCCCGGGTATCAATAACTATTGCTCCCAAAGAAATTCATCCGCCTGTAATAACGGATAACCATCTCCATTGAGCTTTAGTGTGGTGCCATAGGTAGGGTTGCCCGACCAGGCGCCATAAACAATCGTGTCAAAAGGATTGGAATTCGTAGGATTGGTGCTTCGCCAGAAGTAAAAGCCTGCACTAATGACCAGCGTACCCGGGTAAGGGTAACCGCCGATATTAGTCTGTGCATCTGGCACCGTTCCATAATACTGGAACTGGTAGCTGACATTTGGATCGAACCAGATCAAAGGCGAAAGAGCGGCTTCCTGTTTAGCAGTAAAGGCACTCGTGCCGGCAGCAAGAATGAAGGCGTATAGCCCCATTACCAATGTGCGTTTTTTCATATTCTGGGTGATTTGGTGACGGAGGAACGGATGAGCAATATTGCTCCAAGAGCCAGAACCAACAATACGGCGTTGAACAACAAATGCTGAAATTCACTCAGGCCCCTGAACAACGGGCCGCAAACACATGGCAAGTGTACGCCTTTAACCAGTAGAAATAAACGATAGCAGAGGATAATGGATAAAGAGATAATGATGATATAAAAAACAGGTTTCCGCAAATGGCTGAAGAGTAATAATATAGCAAGACTTATCTCTGCCAGCGGAAAAACAATTTTAAGGAACATGGGAATGGCGCCCACGCCGGGCTGAAAACGGGCTAATACCAGGAACAAACGGTAGTCCCAGAATTTACTGAATGCGGTATACGCATAAAAGCTAAGAAAAAACAATACCAGCGCCTCGAGGGCAAAGGCACACAGGGATGAGGTTCTCATGCAGACGGATTACGGTTTAGTTAAGGTAAAATCGGGTAAAATGGAATAGGGGAACTTTAGCAACAAACACAGGGTACCGGTGAACCGTGCAACGCTGCCTGCCAGCTCATACTTTCACAGCAAGCTGTTCGCTTACTGTATATGCAGGATCCCTTCGTCGTAATAGGTTTTCACATTGGCAGTGCGCTCCAGTGTCGAAAGAAAACTTGCCAGTGGTTCCTTTTTCAGAAGGGTGCCGGTAAACCTTTCCTCGCGCAGCGAAGGCCTGTCAAATACTACCTTAATGCCAAACCAGCGTGGAAGCACGTTGGCCAGCGCGCCAAGGGGGGTGTTGTCCATAGTATAGGCGCCATTAGTCCAGCTTAATTCTTCCTTGCCAAATAACCTGACGGTAGTAGCTGCATTGTTATGCACAACAGCCTGCATGCCCGGTTCCAGTTTTACCGGCGGCTGCCCCGGTGTATTCAGCCGTACGCATCCCTGCTGTAACGATACCGTGATCTTGTTACTATCATATGTATTAATATTAAACGCAGTGCCCAGCGCCTCTACTGTGGTGGCCGGCAGATGTACAATGAACGGCTGGTTGGTAGCAGGCGCCACCTTCACAAATGCTTCCCCCTCTATAAAGATCTCCCGCCTGCCGCTGCCAAACTGGAATGGAAATGAAAGCAGGCTCGTGGCATTCAGAAATACTTCCGTACCATCCGAAAGCCGTACATGATAATCCAGCCCCGGCGGCACTATCAGCGTGTTCAGCTGGTGTGGCCGCCCGTTGTTACCCGAAAACCACAGCATACGTTGTGCGGTATCGTTATAAAGCGTTGCAGTACCCGCGTTAAGTTTTGCTGTGGCTGCCAAGTCAATGGTCTGTCCGTTGGCAAGCTGCAGCTTAAGTGCAGGTGTAACCATCGCAGGTGCGCCGGCATAAGCATTTTGCGTAAAGGCCGGCGACGAAAAATGTTCAACAGCCGGCATATGCCCGGCACGGCCCAGGTACATCCATCCAAAAGCAGCTGCTATTACTAGTGTCGACGAAACCGCTGCACGGCGCCACTGCCGCTTATGTTTCCTTTTACGGATGGTTTTAGCCAGGCCGGCGCCCGCAGCCTCCTGCATTTCGGAGTCTACCAGGCGATTGATATTTTCAACAACAGAAGGGTCTTTAAAAGTTTCACGGAAGGTGATCCATTCACGGCGCGCCCAGGGCTCCCGTAGCAGTTGGTTCAGCCGCTGCGAGTCTTCAGGCGGGGGCGTACCAAAGATCTCATCAGTCATCAGGCGATGCAGTTCCAGGTGTTTGTCTTCTTGCATATCTGCAGGTGTAAGCATCTTACTTACTTTAGGTGAATTAATTTCATCCGTAGCTGCTTCATCGCTTCTGCAAGATAACTGCGTACGGTGTTTTCAGTGATACCATGACATTCCGAGATCTCCTTATAGCGCTTGCCTTCTATGTATTTGTCAACAAAAACCTTAAACTGTTGCGCCGGAAGGGAATGTATGGCCTCATGTAATTCCTGTTTCAGTTCACTATTTACGGCGGGATCGGGCGTATAGATTTTATGCTGGCGGCTATAATAACGCACCGTGTGTTTTTGCCGCGTTCTTATCTTCTCCAGGTGATCCAGCGAACGGTAACGTGTGGCTGTAGTAAGATAGGCTGCTATATTAAAGCTGGCGCCTTTCAATGAGTGGCGCCTTTCCCAGAAATCGATAAAACATTCCTGGACGATATCCAGCGATTCCTGTTCACAGCGTGTAAAATGATAGGCATATACTACCAGGTATTTATAATGCCTGTCCCTTATAGCCAGGAAGGCAGTAAAGTCGCCTGCTTTAATGCGGTTGATCAGCGTTTCGTCGGTGACCGGCAGTTTTTTGGTGCCTGATAGCAAGGGAGATTCCGGCATACTCAGTTTGTTTAATAGCATGGTGTTTACTGCGTGCCTGTTACATAGAGGACACATATTTCAAATACCAACCTATGCGTTTAAAATTTTTTTAAAATATAGCACCCACAAAATCCTGCGGCACCCGATGTATTCATGTTTACTTGTGTGTTCCAAAGCCAATATGCTTGAAAGCCCTTGTTTTACAGGCTATTAACCTTACTGAGTATGAGAAGATCCATTAGTGTGTACGCCTTGCTGCGGTGTACACTGGCGCTGCTGTTATGCTGCGCCTTGAATGCTACCGGTCGTTCGCAAAGCCGCGCACAACCCATTGCCAAACGGGTGACTTTGCACAAAGCCGATGTTTCTTTAAAAGAAATTTTAAAGGATATTCAGCAACAAACCGGGGTACGCTTCTTTTATGCCGATCGTTTGCTGCCTCCCGATAAGCTAACGATAGATTTTACCGGGGTACCGTTACAGGAAGTATTGAACAGTTTGCTCACGTCGCGCAAGCTCAGGTGGGAATACAATGCTGAGCGGCAAACGGTGGAGCTCACCGCTGCCGATGCCGCGCTATCCGGTGAGCCAGTTCCTTTCCCCATGTCAGGAGACGGGCAAACGGTAACGGGACAGGTGCAAACAACCGGCGGCGACCCTTTGCCGGGGGCTTATATACTTATAAAAGGAACAACAAGAAGAGTGGCGGCGGGTAATGATGGCAGTTTTTCCCTCTCAGGCGTGCCGCCGGACGGTGTTTTACAGTTTTCGTTCGCAGGGTATAAACCGGTGGAAATGCCGGTAAACGGGCAATCCGGCATTATAGCCAGGCTTAGTGTTAACGTGGGCGAGCTCGATAATGTGGTGGTAAGTATCAATACCGGTTACCAGACCGTGAACAAGGAAAGATACGTGGGCGCATTCGCGGTGCTGGATAGCGCACAATATCATCGCAGGGCAGGAATGGATATCCTGGGCCGTTTAGATGGAACGGTGCCGGGGGTGTCATTTGATAAAAAGAATGCCAATGCAAGTGCCTCTATACAAATAAGAGGGGTGAGTACTTTGCAAAGGCTGGGTACAACAAGCGCTCCTTTAATCATCCTCGATAATTTTCCATACGAAGGTGATCTTAGCAGCATTAACCCGAATGATGTAGAAAGTCTGACCGTGTTGAAAGATGCTGCCTCCGCATCTATCTGGGGGGCAAGAGCGGGTAATGGCGTAATAGTGATCACTACAAAAAAAGGACGATACAATCAGCCGCTGCAAATAACAGCTTCTTCGAATGTAACGCTAAAAGAACGTCCCGACCTGTTCTATTACCCTTTGATCAACAGTACGGATATAATAGATCTTGAGCGCTTTTTATTTGGCCGTGGCTACTATGATAACATTATCAATAATACAACTTCGAGGCCCGTTGTTACACCTGTGGTAGAAATACTGGCCCGCCAGCGGAACGGGCTGATCACAGACCCGGAGGCTGCTGCGCAGATAGATGCCTTTAGGAACTTTGATCTCCGCAACGATCTGCAACAGTATGTTTATCACCCGGCATTATCACAACAGCATTACCTGAGCTTTTCAGGCGGCAATGCCGGTATGAACTATTCGGTTACTGGCGGTTATAATAACTTCATGTCCGACATAAAAGGAGGAAAGGGGATGAGCCAATATACCCTTAGCTCAAACTTTGTGTTTAAGCCGGTAAAGCGGCTTGATATCCAGGCTGGCTTTAATTTCAGTAATACTATCGACAGGTCTGTAAGTTTTGGATTGAACACGCTATATCCTTATGTACGTTTGGTAAATGATGACGGAAGCCCGGCAGCTATACCTATCAGTGTGAGGAAGGCATATACCGATACTGCTGGTGGAGGCCGGTTGCTTGACTGGCAATACAGGCCACTTGAAGAAATTCAGCTTGCCGATGAAAACAGAACTACCCGTTTTGCCCGTATCAACCTCGGATTGTCTTATCGGTTAAATTCATGGATAACGGCGGATATAAAGTATCAGTATATCGATCAGGTGTTATCAAGTGCAACCAATAACAGCCCTGCTTCTTTCTTCGCCCGCAACCTGGTCAATCTTTACACGAATCTTTCGCAAACCAATGCTAACCTGAGAAATCCTGTTCCTATAGGAGGTATTCTTGCCACGTCGACATCAAAATCCGCCAACCATAATGCAAGGGCGCAATTGAATGTGAACAGGAGATTTGGCGGACAGCATCAATTAGCAGCCTTATTTGCCGGAGAGTTTTCGGAAAGAGTCAGCAGTACTATAAGCAACCGCTTTTACGGATATAATAACGATAACGGCTCCTACAAAGCCAATATGGATTATGCTACCAATTTTCCTACCTATGGAGGACTGGGCGGTTCTGCTGCAATTCCTTCCGGTAATACGCTGGGAGCAAAAACCAATAACCGGTTTATTTCGGTGTTATCCAATGTGTCGTATACATACCAGGGCAAATATACCTTGTACGGAAGCGCCCGCCGCGATGGTTCCAATGTATATGGTGTAAATACAAACAGCAGGTGGAAACCTTTATGGTCTGTGGGCGCCAGCTGGAAACTCTCCGAAGAACGTTTTTACAAATTGTCGTGGCTTCCCATGTTAACGCTTCGTGGTTCGCTGGGGTATACAGGTAACACCAACAATTCTGTTTCAGGCCTGCCTACCATTAGATATTCCGGAACTTCAACTGTGACGGGTTTTCCGCAGGCTACACCGGGAGCGCCTAACCCCGATCTTCGTTGGGAGCAAGTGCGCATTATCAACTATGGCCTTGAGTTCTCGGCTTTGGCCAATCGGCTGTCGGGAAGTGTTGATGTGTTCCATAAAAAAGCAGTTGACCTCATCAGCAACGTACCGGTTGATCCTACCAGGGGCGTTACATCCTATTCTTTAAACGCAGCCAGTTTAAAAGGAAGTGGTTTCGACCTGCTCATCAACTCAACAAATATAAAAGGAAAGATAAGGTGGGAAACCAATTTCGGGTTAAGCTATGCACGAATGGTAGTAGACAAGCTCAATAATCCCAATTATTTAATTTCCAATTATATCAATTACGGGCTTTATCCTTTTCCGGGCAGGGTAGCCTATGGTTTATACAGTTACAAGTGGGCGGGGCTCGACCCCGAAACCGGTGATCCCAGGGGACTATATAAAGGGCAGGCTACGAAAAACTATGTAGATATTATCAGTGACTCAGTGCAAAACCAGGGCTTTTCAGGTTCTTCATTTCCGCTCTATTCTGGTTTTTTTCGCAATACTATAAGCTGGAAGGGATTCGCTCTGTCTGCAAATATTACTTACCGTCTGGCTTATTTTTTCCGCAAGCCAACGCTTAATTATGCTTCCCTGTTCCAGTCTTCCAGTGGCAGTGCAGATTATTACCGGAGATGGCGCCAGAAAGGCGATGAACAAAATACCGACGTGCCGTCACTGGTATACCCCATAGCTACTTACCGCGATGAGTTTTATGCCGGATCGGAAGTGAATGTATTACCAGGTGATAATATCCGCCTGCAGGATGTACGGCTTCAATATTCACTGGATAGAGCCATATGGAAGCAACTGCCTTTTGCGGGCATGCAGCTGTTCCTATATGCCAATAACCTGAACCTTATTCTCTGGAAAAAGAACCGGCAAGACCTGGATCCTGATTTTTCCGGTGGCAATGGTAATCCTGCAGCAGCGCCAACGCCGCGTACATGGACTGCCGGTATCTCTGTTAATTTTTAAAAGAGTGGTAATGAAAGCATCTGTCAATTACGCCATTATAGCATGGGTTGTGCTGGCCTTATCAGCAGCTTCCTGTTCAAAATACCTGGAGGAAAAACCGAACCAAAGTACAACCGTGCCTTCAACGCTTGCCGATTTGCAGGCTATACTGGATAATACAACCGGTATGAATATAAAAGACAGCAGGCTTATCAATGTTGTCGATGATAACTATTACGTCAATACTTCAGACTGGCAGTCTCTTGCCTCTCTGGCTGGTGTCAATGCAGACGATGCCAGAAATTATATCTGGGATAAAAATGCCACTAGTTTAACCGGCTGGCAGCAAACCTATACCTTCCCTGTTTATTATTCCAATTTTGTATTGGACGCGCTGCCAGACATCAGTTATCCTGCTGGCAGTGCTGCCACTGCCAGCGCTATCAGGGGGATGGCGCTTTTCTGCCGCAGCTTTGCATTCGTTACACTGGCACAATTGTATTGCTTGCCTTATGCCACCGCAAATTTGAATGAACCGGGTATCCCGTTAAGGCTCACAGCTGCTGTTGATAAACCAGTATCAAGAGCTACAGTGGCTGCTACGTATGAGCAGATCATCAACGACTTAACAGAAGCTGCCAGGTTGGTGCCGGAAACAGTTCCATTCGCCAGCCGCCCTAACAAAGCAGCGGTATTTGGCTTACTGGCAAGAGTTTACCTTACCATGCGTGATTATGAGCATGCAGGACGTTTTGCCGATTCCTGCCTGAAAAGGGTGAATACACTTATCGACTTTAATCTTTTAAGTACAACAGCTACTGCGCCTATCGCCCGGTTTAATGCTGAGACGGTTTTTTACAATGCTTTTGTTGGTTCATCTTTAACTTTTAATCCAAGGGGGAAAGTAGATTCCGTATTATATGCTTCCTACAATGATAACGATTTGCGTAAACGTATTTTCTTTTCAGCAAATGCGGGGAACAGCTTTAGTTTTAAAGGTAGTTATGATGGCACTACCAGCCGTGATGCTCCATTTAACGGAATTGCCGTTGATGAAATGTACCTGATACGTGCCGAAGCGCATGCGCGTGCAGGCAGGACGGATGCTGCGATGGCCGATCTTAATACCTTAATGATAAAGCGTTGGGCAAGCAACCGTTTCACGCCGTTCACCGCTTCAAGTGCAGCGGAAGCGCTGGAAAAGGTGTTGACCGAGCGGCGTAAAGAATTAGTATTTCGCGGGCTTCGGTGGTCCGATCTCCGTCGCTTTAATCTCGAAGGGGCCAATATCACGCTCAGGCGTGTGATAAACAATGTGAGCTATACTTTGCCGCCGGGTGATGCCAGGTGGGTATTATTATTTCCTGTTGAGGTGATCAGTTTTTCGGGAATGCCTCAGAATCCACGTTAATCTATTTTAATTCTTTTATATGAAATGCTTTTGTAGTTGGGCAGGCGGTTTCGTTTGCTGGGTCCTTATTTTGTGTAGTTGCCGTACTGTTCAGCCGCAGCCAAAGTATCCCGGAACTGATAGCGTTCGCAAGGCTGCCGGGCCCGCGGGTTACCGTACTATTATAACAGATAAAGCAAAAACCAGTGCGGGGCTGTTTAAGGTGCATCATGTGAATGCCCGTTATTATTTTGAGATACCCGACAGTTTATTCGGGAGGGAGATCCTTACTGTTAACAGGCTGGTGAAAGCTGCTGCCGAAGGGCGGATCGATGCCTGGGGTACGGCAGGCGATATGCTTGGCAGTAATGTGGTGAAGTTTGTTCGCGGGCCGGAAAACAAAGTATTTATCAACCGGATCTCTTATAACGAGCGTTCGGCCGACAGTTCGGAAAATGGTTTATATCGTTCCGTTGTGAATTCAACGATGCTGCCTATCATCGCCAGTTTTGATGTTAAAGCCTTTTCCGGTGATTCTACTTCTGTGGTGATAGATGTTACAGATTACCTGAATGCCGATAATAGCGACGTGTTTTTTTTCAATCCCATGTTTAAAAAACGTCTGAGCTTCCTGGGGGCTTATCAACCGGATAAATCTTATATAAAAGAAATAAAAGCGTTCCCGCTGAATGTAGAGATCAGGACAGTAAAAACCTATATCAAAGACAATTATAGCCCGCTGAGTTTTACCTATGAATTAAACAGCTCTGTCGTGTTATTGCCCAAGGTTCCTATGCAGCCCAGGATGGCTGATCTGCGGGTGGGGTATTTCAGGGAAAGCTACCGGGATTTCGATGACCCCATGGGCGTTGGTGTCACAGATCTGATCACCCGCTGGCGATTGGAGCCAGCGCCCCGGGATGTAGAAGATTACAAACGGGGTATACTGGTAAAACCACAGAAGCCCATAGTTTATTATATAGATCCGGCAACGCCCGCGAAATGGATTCCTTATCTCAAACAAGGCGTGCTCGACTGGCAGCAGGCTTTTGAGAAGGCGGGTTTTAAAGAGGCTATTTATGCCCTGGAAGCACCGGTGGGCGACAGTTCCTGGAGCCTGGAAGATGCGCGTCATAACGCCATTATCTACAAGGCTTCTTATGTCGAAAATGCCAGTGGGCCTCATATTCATGATCCGCGCAGCGGAGAGATCCTGGAAACGCATATTAACTGGTATCACAATGTTGTGAAGTTATTGCAGAGCTGGTACTTCGTTCAGGCATCGCCAAACGATCCCGCCGCGCGGTCTATACCATTTAATGATACCCTCATGGGTAAACTCATCCGCTTTGTATGCGCGCATGAAGTAGGACATACGCTTGGGTTACTGCATAATTTTGGCGCTTCTTCTACGGTGTCCGTTGAATTATTACGTAATAAAAAATGGGTCGAAGAAAATGGTTTCTGTCCGTCTATTATGGACTATGCGCGATTTAACTACGTAGCGCAACCGGAAGATAAGATAGGTCCGGCTGGTATCTTACCTCGTATAGGCGCCTACGATGAATGGGCCATAGAATGGGGATATCGCTGGTTGCCTGATTTGAAGAGCCGTGAAGCCGAAAAGCGCTTCATGAACAAATGGATTATAGCAAGAACAGGAGCCGATAAAAGGCTTTGGTTTGGTGATGAGGGAAGTATTTTCGATCCCAGGCGGCAGAGCGAAGACCTGGGCGACGACGCCATGAAAGCGGGAGCTTATGGAATCGCTAACCTGAAGCGGATCATGCCCAACCTGTACCAGTGGGCGGGCAAGCCAAATGAAGGCTATGGAACGGTGAACAGCTTACATAACAGCATTCGAAGCCAGTATGAAAAATACCTGTTTCATGTAGCGCGTAACATAGGCGGCATTACTGCCAATAGCAGAACCATAGACGAGCCAGGCGCTGTTATAGCATTTGTAAGCCGGGCAAAGCAAAAACAGGCAGTTTACTTTTTGAAAACACAGTTATTCGAGCCGCCGGTATGGCTTATCAATAAGGCTATTTTTGAAAAAGTGGCTGGTAAGGGATTGTATGCTATTATCGATATACAGCAACGGGTGCTGAAGATGGTATTGTCGCAACAAACACTTACTTCCCTGCTTTGGTTCGAAAGCAATGAAGGCACTGATAAAGCATATACGATACACGAACTGCTGACCGATCTTGAAGCGGGGATCTGGAATGAGTTGGAGGCAGGTAAAACAATTGATATCTACCGCAGAAACCTGCAGAAGGTTTATGTAGAACGTCTGTTGATGGTGCTGGACTACAAAAAATCCGACGAAGTCACCGATGTTAGTTCTATTGGTCCCCTGAATGCCAGAACCGATGTACCATCTGTTGCAAAGGCGCATATCAAGGAGCTGCAAAAAAGAATAGGCAAAGCATTGCATAATTATACACAAGGTATAGCGCGTTGGCATTTGCTTGATGTGCAGGAGTCGTTGCAGCGGGCGTTGGAGCCGGGCCGGCCGGCTGCTGATAACCGGAGTGCAAAACAGGAATAACAATACTGCCCGGGTAATAGGATAAACAGGAGTAAGCATTTGCTTACTCCTGTTTTATGGATCCCTGTGCTTATTCTGCCACTTTCAGAAATACAGTAACAGCGTGGCCATCTTGCTGGTATTCCTGCCCGTTACTAAGATTATTTAAATTGTCGCTTACAATATCCAGCGCTTCTGAGAGGTTGGTATCATCGGTATCAAAGCGGATACCGTAGAGCTGTGTGCCTGAATTGCTGGCATCAGGTAAGGTTGTAGGGGTAGTCCAGTTGCCGGGAGTGGTGGCACTCGTAGGCGTTGCAGGCTGTGCACCAATATATTCATATTGGATAGGAGCCAGGTTTTTCACTTTTTTAGCAGGCGCAAATGCAAATGCTGCACCAATAACTGCTACGGCCAGTACGGCGGCGAGAACAACTCTTAAACTTTTCATGATAGTAAATTTTTGATTTGATGATGATGATGCCTACTCTCATAGGTTTTCGGCTACCCCTTTACCTGCCGTTGCGTGACAGGCACCGCTTTCCCCGTTAACACTGCAGTATCAACAGAGCTTGTTGCGCAACACTTATTTCAGAACCAGGCAAAAAATCCGGCTCCTAAATCTTTGAAATCTGAAACTGGTAACTTGTTTCTCCCGTAAGTGGTGTGGGGAGCAAATCTCAATTCCCTTGGTGGCAGGGGAAGAGAAGCAATAACCAGGGATAAGCAAACCGGGTGGCTGCTAACAACAACATCGTGTGATAACCGCGATCTTTGTGTTTCCCTTTTTCATAATCTTTTATTGCTTTTGTAAAACAAATATAGTCTATTGAAATGGTGGGGTATGGGAACTTCAGGAAAAAAGAAAGGGGCTTTATATCTTTTGTTTTATAAATATTTCATTTTGTTGAAATTAGTTGAATTTCAACGTAATTACTTTGAAATTTAATTGTTTTAAATTAAACCTCAATATAATTTTATAGCATAATCCAATCTGGTTCTTATAGGTACCCTTTGATCACTGCACTTTTTATCCGGCTCAAAAAGCGGGGTAATACGCTTGTGTATGAAATCAAATGCAGTCAATGAAAATGCTATAACACCATGCCGTCCTTAAAATCTATGGCAAAGGCCGAAAAGCTTATTGCCAACGTATTATCCAATAACCGAAACAAGCCTGCAACACCACCCCGGGATGCTGCCAACCCGATATTTGATCATATCCGGCAAACCAGTGCAAAAGATCCTTCAACCCGGCCCGAAAACGAGTGTGCAAAAATATTTTTTCATTAACATGACCGTTTCCCGGTTTTCAGCACCTCTATAATAGGAGGGGATCCTTTTTATTTAATACCCGTATATATGAAAATGATGCATAACAGGGCTTTTCCGGTGGCATTGCCATTTGGCGCCACTGGTTCACGTAAAAGACGTCCGGAAGCGCCGGAAGAAATTGTTTACGAAGAGCAAACAACTGCCCAAAGCTACCGGATCTTTATCCTTAAGTTCTGCGCGGTCATGATAGCGGCAAAATTACTGCTCGTCATGGCCGTGTTAACCTGGGCCGACCGGGAGGTCGAAAAAAGAGTTGCTGAACGGTTACAGCAACAGCAGAATAACCTAAACTACTATGGCCAGAAATGAAGATTTGTTCGATGGTTTTATGGGGTCGGGTAAATATCCCGGCGAATTCGACAGCCTTTTCGATTTTACAGAAGACAATAAACTCGTCCGCAAAACAGTGAGCGATGAAAAAACGGAAGAAGAACCCATTATCCCTCCGCATACGCTTAAAGGAGCATCTGAACAAAAAGCGCTTCCCTATAGGTCGGTGATACGAAGCGGGAAAAAAACGCTACGTGGTAAAAAGGGTCAATGGTACGTCCTGGGTATCCTGGTTGCCTTTGCATTCATCTATTTAATGGTCTATCTCTATCATTTAATAAAATCTTAAACACTCTTTTTGATGCTGGTATTGACAACTCTTTCTTTTTAACCAGTTGATTATGACGCAATAAGGTTTTGTTTAAAAAGTTAGTTTGTTTTTAAATGTAAAAAAAGGGGACTTTGAGGATGCGGGAAAACGCGGCTTTTTTGTATACTACCGCTTGTTATATCATAATTCTTGATAGATTTGGCTAAATTTTTGACTTAACCCCCATTATCAGCATATAACAAGGGCATTCAATATCCATTTATTGTTTTAAAGCATTAGCCGGTACTCTTTTCTCCCCCGAAAAGGCCAGTCCGGTGGCTACTGAGTGCCTGTGCATATCGCTGATCATTTAAAAAACGAATGACGGATTTGTATGGCTTCAGACTCGCAACCAGCATATTATTATCCAACGTATCATCATCCGGGCCTGGTGGCAGCGCTCGTATTGAAAATGCAAAGGGCGCTGGGGTCTTTGTTTCGCATCGGTGAACATAGTAAGGCCGACAAAGAAGCCATGAATTTGGTTAAAACCCTGGAAGATGAACGCGAGCTGTTCCGCAAGATCAGCGAGCAGGACGACCAGGCGGCTTTCAAGATCTTCTATAATCTTACCTGCAGTAAAGTTTACGGTTATTGTTTAAAGGTGGCGCGTTCTGTGCCGGTAGCCACCGATCTGTTGCAGGAAACCTATATCAATTTATGGAATGAGCGCAAGTATCTTTCGGGGGTGATCTATCCCCGTGCTTATGCCATGCGTATTGCGTCGCGTGCGGTTTACCGCTATTTTTCCCGCAGGAACGGCACCCATGAGGCATTGGATATCTCCGAATCGGAGCACCTGCTCGATCCCGAGCTGGCTTCACAGGTTTCGCTCGAAACCAAGGAAATACTGCAGCTGATAGAGCTGGCGGTATTAAAGCTGCCTCCCCAGCAGCAGCAGGTTTTCCGTATGAATAAATACGAAGGCCATAGCTATAAGGAAATAGCACAGCATCTGAAACTAAGCGTGTCTACCGTAAGCAACTACCTGGATATAGCAATGAAAAAAGTACGCGCCAGCGTAATAGGGCAGTAGTATTTTCCCTCCTTAACACAATTTTTAACTTTTTTTCCTGTCCGTAGGGGTATTTGTTTTCCTTTTAAACATCTCCTTTATACAACCATAATGTTGTACGATGATAGATGGCGCAAGATAGGATTACATATTTATTCAACAGGTATTTCGAAGGAACGGCAACGTACGGCGAAATAGAGGAGCTGAAGCTGATGTTTTCGGCGGACAGCGATGAGGCATTACGCGTAGAGTTGCTGGTGCTGAGTGTATTAGGAGTGGGAGAAGATTATCCTGAGGTAGAGCCCGGCAGTATTTATGCCGAAGCTTACGACGATGAATTGCGCAGGCCTGGTGTGATACGGATGTACAAACGTTATTGGTATGCAGCAGCTGCTGTGATCATATTCCTCATTGCCGGGGCGGCCTGGTTTTTCAGGAGCGCACCTGGTGAACATGGTAACGGGAAGCCGGTGCTGGTAGCGAAAAATGACGTTCCTCCGGGCGGGGACAGGGCTACTTTAACCCTGGCCGACGGCAGAACGCTGGTGTTAGACAGTGCGCAGGACGGAACCCTTGCAAAAGAAGGTATTACAACAATTAATTTACTCGGTGGCGAGATAACCTATGCAAATCATCACAACTTACATCAAACGGGGAAGGACCTATTGAAGAACACCCTCACCACCCCGCGGGGCGGTGAATTCAAACTGGTGCTGCCTGACGGAAGTCATGTCTGGTTAAACGCAGCGTCTACGTTGCGTTTTCCCAGCCAGTTTACCGGTGATGTAAGGGAAGTGGAATTAACGGGAGAGGCCTATTTTTCAATTGCTTCGAATGCGAAGGCCCCGTTTTATGTAAAAACCGCCACCACGAGGATACAGGTATTAGGAACTGAGTTTAATGTAAATGCGTACAGCGAGGAAAGTGCTGTACGTACTACGTTGCTGGGGGGCAGCGTACGTGTGAGTAGTGCTGCTGCCGGTTCGCTGCCGGTTCTTACCTTACGTAAGCCAGGTCAGCAGGCTGCCACAACGGAGGCTGGCAATACCATGAAAGAGGTAGATGCCCAGGCTGTTGCGGCATGGAAAGATGGTATGTTCAGCTTTGAGAAGGCCACCATTGGCGATATCATGCGGCAGTTAAGCCGCTGGTATAATGTAGAGGTGATTTACGAGGGGCAGCCATCGGGTGCAACATATATGATCGGATTTCCGCGGAGGCTCAGTTTAGCCACTGCTTTAGATATATTGGGGAAACTCAATGTTCACACCAGGATTAACGACAACAAACAGGTGGTTGTAACACCTTAGGGTGTACGAAACTGCTGCTTAGGCTAATCAAAACAAAATACCCGTGGGGGATATCAGCAATCCTCCTGAGTTATGGGCGGAAGTTGTTTAAACAATTTCTTAAATAACAAATGTGCTGTTATTGTATTGCAAGCCATAATGGATACATAGCGTTAACCCTGATCTCCACCTGAAATTTACAGTCTTAAAACGAAAAACCAGCGGTGTTTGAGCCACCACTGGTAAGTGAATCTTTTAAGATTTTTCAATCATGTCTCGATTTTTCCACCTTAAAAGTCCAAAACAAAGTTATGCATTTGTTATCAAAGCTGTGGACATTTCTGAATGTCTGCGACTGTACCCGGAAAGTCCGAAAAACGATTCTGATCATGAGATTAACTGCCCTGTTCCTGCTGATTGGCGTACTCACGGTGCATGCGAGAGGCAATGCACAAAAGGTCACGATTGACGAGGTGAACGTCCCGCTGCAAAAAGTCATTAATATCATTAAAAAGCAAACCGGCTACGGCTTCAATATCAACCTGGGTAACCTCGATGAGTTGCCGCCGGTTACGGTAAAGGTTAACGGCGGTAGCATAAAAGAGGCGCTGGAGCAGTGCCTGGAAGATCTGCCTATCTCTTATTATATAGGGGATAATTATGTGGTGTTGGGGAGGAAGAAGGTTGCTCCTGTTAAAGAAGAGATTACTAATGGGTTTATGCCGGAGGTACAGGAGCCTATTTCTGGTTATGTTTATGATTCAGAGGGGAAGCCATTAGCAGGTGCTATCGTAAAGGTAAAGAATAGTACAAATGTAGTAGCAAATACCGGTACAAATGGCAAGTTTGAATTAAAGCTTGGTAAGGTAGGTGATGTACTTGTAGTTAGTTTTGTGGGATTTGAAACTCAAGAGTTGATTGCAAGAACGACGGCAGGGAATATCGTAAGATTAAATAACGCTAACGGAAGTCTGAACGATGTCCAAGTTATTGCATATGGTATAACTACTAGAAGGCTCACTACTGGTAATATAGGTTCTGTGAAGGCGGACGTAATAGAGAAGCAGCCAATAAATAATCCGCTGTTGGCTTTACAAGGACGAGTTCCTGGTGTTTCCGTTGTACAAAATAGTGGGGTTCCTGGTGGAGGTATTACTGTACGCATACAAGGTAGAAATAGTATAAGCAGCGGAAATGATCCGTTATACGTGGTAGATGGTGTACCTATCGCATCACAGTTACCTGCCATTGGGCAGGATCAAAGTATATTTGGCACTTCGGGAACGGTAGCGCGAAATGCGCAGGCTGCTTCGGGAAATCCTTTGAGCTTTTTAAATCCTTCTGATATCGAAAGTATTGATGTACTAAAAGATGCAGATGCTACTGCTATTTACGGATCAAGGGCAGCAAATGGTGCAATTCTTATAACGACAAAAAGTGGTAAATCAGGAAAAGCTAGCCTTGATTTAAATGTGCAAAGCGGATGGAGCAAAAATACTGGGAAATTGGAAACTCTAAATACTAGGCAGTATCTAGATATGCGTTATGAAGCGTATAAAAATGATAATATTGACTGGAGAGCTGCAAGTGTGGCGGCAGATGATTTGAAAGTATGGGATACTACTCGTTATACTAATTGGCAAGACGAATTGCTTAGAGGTACAACTGCTTTTTCGACTGCAAGTGTTTCTGTAGCGGGCGGTATTACTGGCACTACTTATCTTGTGAGCGGTACTTATGCTAAGGAAGGAGTCCCCTTTCCTGGTGACTTTTTTAATAAAAGAACATCGGTACATTTTAACATTAGCAGTAATTCTTATAATCAGAGATTAAGATTTAAGTTCTCGGGTAATTATATGAATAATAGTAGTAAACTTCCTGTGAATGACCCTACTTCGGTCGCGTTGTTTCTTGAGCCTGTCGCGCCAGCCCCTTTTAATGCGGATGGAACATTGAACTGGCAGCCAAATGCAGCGGGGGCATCTACCTTTTCAGTTAACCCTTATAGAGGACTTGTTGCTGGACGAGATATGAGTACGCATAATTTAATTGGTAATATTGCTATAAATTATAAAATTTTGACGGGCTTGGAAATAGGAACTAGTTTAGGATATACCCGTACCCAAACTGATCAACTATTTCGCACGCCTTTGAGTACTATCCCACCCGAATCACGTTTGGCGACACCTAACAGCGCAAATTATAGCAGCCGGGATTTAAATTCATGGATAGTAGAACCTCAACTGAGTTATAAGCGGGTAATTTCCCGTGGTAGGCTGGATGCCTTAATTGGAGCAACAATATTAGAAAGTAACACAAAAGTTTCTACCATTGTTGGTCAAAACTACACTAGTGATGCATTGCTAGCGAATTTGGCCTCAGCAGCAACGATTGGTAGTTGGGCAAGTAATTCTACTCAATACAAGTATGCAGCAGTTTTTGGGCGATTAAATTATAATTGGCAAGATCAGTATATAATAAATATTACAGCAAGAAAGGATGGCACTTCGCGATTTGGTTCTAATAATCGCCTGCATACTTTTGGGGCAATTGGTGGAGCTTGGATTTTTGTTAAATCTGGAGTAGAAAAGAATGCTTTATCCTTTTTGAGTTTTGGAAAGCTAAAAGGTAGTTACGGTATTACAGGTAACGATCAAATAGCAGACTTCCAATATATGAGTCGATATGACAGGCTGACTGCTCAGGTTCCATATCAAGGCATAGCAACTCTAGTGCCTGCTAATCTACCTAATCCTAATTTAAAATGGGAATCTACTAGAAAGCTTTCTGTTGGGGTAGATTTGGGATTTATGAACGATAGAGTTTTGCTGAATGCTAACTATGCCAAAAATACTTCTGAAAATCAATTGGAGACCTATAGAGTTTCATCTGTGACAGGTTTTATAAATTATATAGCGAATTTTCCAGGAACAGTTCGTAATACTACTTGGGAGTTTACTTTAAATTTAGAAAATATAAAAAATAAGCACATCGATTGGTCATCTGATTTTAATCTCACAATACCAAGAAATAAATTAGTTGCATTTCCTGATTTGGCGTCTTCGGCTTATGCTACAACTTTAGAAATTGGAAAGTCATTAGGTATTCAACGTTTGTCCTCATTTATTGGAGTCGACCCTGCAACTGGTTTGTATCAATTTAGAAAAAAACATGGTGGGGTAACGGATAAGCCAGTATTTACGGATGACTATAATTCATTTAATTTAGATCCGAGGTGGTATGGTGGTGTGAATAATCATCTCAGAGTGGGAAGTTTTAGTTTAGATTTCTTTGTGCAGGTTGTAAAACAATATGGTCGAAACGTATTTCTTGGGAACGGAGGTGGTCTTGCAACTCCCGGAGCATTTGTCTTGGGCTTAAGTAATCAACCTGTTTCTGTTTTAGACCGTTGGCAAAACGTGGGGGATGAGGTGACAGTGAAGAAATATAGTTCTATAAGGGGAGACGTTTCTACCGGTCTTGCATATAGTAGCGATGCAGGATACACTGATGCGTCATTTGCTCGGTTGAAGAATGTTTCTCTCTCTTGGAGTGTCCCTGTTAATTGGTTGAAAGCGAGTGGCTTTAGGCAAGCTAGGTTTTTTGTGCAGGCCCAGAATTTAATTACTATCTCTGGATATAAAGGTCTGAATCCGGAAGTGCCAAGCACCGTTCCTTTGCTACCGCCAATGCGTGTTATAACATTAGGTGGGCAAATTGGTTTTTAAAAAATTTAAAAATAAAATTATGAAATGCGTAAATGGGGTGCCTGCTTTTATATTTATTGTTGTTTTAGTATCTGCTTGCAGCAAAATGATAGATACAAAGCCGCCAATTTCCAGCATTAACAGCGAAAATGTTTATGCTGAGAATGCAACTGCTATAGGTGTTTTGACAGGTATATATGTTAATCTAGTTAATAGCTTTACTGGAAGTACCACACAAAATATTTCTCTTAGAGCTGGCTTGTCGGCGGATGAGCTAGTTTTGTTTAGTGGTGTGACAAATGCAGATCAAATTGCTACATATCAAAATAAGCTAGTTTCTAATATAACAAATTCGTTTGGAGGAGCCATGTGGTCTAGATTATATACTTTTTTATTTTTCTGTAATTCTGCTATAGATGGTCTTTCTAATTCACAAAGCCTAAATGCTAACGTGAAGCAGCAATTATTGGGAGAAGCTTTGTTTATGCGTGCTTTTTGTTATTTTTACTTGGTTAATTTATATGGTGATGCTCCAATCGTTTTGACTACTGATCCTCTTGCAGTTCAACAACAGGCTCGTTCCTCTACTGGATTGGTATATCAGCAGATAATAAAAGATTTAAAAGAATCTCAAAACCTGCTTAGTACAAGTTTCCTAAACAAAGATTTGATGCCTTATGCTAATGCTAGCATTGAGCGAGTTAGGCCTACTAAATGGGTTGCTACTGCTTTGTTGGCTAGAGTATATTTATATACGAAAGAATACGGTTATGCAGAGGCTGAATCTAGTAAAATTATTAATGAAACTTCTTTGTTTGATACGGTGCCTGTTAATATGGTTTTTGGAATCAATAATAAGGAAGCAATATGGCAATTGCAGCCAATTAGGACCGGTCGTAATAGCGAAGATGCATTTTTATTTATTATACCGACAACAGGGCCTAGTGCTAGCACAAATCCAGTTTATTTAAGTGATGCCTTAGTGAATTCTTTTGAGTCAGGAGATAAAAGAGCTGTACTTGGCAACTGGATAAATAGAAGAGTCGTTACGGGGATAACCTACTATTACCCTTATAAATATAAGGCTACGACGGGGGCTGTAAGCGAGTATCCTGTGGTGTTTAGGCTGGCAGAGCAATATTTGATACGAGCCGAGGCAAGAGTGATGTTAGGGAAAATAAGTGGAAATAACAGTGGGCAGTCAGATTTAAATATAGTTCGATATAGAGCAGGACTTCCTTCTACGACGGCTTCGGATAAAGATGGCTTAGTCGCTGCAATACTACGAGAGCGACGTGTTGAGTTATTCACGGAATGGGGGCATCGATGGCTTGATATGAAGAGGTTAGGCGTCGTGGATGCAGTTATGAATCAGGCTGCTGTGTATAAAGGAACGACATGGAACTCTTATCAACAATGGTATCCTTTGCCTTTTGGAGATATCCAGGCTTCTACTGCATTAAAACAAAATGAAGGATATTTTTAAAATGAATATTGAGTTGTCTTTTTTTTCTAAAATGAATATTTATTTATTAAATGTATTGTGACTAAGTAAGGGGCAGTCATGGTAATCTTTCGGCTTTTTATCTTTTTCTGTCTAGGCTTAGCCTCTTTTTGTATCTTTAGATTCGATGATGTATTTGAGTGTTAAGTTCCTGAGAATTGGTTTAGTTTTAGATTGGTTAATGCTTTTGTTACATAATGGCAAGTGTATTCGCATTTTGAAAAAAAGAGTGCTAGCGTCTATGATATCATTTATGTTGCCTCAGGCAATTAATGAATATGTTTCTATAATTGGACAAGGGGGGCTGCGGGATTTTTGGGCTACTTCATAAAAGGTACATCTAGGTTATGTTTCGTTGCCAAAGCTCAATGCAAGTGCACAGTTTAATCCAGTCTGAAAGCCATCATAGGTGTTAAAATTAATAAGCAGACATCTTAACATAGGATGTCTGCTTATTAATATGCGTTAAATTTAGGCTCCTTCACCTAGCAAATTAATTGCAGGGCATGATTCCACTTCTTGACATGGTTGACCTGCAGGAGTAGTTTTAGGTACCGCATAGAAAGTTGGTGATGGCTGTGGTTCGTCGCGCAAGAATACTGTAAGTGTACAGTTTAAAGCAGTTGGGTCGCCATTGTATTGCACTGGAATTCCGTTGGTGTGCGCTAAACACCAAGGTGTATTTACTGTCTTGTTATGTGCCATGGCAGTTCCAACTGTAGCTGTAATAGCTACTGCTGATAAGGCTAATGTTACTCTTTTCATAGTTTGATAATTTGATAATAGTTAATGTTTGCTTGCCTACTCTTTTTATGGTTTTCGGCTACTCCATTTTCTTTGCCTTTTATGCTAAGGGATCCGCTTAGTTATGTTCTGGCAAAAATAGTCTGCGTCTTTTATTGATTGGGCTTTAAGATATTTACTCTTATTAACTTTCTTTCTTTATAAGTGATAAGATGGTTGGAATACAGTCTTAGACTTATTCTTATTTTAGAGCTGCGGTGTAAGTACCATACTTAGATTGCGATAATGTATACGTGCTAATCGATAAAATTTTGGTCTTACTTTGAAGACTATTTTGCTGTAGTTTTTCCTTTAGGATTGGCGTTTGAGTTATTGTATTGTAAAGTTAGCTTTACTTTTCCCACAATAAGGAACTGTATAAGTGACTGCTAGGAACAGTTAAAAATGGCTGATACAAAGTGAACAACTGGCCCGGCAACAGGAAAAACAGCCTACTACCTGAAACCGGCCAAACTAAGACAGCAGGCCATCCCCGAACAAGTACACTGCTCCGCTGCGCGGAACCTGAGCAAACAACAGCTGGCCGTTTTACTGGAAGGCCAATACCTGAAAGACGCAGATAATATACTTATTACAGGTTCCACCGGGTGTGGGAAAAGCTATCTCGCCTGCGCACTGGGTTATCAAAGCTGTATGCTGGGGCAGAAAACTACTTATCTTAATATGAACCGTTTTGTTGAAAAAGTTACGCTGGCTAAACTGGACGGTACTTACCTGAAGCTACTTACTCACCTAGAAAGACAGACCCCGATCATATTAGACGATTTTGGCTTGCAGCCACTCACGCAGGAGATTAACTGGCGCTGCTACAGATCCTGGAAGAGCGTCACGGCAGGAGGTCTACTATCGTCACATCACAGTTGCCTGCCTCTGCCTGGCATGAGTACATCAACGAGCCCACACTGGCAGATGCAATTATGGACAGACTGACAGCCAAAGCCCATCGTATTGAACTAAAAGGGGAATCAATGAGAAAGAAAACTCAAAAATCGTAACGGGGAATCTATATTTTTGATCTGCTTTAGTAACTTCTATAACAGCTCTTTACATACTGCTTTAAACCACCTCCACGGTGGGGGCAACATCGACCGGAACGCAGGGGACAGCTTCAGCGGAAGCTACAAAATAGATTTAAATATCTTTATTTTTTATTTCATAGGGTGCATCGGGAAATTAAATTCCTCACTACTGATGTGCTTTCACTGTTTTTTATTTAACCATACTAAGATGTTATTATGCGTCAAATATGTTTTATATTTTTCGTGCTATTTCTTTTAGGCAAATTCGAGCCAGGCAAATGTCAGCAACAACCAGCAAAGACCGCTTTTAAAAAGTCTGCTATACATTTCGAAGAACGAATTGGATGGCAAGATATTCTTGCAAAGGCAAAAAAAGAGTCGAAATACATATTTTTAGACTGCTTCACGACATGGTGTGGTCCTTGTAAGAATATGGATGCTGAAGTTTATACTGATGATAGTGTTGGTGCTTTTTTTAATAGGAACTTTATTTCTATAAAGTTACAAATGGACAGATCAAAAGCGGATTCGGAGGCTACAAAGAGTAGATATAAGGATGCGGTTTGTATTTCTAAAAAGTATGAAATAACTGCATATCCTACTCTTTTATTCTTAAGCCCGGATGGAGAACTAGTTCATAGGCATGAAGGGTTTCTTAAGCCTTCAAAGTTTGTCCTTCTTGCCACTGCTGCAATGGAACCTGGTCGTAAATTCGTTGATCCGGTTAAGGAATTGCGTGAGGCCATTAAGAGCTACCAAAAAAGAGGGGAAAAGCTAAGCGATTTGAAACCACTTATAGATCAGGCAATAGCTGCAAAAAGAAAAATAATGGCAGACAGTTTATCTCAGGTCTACCTAGAAAGGCTTCGTAGTGAAGAAAAAAATAATTTATACAAGAAGGAGGTATTGTTGTTTATTGGAAACTCTAAGTTGGGTTTTGAAGATCCTTTGCTTTCATTATTCTATCCTGATGGAAGTAAAGCCGATGCAATTGTTGGGTCTAAAGGCTTTTCACAATTTGTTGTAGATAGATATATCAAGAAGAATTATTTCAGCCGAGATTCTGTATTTAAAAAAGATAGCATGTCTGTTAATTGGGATTCTATTACTTCTGTAATAGCCAAGCGCTTTTCTGTAGAATACGCTAATAGGGGGAGAAGTGCGGCACAGCTTAGGTGGTACGAGTTACGAAAAAGAGAGGAGCAATTTAAATATGGTTTTATTAAATTGATTGATAGCTTTGGAATTAGTGCTGTTCTCATTTACGATCATTTATTGGGTAGCTCCTCCAGATATGAGGATGGAAGAAAGAATTCTGCTATTATTGTAAATGCAGTCTGTGATGATTTAATTCTTAAAAAATCTGACGAAACTGCTATTACAGATTGGGGTATTAATTGTATGAGGAAGTTAGTACAAGATGGAGAAAATGACTCTACAGCTTGGTGGAATGTTTACACATTTGATACTTATGCGTGTCTTCTCTATAAAAGAGGTCTAATTGATCAAGCCATTTGCTATGAAAACAAAGCTTTAGCCTTGCTGAGAGCAGACCTTAATACTCCTAAAGACTATATAAATAGCTATGAGGCTACTCTTCTGAAAATGAAAGAGGGAGCACCTTTGTTTTCTAAAACTAAGTAACATTATTATAATCTATAATACAGTATGGAGTAATATGTTGGAGTTTATTCAAAAATTCTACTGCATGAAAGTTTCAATACTTCGTAAAAACTCTAAGGCGGAAGCGAGTATCTCATCAAGATGGGATACTCGCTTAAGTTATTATTAGTTGTAGAACCTAATATTAACTATTGTTGCAACAGATTAACTGTAGGACATGATTCAATTTCTGGACATGGATCTCCTGCTGGAGTCGTTTTAGGAATAGCATAAAATGTTGCACCTGGCTGTGGTTCTTCGCGGAAGAATACAGTAAGTGTACAAGTGGTTGCGCTTGGTGTTAATCCGTCATAAGGCAATAGCTGATTAGTATTAGGGATAGCTGCTGCACAATAAGGTTGAGAAACTGCTTTAGTATGTGCCATCGCTGTGCCAACTGTAGCTGCAATTGCCAGCGCAGATAAGGCTAATGTTGCTCTTTTCATAATGATGATTTGATAATAGTGAATATTGGTTGCTTACTCTTTTTATGGTTTTCAGCTTCCCCATTTATTTGCCTTAATTAGCTAATGGATCCTCTTAGTTTTATTATGGCAAAATTTATATTTTGCAAGCATTTAAAATAGAATTTTTAGACATCGCTCCTACATATACTTGCTGTAACTTTTTATTTTTATCATATATTGCTGAAAATGGCATTTGCATGGGCCTAAAATATTTAATAAAAGCTCTTCCAGTGTCCACTGCTATCGAGATGTTGCTGAAGTTTTTGGTTTTAAACTCCGAAATGAACTTGTTTATGTTTTTTATATGTTTTTTTTCTGTTATAAATATGAAAGATGTTTTTTTCAGTTTCTCGATGTTGTTAATAATTCTTCTTGTTTCCATTTTGCAGTAAGGGCAGGTTGGGGAGAAGTACATAAGAAATGAGTTGTTTTGATTTTGAGAGAGTGGGATAGAAATCGCAGTAATGGTATCTGTCATTGTCATATTGAAAGTTGGCATATCTGTCCCTTCTTTTCCGGTTTTGATTATTTGAGCGCCGTTTTTGTTAGAGCAAGCGATTGTAGTTGCCAAGAGGATATATGCAAGAATATGCTTCATGTTTTTTTTCTTTATGATTAGTTGAAAGCAGGCTGGTTTGTAATTTTAGATCTTTCCTTGCTTTTGTGTTCAAGAAAAATAGCAATACATCCAATCAATACAAATCCAGTATTGAATAAAAGATGTTGCGGCCATGAAAGTGACTGTAAAAAACCACCGCATGTACAGGGTGTGCTATTGTGAAACTTCATTAGATAAGCTACGTATAGAGTGAATGTTAACATTAGACTTGTGCCAAGATATAGTCCTTTCAGTCTGCTTTGAGGCCAGAATATTAATAGTGCTAGCAGAATTTCAGAAACAGGTAGTAGCCATACTACTACTCCGGATATAGGTCCAACTAGTGGCATTGTAGCTAGCTGCTCTCTTGATAAGTCATAATCCATTAATTTACTTATAGCTGTATAAATAAAAAGAGAGGCATATAAAATGACTATTAATTCGACAATTACTTTTTTTAGTTTCATATAATTTATTCTATTGGTTATATAGTTATTCAACTGGATCTATTGCTTTATTACCCAATGTAGTGGGAGCTAATTGCTCCCAGCTACTTTTGGATAACTTTATATATAATTGACTGTGTACAAAGGCGGGTACGGATGTTCCCTGTGTGGAAAATAGTATAGTCTCCACCCCTTTGTGATTACACCAACGTAGACACGTCAGTCGTTAGTCAGTAAATAGATTGATCTTGTTTTAGAATTGTTTCGCTGTAATGGCTTTTGTCTTTGTTGTGTGACCTGGTTTTTCTCTGCCTTGTTTCGATTAGCGCTGTTGTTCTTGAATTATTACTTTGTAAAGATACGCTCAGTTTTCACTGTTTATAGGAACTTTCTAAACTATAGTTGGGAGCATTTGAGTTGTAGTATTTACCTGTGGTTGCCTGTGTTTTTTCCTTAACTCATCAGGTGTTAATCCCAGCTCTCTTTTAATAGCCCTGCTGAATACACGCCTGTCTGCATAACCCAACTGCATACTTATCTCTTCAAACGATGTCCTGGTTTCTGTGATCATGGCCATAGCCTTAATCATCAGGTTTTCTCTTACTGTTTCTTCCAGGTATTCGTTATATCTTTTCCGGTAACACCTCGATAATTCCCTCGCATCTATATTGTATTGCTTGGCGAGATGTTTTAACTGGTGATCGGCATTGTGTGGTGCTTCAATAATGGCGTAACGTATGTTCTCCAGTAGGTACAGCATTTCCTCGTAAGCATCGTTTTTGCTGGCTTCCATAATATGTATGACTTGCGCAATCAAATGGTCAACCACGCTATAAAGCTTGAATAGTTTATAACTGCTTTCGCCACCGGTATGTAAAATGCGTATCAGCTCCTGGTTGATGCTGGTATTGATCCCCGTATGTAAAATGGATTGATCCTGCAAAGGGGCTTGCTCCAGCAATTGTTTGATGACAGACAGTATACAGGCACTTTCTGCTATATCCATGGCATAACCAGGCCTCAGCCGGAAACAAAGCAACTGGTGTACTCCGGCATCCAGCCGCATTAGTTTGGTGTTCTTGGGTACATATTGTAAGCCACAGGTTTTGTTTTCGAATACAGTCGACAAGGTAGGGCTATGCTGGCTGATAAACGTACCTTTAATAATAAAATAAAGATAAATGGATGGCGCGTCTTCAATAGCATAGAATCGATCTGCTTCATTCATCCGGTAAGTCCGAAGCGTCATGTCAAATCGGGCGCATTGAAAAATTTGGGTGTAAACGTAACCACAAGGGTACTTTTTGCACGAACTGCTGTTGGCCCAGCTTAACTCGTACTTTTTTAATTCGGCGGGTACTGCTACCGGTTCCCCGATATCATACCTCGTGTCCGAAGTGTAACTGATTTCCATAGTTTGCTATCCTCCGTTTTCAATCCGGGGCCGCTGGCAAGCTTGCTTCCCGGATCTCATTTTAGAACCGTGAACAAATGATGTATAGTAAATGTCACTATATAAAATATGTTTTTAGGTAATGCTGAAGACTAAAGTTACCACAGAACATATTAAAAAAGTATGTGATTATTGATAAAAAGCAAATGTGAAAAATATAACTGTTGTAATTACATCGATCGGCGGTAATCCCTGGGATACATACCATACATGGCTTTGAAAGCATTGCTTAAATTGGCCTGGTTGGCATAGCCCACTTCATAAGCAATATCCTCTATCCGCATATCCGTATCTTGTCGCAACAGGTCGGCCGCTTTTTGCAGGCATTGGGTACGCACAAAATTTTGAATAGGCTGATTATAAAGCTGCTTGAATGTTTTCCGCAAACTGGCTTCACTTAAGCCGGCCAGCTGTGACAAATAATCCATGGTACAGGTTCTTAAGCTGGGGCTTTCGAGGATAAAATCATGCACCCTTTCAACTTTTTCCCGGGAGGTTTCTCCATCACTTTTTTGCCGGTTGTACTCATGTAAATGTTTGGTGAGCTCCGTAGCCAGTATGTAAAGGATGCTATGAAAATAAATGCTATGATGCTGGATCTTGGGATCGTAAAGCCCTACCCGGTTTACCTGGTCTCTCACTACCGTGTTCATGCGTAATAAGGCTACTGGCCTCCCTTTGGGAGAATGTTGCAAGGCAAGATTAAGCAGGATCTTCATATCAGGTATTACCTCTGCCAGTCCTTCCAGTAATTCATCTGTTTGTAAAAGTATTTGTAGTGCCCCGGAAAACCCCGGACCAACCTGCACTTCATTGGCGCCAACAGGAGCATAATAAGGACCATAATCTCCCGTGCGCGTTTGAAGGAGCTCGGTGTAGGGAGTGATCTGGCAGCTATAAGAACCTTTCAGGTTATACATAATGCCGATGGACGATTCATCATGAAAAGGATAAAGCGTGATGCTGCGGTCGCTGATGGTATAGAACCGGTGAAAAGTATGTTTCCCTACAGGTATTTCCTGGCTGATGATATAACCAAAGTCATAGCGTCTGCAGGAATGGTTACCATGGTTAACAGGTACAATATATTGACGGTAAGCGGCTGGTACCGGTACTTCTGTTCCCTTGTCATCTGCAGGGTTCGATGTGGCGAATACTTTCATATTGTTAGTCTTACTGTTTTCCATTAAAGGCAAACGTTCTCAGCAGATCACGATTATTACAATCATAGCCAGCCGGCTTATATAACCCAACGGGTCACATTTACACTTCAGGTACGGTTAAGACGGGAAATAGTTAGTTTTTTCGGGGAAGTAATTGATCCTGTATTTCCGGGCACAAAAATATAACACAATTTCTTATTATACCAAGTTTATCTTTTTTAATTCATTTTATAGCGGTTAAGCTCATTTTGTGAATACCCATCGTGGCATCACAGGCAAGCGGGCAATCCTTTTCTGTTGCGATATAGGTATAATGTGGCTTTAATACACTGTCTTCAAGATTATCAATTCCCAGTGTACACGCACCAGGCCCTTGTTCTACCGGTCTTGCACAATACAGTACATTCATGGAACGGCTAAAAGCAAAAGCGCCGCAACAGGTTGCTGCTATCAATAAGGCGCTGATAAAAGTTGTTGACTTTTTCATATTTATTCAGGCAATTGTTTGATGCTGTTGATAAACTTGTATCTGTTTTTCCAGGTAAGCAAGCTCATATTCTTCCGGCCGGCACAAAGCCAGCGTTGGGTGTTGTAATTGTCGCCAGAACATATGATAAGGTTGCTTCTGTGAAATACTGGTATGTTGTATTACAGCGCTCACCCATGCTGCCCGTTTTAGCCAGTCGACATCTTCAAATACTTCCCCGGCCAGCAGGTAGGTTTCCCCTAGTCCTGCCATCCCATATTCCAGCGAAGCGCTGTCCAATAGAATGTATTCCGGCACCCGGCTTAATAATCGGTTACTTAACGCTTTATATTCGGCGGCTTCCAGTATATGTCCTGCTTTTATCAGTACGTAAATAATGCCCAGGCTTCCCTCCGAAAACGTAAGCAGGTCAAGCCGCCCATTGTTATGCCAGCCTTCAAATCCGTTTTCATTTCGTTTCTCACGAACCAGCCAGTTTAGGCCATCTGTGATCACTTCTTTTAAACCTGGTTGTGCATCCTGGTGATAAAACTCCAGTAAGAAAAGCAGGATCCCCGCCACACCTCTCAACAATCCCGGTCTTGAAGTTTCATCTGTTGGCCTGCGCAACGCCCACGACCCGTCCGGGAGCTGTTGTGTAGCAAGTAATTGCACAATGGCATTTAATTGCTTGCTGGCGAATGCTTTGTCATCTATCCAGGGTAAACACTCGAGTAAAGCAAGTCCTTGTCCCGCCATTCCCGTAGCAATATCAGCTTCCATACCAATGCGGCTAAAGCATTGTTGTATAAATGCGCTGATCTCGGGTGTATCAGCCAGCTTATCATTGCGTAATACGCCGCAAACGCAAACTGCCATACCGGTAACACCATGCAAAAGACTCGTTTGGTTACTGGAAAAATCCTGGACCAGGCCGCGCTTAAAAGTCGGCCACTCAAAACGGCCTGCCGGAACTTTAATTCGTTCGTCTACGATGTTAACGCTGATATAAGGCAATCTGCTCTGCTCCACCTCCTGCAAAAGACTGTAAAGCCCTTCTTTTACAGCTCTGATGTCGGGCCTTAATGTCGGATCCTGGGCCATACAACCGGTGATCAGCCGTACAATGGCTGAACTGCCTGTGAAAAACAGCAGGTTTTTTTCCAAATTGGCCGGATGAACCTGGTCTATTTGCCTGGGTGATAGGCCTGCAAAGAAGCGGATCATCAGCCCGCCAATATTATAAACATCCTGCGCACTGGTAGGTGCCTGGGATGTTCTTTGCTCCGGCGACATATATCCAAAACTTCCCAATGCAAAAGGCGGTTGTAACGGCACTGCTGTAGTGTCATAAGCCAGCTCCAGGTCAATCAGCGTGATCTTATTACCCCTGCCAATTATAAAGTTCTGCGAAGTAATATCCCGGTGCAGGTAACCGGCCAGGTGCATTTTTTCAATTAGTGTAACAATATGGATAAGCATATTTATCAGCTCCCGCTTTTCACCGGCAGTAAGATGAAACCAATGCCGGTATTTTCGGATATGCCCAATCCAGTCACGCAGCGAAACACCTTGCACAAATTCCATTGCCATATACACCGTTGTATCCTTTTCAAAGAGATCTAGGATCTTCGGCAACGGAATCACATCCCGTAATGCTTCATGCAGTTGATATTGCCAGCGTAATCTGTCTGTATTATCCCTGTCATATTCATCAGCCGAAACAGCGTAATGTGCAGCCTTGATAATACAGGGCTCCTGGGTAAAGCCGGTAAAATAACTGGCCCGGTACACACAACCTTTCATGTCGGCTTTGATAGTGCTGTTGATGGTGTACTTATTATGCAACTTATGCTGCTCCGAATTGCCTTCTGCCGGTGGCTGGTGTGCTTTGATATCGCCAAAAGGCCATTCCACGCCCGGCGCCAGGTACCAGGGATCGTATAAAGTATCTTGGATCCGGTTGGTAAAAAGATTGGCGATCAGCCGCTGCCCCGGTGGACGGCTATCAGGAAGCTGCTGAGGAGCAGTACCGCCATGCCGGGTATAAACAATGCCGCCCAGGTGTATATCGGTAGCAACAAGAGGGCCTTTGTAGGTAGTAAACGCTACAAGGCGCGCTGCCAGTTCTATGGCGTTGCTAACCGATTTTGGGTAAATGGTAATGATTTTTCCAACATAGGCCTTCCCAAAACTGCCACCCAGTAACATATTCACAATAGCCTGGGTTTTCGCCAGCCGGAACGAAACGCCGGCGGCTTTTAATATAGGAAGACAATCGTCTAGTAATCTTTTTACCTGTGTCGGTATCACAGAAAGATGCAATATCCATGCTCGTGTTTCAGGTAATTCTCCCACCTGCCAATGGTATTGCAGTTCTTTAAACTCAAACCCATGGTTACGTAGTAGGGCTGCATATTCCTGCTCAGGTGTAACAGTCGGCTCAGTTGTCGAAGCTGCTGTCTCTACGCCTGGCGTCACTGTATTGTGCGTCGCTTCCGCTGCCACAGCAGGTGCTGGTGGCACTTGTTGTGCTGGTGGTGTGTCAATGGTTGCAGCGCTGTTATCAGCAGCAGCTGTTTCTTTGTTTTGCATAGTACATGATTTGGATTTTCCCTTGCCGGGTATCTCACAACAGTTAACAGCACTTAACTAACTGTAGTATGTTGTAGGAAAAAGTGGTAATGGTTCATGACGACCAGGGCGCACGGATCCGGATGAAGGAATGGTTAATCATAGTTTTTCTTTCAATAATAATGAAGCAAGCAATTTTTTGAGTTCATAATATTAGATAAAAAAAATTGTATTCACACAAATGCTACTTGTGAATTTTGAAATGTGCAGGATGAGTGGTACACAAAACACTACAACCGGCAAAAGCTGTTTACCCCTGTGATCCTTTGCTGGTATGAATTGTACGTACCTCGCTAAGCAACAATCGAAAATATTTTTTAGAAACCGGCAAATTTCCGACTCCTTTAATGTCTGTAACGTCTGAATTTATACTTACGATGCGTTGCAGCGGAACAATATAGGAAGTATGTATCCGGTAGAACCCATTGGCCTTCAGGCTTTCAGCTATTAGGTACAGGGGCATCTTAACAAGATGTTTGCAATTGTCGAGATGAACAGTACTGTAAACATCGCCGCCTTCTATATGGCTGATCCTGGATATTTCAATATTTAAATAACCGTCCTGGTGAAAAATGAACAAATGATTTAAAGGCATTGTATTGTATTTAAAAGATTTGAAAGAGAATAGCTTGAGTAATTTTGAAGACGAAGGAGAATCGTTCTCCTTCGTCTGAATCGGTTAGTAACCTTCTACCGCCACCTGGCTAACCGCCGTAGCAACACCTCCGGCTACTGCAAGATAACCGGCAATAGTAGTGACAGCTGCAGGTAAGCTAACTGGTGCTGTAAGTAAAGCGGCGCTCGCCGCCGCCAGCACGAGCCCGATGGTTCTTAATTTTTTAAAGAACTGCGGCGTCTCCGCCTGCGCCCTTTCAACGAGCGTCAAATTGTCAATTTCAGTTTGTGTCATTATTAATGTATTGATAGAGTAACAGGTTGTATGATAGTAGGGCTTAGCGTAATGCTTACCCCTTTCCCAATCTGTTATCTCTTTGTTAAAGGAAAAGCAAGCCGGCAGGAGGAGTATCTCTGCCGGCCGGCCAGGCACCTGCCTTTTACACGACTTTATTGGAATTCGCGCTATTCCCCGGCAGGTTGAATGCCGTAGCGGTAACAGTCGATCCGGAAGGAGAGCTGTTCAGCGTAGTTGCTGTATATATCCAGTCAAGATCATTGGCTAGCACAACTGCTTCACCCTGTTCAATAATGGAGCCCGCGCTCGATTTAATGACGATCTTCACTTTGTTCACTTTACACTTATCGGTAGCCTTCACCAAAATTTTGCTGCCGATACTGCCGTTATAACCACTTACATCAACCAGTTTTACTTCCGGCAGGTCATAGAAGTTTCGGACTGCCACGTTATAGGCCGATTCAATACCTTTTGCCTTAAAGGCATAGATCTCTTTAACGGCAGGGTCAACGATTGCTGCCCTGGCGTAGGTGATGGCATCGGCGAAAAGAGCCTGGTGTTGTAATTCTTCTTCAGTAAACGGCTTCTTTCGTTTCTGTGGCCGTTTGGCAATAAATGTGCGCCCTTTGCGCTGTCTGTAAACAAGCATATTGCCTGTTAATCCGCTTGATCCCATTACGAAATCATTATTTAAAACTTCACCCATGATAATTAGTATTTTTTATGAAATAATAGAAACGCAACCCAGTGAAACATTCGTTACGGGGACGCTCTTCCCGTACTTCCTGCTGAGCGTACAACCTTTGGTCGCGTTCTGTAATGCAATGTTACGATACCTGTTAGCCCTCAAAAAGCAGGAGATAGGTAAACGACCAAATGGTCATGGTAAACAGCAGGTTGAGCAGGGTGAGCGTAAAAAACAGCCCTCGATTGAGATGTCGAAATGCTTTTAAAAAATAGTAAACAATGAATGGTATCAACTAGGGTAGGAGAGCTTAGTTATTTTAAAGTTTTGGCAATGCTGTTTCGAAGCACGCGTAAAGCCGTTTCTAAGCTGTTGTTTACCATTCGTCCCTAAACAAAGATGTTATCACATAAACAGGGCCATGGTTTAAAATTTAACTGCTACGTTTACATCGCAGTTTGCAAACGCAACCTTTTAATTTTTATGAAGAAACACATTAAAGGCTACAAACATGTCTTGTTTTATTTTCAACCGCAACAAATTGATAAGGATTCCGATGAAAGACATCGTCCTTATCAAGGCCGCAGGCCCCTTTACCAACATTTACACAGTAAATGGTGAAAAGTATCCGACAAACCTTACGCTGAAGGAGTTTGAAG
This sequence comes from Filimonas effusa, assembly GCF_004118675.1. NCBI lineage: Bacteria > Pseudomonadati > Bacteroidota > Chitinophagia > Chitinophagales > Chitinophagaceae > Filimonas > Filimonas effusa. The sequence continues at coordinate 92,359 of NZ_SDHZ01000003.1, read as the reverse complement.
AAATTCTGGGCGACAAGGAATTCTGTCGTGTCCACCGATCGAGCATCATCGCTTTACCGCGCATACAGTCGATTGAAGCCCGTGTAGTGGACCTTGGTGATAGGCAGGTGGCTGTCAGCCGGACTTACTATCCGCTTCTTTTAAGTAAGATCGACAAATTCTTCAAGGTAAAAACCAAAAAGAAGAAGAAGTGATCTTTCCCCCCTCTCAGCATTTACCCCATAATGAAATAGGATCGGTGCCCCATTAAAAACCAAGCCTGGTTGCAGTAGTCCAAGTCAGCATTGGACTTACCGTAACCAGGCTTTACTTATATTTCCTGTAATCTATTATACTACCAATTCCCCATCTGCTCCTTCACGATCCTTTCCGGCGCATCAACCTTATGCGTCTTCCATTCCGGATCATATTTCACAAACCAGCTCAGCCATATAGAGCGCGAGAGGCGCATCAGCGGCGGCTGTAACCCCACCAGCAGGCAGCTGTTCACCACCAGGTACCAGATAAGACTATTATCATCGATAGAAATACCCAGCAACACCCACCACGCCACAAACACAGCAACAGACACCGCCACGCCCAAAGCATAGCTAACATAGCTGGTGCCATAATAAAACCCAACTTCAATCTCCGTAGGCTGCCCGCAGGTAGGACAATTACTATGCATCTTAATATACCTGCTTTTCTTCAGCGCATAAGCATTCTTCTCCAGGAACAGATCTCCCTCTCTGCACCGCGGACACTTATTCCGCAATACACTTAAAACATACGATGGCTTGGACTTCATGTTGCAAAGATACTGATATAGATGAGGGACTACAACAGGTGATGCCGGAATCCAGGTTCCGGGCTATTCTTTTACCAGGTCAAACCCAATCCCCAACCTCAAAGTATTGGACAACGGATTTCTCGTCACCCCACTCCCTGAAGGGATCAAATAAGAAAAGTTCGCATGAATAGCATTATACTTGAACCCAACTCCCATGGTAAGATACCGTCTTCCCCCCTGCGATTTGTCTTCATAATAATACCCCGCACGCGCAAAGAATTGGTTCACATAAGCATATTCCGCTCCACCGGAGATCTGTAAGCTCTTAAACCCGCCATTATCGCCTCCAAAACTCTTGAACCAGCTTTCAAAAACGCCACGGGTATAATAGTCGTCGATATCCTGCGAAGTGGGCGCCTTGGGCAGCGCCGGCACCAGCAGTTTATTGATATCTGCCGCCAGCGTCAGCTTCGAATCTTCATCAAAAGCCCAGGTATAACCCACTCCCACACCTAAGTTGGCAGGGATATAATCTTTGGCATTGGCGTTATTGGTATAACTTATTTTAGTCCCCAGGTTCGACAATACAGCTCCCCCGGTGAACCCGGCGCCCGTTTCATCGATACCATTATAAAAGAACGAGATATCTGCACCAAAGGCATTGCCGGGCTTATAGCTTACCCCGGAACCATTGACATCGCCATTGGCCAGCCTTGAATTGATATACCGCAACGCCAGTCCCAAACTGGTCTGCTTCGACAAACGGCGGGTATATCCCATGTCAAAAGCAAACTCACGCGGATCGGAGGTGCCGAGACGGTCGCCATTAATATTGGTAAACTGGATGGAGCCAAGATTGAAATAACGGATAGAAGAACTGAGCGCCTGCTCATCATCTATTTGGTAATAACCAGCCAGGGAAGCCAGGTAAACATCACTGGTGATATCACTTAACCAAGGGGTATAGGTAGCGCTGATGCCCGACTTTACCGGGGCAAACGGCAGCTTCGCCTGGTTCCAGAAACTGGAGTTGGCATCGGGGGCCGTAGCAATGCCGGCATCGCCCATACCACCTGCACGGGCATCGGGAGAAATACGTAAAAATGGAACCGCTGTAGTTACAACGTTAATGTCCTGGGCTTTGGATTGAACCATTCCTGTTCCACAAAGCACTGCTAACAAAGCAGTTATCCTAAAACGAATTACTTTCATTTAAAATGATGATTTAAGGTATCGTGATGCCTTTTCACGAAATTATCAGAAACTTCAGAATCGGTGTTAGGGTAGAGTTGGAGTCAAATAGTCGGATAGTTTGGTGTAAAGGATATGAATGGCAATGATTATTTTTAACAATTGTATAGCAAATATGTGGATTTTTTACTTGTTTTGCAACTATCCATGTTTTTTTAATTTAAAGTAAGCCGGCGCGCGATGTATATCGAAAACGATTATATTCGCAATCTCTTCGACTTACTTGCAATAATTAGGAAAAACCAAACGTTAAATATTCAGCAAAAACTGTTGTCTGCAACATGCAAAATAGACTGATAACTTGTACGCTTTTATTGGCTGCCCTGGGTGGCCTCTCAGCCTGCAACAAAAACAAAGGGGGTAAGTCTGACGTCACCGGTTGGAATTACAACGACGGTAAGAAGTCCTCCGGTTTTTACGTTGCCAAACCCAAAGACATCAAAACAGGCCCCGGTCTGGTATTCGTTCAGGGTGGTACTTTCACCATGGGCGCTACCCAGGAAGATGTAATGGGCGACTGGAATAACGTTCCACGCCGCGTTACCATCAACTCCTTCTTCATCGACAAAACCGAGGTTGCCAACGTTCACTACCGCGAATACCTCTACTGGCTGGAGAATGTGTTCCAGGATCCCCAGTACGAAGCAGTGGTGAAAGGCGCCAAGCCCGACACCCTGGTATGGCGCAGTGAGCTGAGCTATAACGAACCGCTCGTGGAATATTATTTCCGTCACCCCTCTTATAACTACTACCCGGTGGTTGGCGTTACCTGGAAACAGGCGTATGACTTCTGTATCTGGCGTACCGACAGGGTGAACGAAAAAGAACTGATCGACAAAGGCTACCAAAACCAGAATGTCCTGAAACAGGAACTGAATGGTGGCGGCCAGGATAACTTCAACACCAAGTCTTACCTGATGGGTGAGTACCAGGGCGTTCCGGGTAAACCTAAAAAGAACCCGCTGAAAGATGCACAGGGCCGTCCGCGTAACACGGTGAAATTTGAAGACGGCATCTTATTACCCGACTACCGCCTGCCTACAGAAGCAGAATGGGAATATGCCGCGCTGGGTCTTATCAACGAAAACCCTTCACCCCGCCGTTCCGAAAAACAACGTGGTGAGGAGTTGATCTCCAACAGGCAGATGTACTCCTGGAAAAACGACGGTTACGACAACCTGCGCGCTACCCGCAAGGGCAACTGGCAGGGTGCTTTCCTCGCCAACTTCAAAAGGGGTAATGGTGACTATATGGGTACGCCCGGTGGTTTGAACGACCGCTCTGCTTATCCTGCCGACGTAAACTCTTTCTTTCCCAATGGTTTTGGCTTATATAACATGAGTGGTAACGTGAACGAATGGGTTGCCGACGTGTACAGGCCTACTACCAACCAGGATGAAGATGACCTGAGCCCTTACCGTGGTAACGAATTCAAAACCGTTGACGTAAGCGGTGGCGAAGGTAACCTGCGCGACAGTCTTGGTCGTATCAAATATGTCAATGAAAATGACTCCAGCTTACGCAACCGTTTCAACTACCAGCGTTCCTATGCAGTGAACTTCCTGGATGGTGACTCGTTGAGCTCTTCTTCTTACGGTTATGGCATCACCACCCTCATCAGCGACAAATCACGCGTGATCAAAGGTGGCAGCTGGAACGACATGCCTTACTGGCTGAGTCCCGGTACCCGCCGCTTCCTGCAGGAAGATCAAAGCAGCAGCACGGTAGGTTTCCGTTGCGCCATGACACACTATGGAGCACCTGAAGGCGCCGGCAGCAAACACAAAACGGGTAACTTCTTCCCAACCCGCAGACAAAAGAGATAAGGAAAAGGTAAATACAAATGAAGGCCATCCACGTTCAACGTCGGGTGGCTTTTTTTTGCCCCTCATCATCTATCTTCACGAAAAATTACGCCGTGACCATTCCTGAACTATATTCCCTGTTTTTACTCCACCCTTCCGTTGAAACCGATACGCGTAAACTAAAAAAGGGTGATCTCTTTTTCGCATTGAAAGGGCCTTCTTTTAACGGCAATACCTTCGCCCTGAAAGCCCTGGAAGCCGGCGCAGCCTACGCAGTGATAGACGAGCCCATAGCACCCAATAACGGCCGCCTCATCCTGGTCGACGATGTGCTTACAACCTTGCAGCAGCTGGCGCGCCATCACAGGGAGCAGTTCAACATCCCGTTCATCGCCATCACCGGCAGCAACGGCAAAACCACCACCAAGGAATTGGTGCACGCCGTATTGGCCAGTCACTATACCACCTGCACCACCCAGGGCAACCTGAACAACCATATAGGCATCCCCCTCACGCTTTTAAGAGTGCAAAAAGACGCTCAATTCGCGGTTATAGAGATGGGCGCCAACCACCAGAAAGAAATTGAAGGATACTGCACCTATGTGCAGCCAACACATGGCATCATCACCAATGCCGGCAAAGCCCACCTCGAAGGTTTTGGCGGCGAAGCCGGCGTCCGCAAAGGCAAAGGCGAACTGTTCGATTACCTGCGCGCTCACAACGGCGTAGCCTTCGCCTTCAACGATTACGACTACCTGCACGAAATGTCTGCCGGCATCCCCACCATCGAATGGTACGGCACCACCAGCGGTACCGTCACCGGTGAAGTGGCGCACTCCGAGCCGTTCCTGGTGCTGAAAATGACCAGTGGCGTAAATTTTAAAGCACTAAGCACACAGCTGGTAGGCAGCTACAACCTGCCCAATGTATTATGTGCTGTTGCCGTAGGTAAACACTTCAATGTCCCCGAAGACAAGATGGTAGCGGCATTGAGTCAATACACCCCCTCAAACAGCCGTTCTCAGCTGGTAAATGCCGGCAGCAACAAGATCATCCTTGACGCTTACAATGCGAATCCATCAAGTATGAAAGCCGCCATCGAAAACTTCGCAAAAGTAGAAGCTGCTCAAAAGATCTTATTACTCGGCGCCATGATGGAACTGGGCCCCGAAAGCATCGCCGAACACCAGCAGCTGGTAGACCTCATCGCCCGGTACAACTGGCACGCAGTAGCGCTGGTAGGAGGAGATTTCGCGAAAGTGAGCCACCCCTATCACTACTTCCAAAATGCCGCCGCCGCCGCCGAATGGCTGAAGGCACAAAACTTTACCGACAGCTACCTGCTGGTAAAAGGCTCACGAAGTATAGGGATGGAAAAGGTGATACAATAAAAATTAGCTGCTCGGCCCCAGCTATGTTTCACTGGCTATTATCAAATGAACTATATGCAGTTAAGTTTTGCCACGGAGGAAAGACTGCTGCTTAAACCATTTTCCTTTTATGTAAAATGTTTCCAGCTTCCTTATCTGTTTGCCGGTAAAATGCACGCGCATGTTGGGGGAAACCAGTAATTTCGCGGAATTACAGACTCAACCCTTTCACCATCCGCCATCTATCCCTATATTTAGGTGGCAATATCAACTATGAGAAAAATAATCCTAAGCTTTCTACCCTTAATAGCGCCAATATTACTGCTGGCGCAGGATCCGCATTTCTCACAGTTCTTTTCATCACCACTTACCCTGAACCCCGCATTTACAGGAAAATTCGACGGCACCTTCCGGGTCTCCGGCAACTACCGCAACCAGTGGCCTACCATCAACAGGGCTTACCAGACAGCCACCTTATCGGTAGACCTGCCTGTGATGCTCAACAGCATCCCCGAAACAGACAGGTGGGGCGTAGGTTTTATGGGCTATACCGATAAAAGTGCCAATGGCGCCGTAAAATTCAACTATTTCTCCGCATCTACAGCCTATCATATAGGCCTCGATGAAGAAGGTTATCACCAGATAGGCGCAGGCTTCCAGGCCACCTATGCGAATATGATGATCAATACCGCCGACCTGAAATTCGAAGACCAGCTTACCGCATCCGGTTTCACCGGCGTGACATCCGAGCTCTTTAACGGCTCAACCCTCAAAAACAACTATATCGACGTAAATGCCGGCCTCTTATATAGCGGCAGTAATACCGACCGTGATTTCTATTATGCAGGCATCAGCATGTATCATATTAACCGTCCGAAGCAACAGTTCACCGGTGCCTTATACCTGCTGAATCCAAGAACCACGTTCCATGCCGGCGGTTATTTCCCGATAGGCGAAAACCTGACCCTTCACCTGAGTGGTTTGACCAGCATCCAGGCCAAAGCCAGCGAAACCGTCATCGGCGGCGCCTTCCAGATCCAGGCAGGTACCGAAACCATGATCAATCCCATTAACCTGTATGCCGGCGGATGGCTCCGCGTAAAAGACGCTTTCATTCCTTACCTGGGAATAGAAATGAACAATGCCCGTTTGGGCATCTCGTACGATGTCAACACCTCCCAGTTAAAAAGCGCCTCCGCCAGCCGTGGCGGGATCGAAATTTCGCTGATCTATATCGCGCGCCCTTCCGATAGAAAAGAAATGCCCTGTCCCAGGTTTTAGGAGTATTCCTAAAGGGAGAGGAGAAATCTATAAGGCAGTTTGGCATCTTCCCCTGCATAGTCAACCCCTATACGCGGCCCGGCCACAATCGCTTCCTCGGGATAGCTGGTGCCATCCGAGGCAATAAAGATCTCCGGAGTATTTATAAGACTTTGCCCCGTATGCCGGGTATGAATCCCCAATGCCTTCGATACATTACCAGGCCCGGAGCCAAAAGTCTGGCTAACCTTCGTTTTCCCCGTGCGGGCAAGCATATGTTCCACACCCACCAAAGGCGTTATCCCCCGGATAAGAATGGCATGCGGAATATCCTTCTTATTGGTAACCACATTAAACAGGTGGTGAATTCCATAACACAGGTAAACATACGCCGTTCCGCCGGGGGAGTACATCACCTCGGTGCGGTTGGAGCGGCGCCCGTTCCAGGCATGGCAGGCGCGGTCGGTAACCCCTTCATAGGCTTCGGTTTCTGTGATATAGCCAGCTGTGACTACACCGTCGAAGCAGGTGACCAGGATCTTCCCTATCAGTTCGCGCGCCAGCTGTACTACATCTTCCCGTTCATAGAAGGCGGCTGGTAAGATCTGCCAGTGGCTGGGGAGGGTACATGGCTGTTGTTCGTAGCTCATGGGTTAAAAATACAAACGGATAGCGATGAAGGGCTTATATTTGGCCAAAAACAGACGACCGTTGTTAAAAGAGATTATCATATCCATCCAGTCGTTTATCCAGGCGAATGAATTTATTCGCCGGCACAAGTTGTGGAAATGGATCCTGGTGCCGGGTATCGTATATGCTATCCTGTTCATGATAAGCATGTATTTTTTCGGGAAGACCTCCAGCCAGTTCATCGAATGGCTAAGCCTTAAAACAGGACTAAGTAACTGGGTATCCCGTATGCAAAGCAGCCTGCTGGGCTTCCTGTTCACACTATCAGGACTCATCTTCTGGCTGATCCAGATGATGCTTTATTTCTCGCTGTTCAAATACGTTATTCTTATCATCGGTTCGCCGGTATTTACATATCTCAGTGAAAAAACAGAGGCTATTATCGCCGGAAGAGAATTAAAGTTCCGGCTTACCGAATTACGTGCAGATATGACCCGTGGCATTCGGGTGGCGCTCAGGAACGCGTTCTGGCAAACCATTTATACCTTGTCGATTCTCATCCTGTCTATTATTCCCGTAGTAGGCTGGGCCACCCCTTTGATGGCGGTGATCAACGAATGTTTTTACTGGGGTTTTTCAATGGTAGATTATAACAATGCGAGGCGGAATATGAGTGTCAACAATAGCATTTATTATATCACCCATCACAAAGGCCTGGCCACTGGTAATGGCCTGTTGTTTTACCTGATGCACCTGGTGCCTTTCTTGGGTTGGGTATTAGCCCCGGCCTATGCCATCATTGCTGCTACCTTAAGTATGCATGCGATCCAGGAAAAACCAGGTATTATCGATAACCACCTGGGACATTCCTAACTACCATTCTATACCTATCATTTATGGGAACTGTTTACCTGATACCTACTGTATTACATGACGAGCCGGAGGCGCTGGAAGTATTGCCGGCTTATATTACCGATGCTGTAAAGCAGTGCCAGGTATTCTTCGTTGAGAATGAAAAGACGGCAAGGCGTTTCCTGAAACGTTTATGGCGCGAGATGGTGATAGATGATTATGCCTGGTATGCGATCCATAAAGCCGAGGATGCGGTAAGGACCCAATTCCTGGAAGCGTTACAGGCGGGAAAGAATATTGGCATTATCAGCGAAGCAGGCTGCCCCGGCGTTGCCGACCCCGGGCAGATATTGGTAGCAGCGGCACAGCAGGCGGGGGCAGTAGTAAAGCCCCTGGTAGGCCCCAGTTCCATCCTCCTGGCGCTGATGGCCAGTGGTATGAATGGCCAGGGATTCCGTTTCCGCGGTTACCTGCCTATAGACAATCTTGAACGTCGCAAAGCGATTAAAGCTATAGAGGTCGAATCGCAGCAGCAGCAATGCGCCCAGATCTTCATCGAAACTCCTTACCGCAACAACGCGTTATTAAAGGACCTTTTGCAGTATTGCCAGCCTAATACCAGGATTTGTGTTGCCGCCAATATCACCGCATCCACCGAAAAGATCCAGACAAAGACAGCCAAGGAATGGTTGAAACAGGTCCCCGAGTTACATAAAATCCCTGTTATATTCCTAATACAAGCTTAATGCTACCTCGTACCCTCGGCCGTCTGACATCTGCCATCTATTCCTATCTTTGTGTGTAATAAACCATTATGCATGCGTATAGGAATTGTATGCTATCCCACCTTTGGGGGTAGCGGAGTATTGGCTACAGAGTTAGGAAAGGCATTGGCAGATAAAGGACATTCGGTACATTTTATCACATACCAGCAGCCGGTGCGGCTGAATGTATTCAACGCAAATATTTATTACCACGAGGTAAGGGTGCCTACCTATCCTTTGTTTGATTATCCTCCTTACGAGGTGGCACTGGCGAGTACGATGGTAGATGTAATTATGAATCACGACCTGGATCTATTACATGTTCATTATGCAATACCTCATGCTTCGGCGGCTTATATGGCCCGACAGATTGTTCAAAAGAAACTGGGGCGCGATGTTCCGGTGATCACCACCCTTCATGGTACCGATATTACCTTGGTAGGTAGAGATAAGATGTATGAGCCTGTGGTTACTTTCTCTATCAATGAAAGTGCAGCTATCACTGCGGTATCGGATAATTTGCGAAAGGAAACATATAGGCATTTTGATATCAGCAAGGAAATAGAGGTGATTCACAATTTTGTAGATGTAAAACGATTTAGCAAGAAGCCGATTGAGGCATTTCGGAAGGTGATAGCACCTAAGGATGAGAAGATTTTGGTGCATGCTTCAAATTTCCGGAAGGTGAAGAGGGTGCAGGATGTTGTGAAGGTGTTTGCAGAGGTGAAAAGGGAGCTGCCGGTCAAGTTGTTGATGGTGGGAGATGGGCCTGAACGGCATATAGTCGAGGAATTGTCAAGGGAGTTACATATTGATGAAGATGTGCGTTTCTTAGGTAAGCAGGAGCAGATAGAAGAAATATTGGCAATTTCTGACTTATTTCTACTGCCTTCTGATTATGAAAGTTTTGGATTGGCTGCATTAGAGGCAATGGCTGCGAAGGTGCCAGTACTTAGTAGCAATGCGGGTGGATTGCCTGAAATCAATATAGAAGGTGTAACCGGATATCTTACTAATGTGGGAGATGTGCCTGATATGGGTCGAAAGGCGCTAGAGTTGTTATCAGATACAACACTTTTGAGCCTGCTAAAAAGCCAAGCTTATGAGCAGGCTTGCCGATTTGATATTCAGAATGTAGTGCCTTTGTACGAAAAGCTGTACAATAGATATTGCAGGATGTACTAGTCAACGCTACATATTATAGGCAAGAGATAACTAAAAACCGTTTAGAACTAGTAATTAGAAAAGCGAGGGCATGATTGAGAAATAAATAAAAAGCTATTAAACTTAATTGAGCTTTTTTTTAAGAGCTGCCGTTGAGTTTAATAGCTTTTTATTTATGTTAGATAGATTTTGGTAATGGAGTCTTTTATTCTTTGATTAGTTTTAAGCCCGTTTCAATACCTTTTAGTTCTCTTGGTACCCCTTTTGTCATCCATTCTGCTGGGGGCTGTCCTTTTAAATAATGCCCAAAAAATTGTTCTAAACGTGTTGTATAGTCTAATACGTCACGTTTAGTTAAAAGGGAGTGATTACCTTCATCATATTGTAACAGCCAAGCGGGGCTTCCTAGGCGCCAAAGAGCAATAAAAAGCTGCACAGATAACTCCCAAGGCACTGCCTCATCCTTCATACAGTGAAACAATAACAATGGAGTTTTAATCTTATCTGCAATATGTAATGGCGAATTTTCTAAATAAAGATCCAAATGTTCCCATATCGTGCCCATTCTTAGTTCAGATGCATAAAATCGGAGGTTACCACATCCTCTTGTAATAAATGAGGAGGTAATTGCATCTGCGCCACCTGCTCCGGACAACGCTGCTGCAAAAACATTAGTATGTGCTACAATATAATCTGTTTGAAAACCGGCTTGGCTATGACCAGCCAAACCAATTTTATTCTCATCTACATAAGATTGTGTTTTAAGCCAATCTGCCGCCGAAGCAACTGCATTAAACGCACCAGGCCCTGAACCGTTTTCCGCTACAAATACATCGGGGGCCATAACTATGTACCCTCGATTGACAAACCAAGGGATATTAATAATATCTGAACATGGTTCCGGTATATCGTAATGATACAGCTTATGACTCAACTCTCGGTAATGGTAGATGATAACTGGGTATTTTTTTTTCGAATCAAAGTTTTCTGGTTTGTACAAAATGCCGTTGCCTCTTTTGCCATCATATTGCTGCCAGTGAACTAACTCAGTTGTGTACCAATTATAATCGCGATGAGGCTGGATGTCAGTTAACCTTCGATAGTGTTTTAAGTCATTTGTTATGAAATAGTTTGGAGCACTATTAGTAGAATTGCACTTAACCAACCATAAGTCAGTGTCTGTTGCTTTCAATGGTGGCATGCCTTTATACATCATATGGTCATTGTCGGGCATAATTCTTTTGCCAAATGCATTAATTATCCATGGCTGCATTGATAAGGAATCAAGGTGGCTATTTTCAGATAAGCACTTGGAATAAAATCCATTATATTTGTTCTCTCCATTGAATGCGGTTAATAGTAATGTGTCTTTACTATTATATAAATTTTCTCCTAGACTACCTTCGTAAGCTAAAGCAAAACGAGTATGATGCTTATATCCATAGCCGTTTGTTATATTTTCAGGCTTTTGATTTCCCGATAAATAAAATTTGAATATATCGAAGCTTCCATAGATCAAAACAGCATTTTCATCTGATAGCCAACCCACTACGTCATTCAGGAAATTTGGCCCAACTAGCTTATCTCCGTTGATTGTTGTGAAAGTTAAGTGGTCTGTTGGGATATATTTCGATAAATTCTTGGTTTCCTTTGTAAGCGTATTGAAGCTGTAATAGTCTAATTTTCCTCCTACAGAATCTCCATAAACAATATATTTCCCATTTGGAGAATAATAATATTGTCGACAACCTGATACAATGTTAAAGCGCGCTTGCGAGCCATCTTTTAAAGAAACTAGCCAGAAATGGCGACCAGCAGCTACTTTTTCTTTCCAATACTGATCTCCAATATAATTAGCAGTAATAACATAATCCCCTACCTTTCTATAGCTAGGCAATAATCTTATTGAATCATTTTCGAGACGGACTAATTTTTCCTCTTGTACGCTTGCTGAAAAAGCATATGTGTCAGGCAAAGGATAAAAGCATGCGTTTTTAGGTTTTAAATCCTTATAATTCCAAATATCCAGTTTGACATAGTCTGTTTCTTTTCTTACAGGTTTTGATTTCTCTACTCTAAAAAAGATATAACGGGCATCATCAGAAAAAAATGGCATTTTGGATGATATAAACTCTCCAATGCTTAAGCCAGCATTTCTCGAATCAGCTTTTTTATGTACTTTATGCGTTAAAGCATCAAACAGCCAGATCGTGCGTCCTGATTTGTTTTGTCGCAATACTTTAGTGAATACAAGCCTTGTACCCGAATTGTCGAAATCAAAGGCCTCTATTTCTTCTTCGGAAGACGCAGCTATTTCATATTGCTGCCCTGTTTGGAGATCAAACCACCTTAGGTTTTTGCCTGTATGTCCTTCTTTTGTCAATAAAATAGCTAAATGTTCCTCTTTTTTATCTAGAGCGTATTTACTAACAGAATCTATCACCATGCTTTTTTCAGGTGTTTGCAGATACTTCACCACCAATTGGCGCCTCGCCCCCTCTAGTTGATAAATCAATAACTCGCCTTTTTTTTTATCAGGAATTAGTATGTTTTTTACATTATCAATTATTTCAACCTCACCCGAAGTTATACTCAGATCTGTTAGCTTATTTTGTGAATAATAAATGAAGTGTTTGCTGTCCTTGGAAAAAAAACATTTAATATCAAGGGGGAATAGATATGTCTTGCCTTTGCCATCTACCGGCTGCAAAATTCTTTGGCCATCAGCCACCCATCTTTTTTTTAACCTATAAGAGAAATATTTTCCATCTGGACTTAGATTTACATCGTCTTGGTAGGCGAGCCCTATTTCAGGCCAGTTAAAGGCAGTTGTAGTATCTATAATCTTTTTTACAGGCTTGAGTTGGCTAAACAGAAGTATTGGCATTAGCAATACTAAGCTTAGGAGACTTTTTTTTTGCATAATAACAAAATAGGTGTAAAGAAATATACAAGCCCCTTAGGGGGACTCTTAAAATAAAACTGTTTACAAGTTGTTTGAGTGTACTTTCTTTTATTTTCCCCCTATTAGCTCCATATCCGATTATTTTTATAGTATCATCGTCATTTCTCAAACGTGGTATTGGATAAGTGAATATAGAGTAATATCGTTCTTTTATGCAGAAATGAGCTATAATGCGTCTATGTATGATCTATGTAATGCTCCTTATTAAAAGGATAAGTTCCCTAAATTGTTTTTTTTTACACGAAATTTATTAGGTTAATTATAGCAGGCGCCTCTAATGGAGGCGAAAGAATATTCATCATTTTTTAAATTACAATATTAGCATGAAGAGGTCGATATTAGCTTTTTCTGTGTTAGCAGTTGTAGGTATGGTTAGCGTAGCTATAGCAAATAGGAAAACAGCTTCGCAAGTTTATTGTGTAGCCGCTATTCCTGGTACAAATATGGCTTTACCTTATGATGGAGTAACTCCTACTGCAGGGCCTTGTACACTTACGTTTTACTTTCGAGAAGAACCTCAACCAGGGGGTACTTTCTATGGGTTGCCTAAAACTAGCCCTATAGGACTGAGCTGCCCAGAGATTGAAGAGTGTCCAGTTCTCAATTTACTGGATCAGTAATGAGTCAGTAAATTGAGAATCTTAAAAGAAAGGCCTCATTAAAAGGAGCAAAGCTTTTGAGAACCTACGAAAAATGGGCCAAATACTCTTTCAAAGAGATTCTGAAATCTATGTTTGTATCGCTTGATCTAGCTATTATATAATGCATGATCGAAAATTACCTAGCGTCTTTTCAGCCAAAATTCCGGGTTGAAAAAGTTCCCTTTTTCGTTAGAAACCATAAATGTAGTTTGTCCATCTCCGTCGCTACCAGCTGACGCCCTTCCCAAAATAGTGCCGGCACGCACCTTCTGACCGCGGCTTACGGATACTCCTGAAAGATTACTATAGGTAGTGAAGTATTTACCATGAATAACAATAACTGCATCTTCTCCTCCCAAATCTACTACAGCAGAAACTTCACCATCAGCCACAGACTTAACTGTAGTTCCTACCGGTGTGGAGATCACTAGCCCATCGCTTACCCCTTTTAACTTCGAATCTGGAATAGTATAGGAGCCAAAATGAATCAGGATAAATCCTTTGTCCACCGGCCAAGGCAAACGGCCTTTATTATTCTCAAAATTGAGCGACATGGTCAGCCCCTCACTTGTAGATTCAAACACACTATAATCCCGGTTACTAGGGCCTGTAGTCACTAATCCTGTATTTGCCGACTCTGATGGACGGGAAGGTGTGGTACTGGCAGGCGGCTGCGCATTAGCATTACCATTGTTAGAAGCTGAAGGCTGGGTAGCAGCTGTACCTTGTTTGGGTTGATTTGCTTTCTCTCGTTCCGCTGCCGCTACAGCAGCAGCTTTGCGCTTACGTTCCTCTTCTTCTCTAGCTTGCTTTTCTCGCAGCATTTTGGCAGCCATCTCCCGGCGCTTTTCCTCCAGTTCGCGTTTAATGGCAGCCTGTAAAGCAGCGCTCAATTTTTTACGTGTTTTCTCCCGTTCCCGGATATCAGCAGCAACTTCAGATTCCCGGCCTTTTAGTTCCTGCACCACCTTATCTTTCTCACGTTTGTCTTCTTCCAGTACCTGTAACTGCTGCCCCTGTGTTTTCAAGGCAGCATTTTTGTCCACTTTACTATTAGTCAGGAATTGAGACTTTTGTTCAAGTACAGAGCGGGTTTTAACGATGTTATCAGCTTGTGTTTCGCGGTATTGACGATAGCTTTTCAGGTAAGCTACCCGCTTAAGTGCATCATTAAAACTGGTGGCGGAAAATATAAAGTTGAGATAATCGTAGTTACTCCGGTTCTTATAAGCGAATACCAGGCTTTGCGCATAATTCATCTTCAACGTATCCAACTCCCGGCGCATGCGGTTCATCTCCAGGGTGGTAAGATAAATATTGTCATCTATCAGCCTTAAGTCCTTATTCAGCGCGCTTACCAGCTCCTCCCGGGCGCGGATCTTCCGCTGCACCAGCTGTAACTGCCCTATAGATTGTTTCTTATTCTTCTTGATCTCGTTGTAGGTATCATTCAAGTCTGCAAGCTCCTTCTGCAGCTCCTGCTGTTTTTTCTGGATTTCATCTTTTGTCTGCTGCGATACCGCCGCTACGGCAATACCTAAGCACAATATGGAAACAAACAGCTTTTTAGTCATTCCAATCCTTTTTATGGGTTCAGCCTAAAATTAACGTTCAAACCAGGCAAAAATTATTTCCGCTTGAAGTTTTTCGGCACATTAAACGGAAAGCTCACCGCTTCATTAAACGTGTATTTCTTAAAGTCAAGTGTTACATCCAGCTTTGAATGTTCTGCCACCGAAATCTTGCGGTAAGTAGAGAAATTAACGCCACCCTCGTTTTTATATTGTCCGAAAGTAATATCGCAGGTCCTGTTGCGGTTTGCATCTACATCATCCAGCTTGCTGTGTAAGATCTTGCTTTGCGCAGGATCCAGCGTTACCAGGTGTTTAAACAAATTGCCAATGATCAGCACCTGTAAGCCATTATCTTTTTTCCTGTAAGAAGTGAGTTTGCCATCAATAAACACCGGGTTGCCAATGATCACATCCTGTAAAGTGTTGAAATCAAACGGCGTTTGGGTCAGTTCTTTCAGGTAATCGATGCTGCTCATTTGCACTGTCTTCTTGATCTTGTTCATCAGCTTCACGCTATCACGTGTTACCAGCAGGCGCACCCCTTCAATATTAAAAGGGCCGGTGAGGGAAATCCATATGGCGCTGTCCTTTTTCATTTGAATAAAGGCATTGGCCTGGTCGCCGCCGTCTTTGTCCTGGTATTCTACTTTTACTTTTGCAGAGAAGCTATTGAAATCAATCAACCCCTTATCCAGGTCCGCTATAATGCCTTTTACAATGGACATAGAGTCTACTGCTTCCGGTTTCACCACTATGCGGGCAGTGGTATCTTTTTTAGCGATCGCATTTTCAACGCGCTGCACCTTTTTAGTAGGGCGGCATCCTGTAACTGCCAGCAGGGCAGCAAAGGCAAGAGCACTAACGTATAAAAAATTCTTCATTCCTGTCTTAAATTTTGCCGGTATGACCAAAACCGCCGCTACCTCTGTTGGTAGTGTCGAGTGTTTCTACGGCAAGCCATTCTACCTGCGCTACCCGCTGAATCACCATCTGGGCAATTCTGTCGCCTGGTAATACTGTTTGTGGTTCATTGGAAAGATTGATGAGTATTACTTTAATCTCCCCCCTGTAGTCTGCATCAATCGTGCCAGGGGTATTGAGGCAGGTAAGCCCCTGTTTGATAGCCAAACCGCTCCTGGGGCGGATTTGCGCCTCATAGCCTTCAGGTAAGGCCATAAACAGCCCGGTAGGCACCAAAGTACGTTCCAAAGGCTGTAAAGTGAATGATTCCGTGATATTAGCCCGCAGGTCCATTCCCGCCGAGCCCGAAGTGGCATAAGCAGGAAGTGCAAATGCCGACTGGTTGATGATGTTAACGCTTAATTTTTCCACTTCGCGAAGATAGAGGATACACAGTAGATGGGGAATGCCAGATGTTAGAAATTACGAAGGATAACGTTTATAATGGAAATAATAATGCGCTGGCGTAGGCTACTACACCCTCTTCGCGGCCCACAAAGCCCAGTTTTTCGGTGGTAGTGGCTTTTATGGAAATATCTTTTATGGTGATGCCGGCGATACCCGCAATTACTTCCTGCATTTGGGCCACATAGGGTTTGATCTTGGGTGCCTGCAGGCATAAGGAAGCATCGATATTACCGATGCGATAGCCCTCTTTGGTAATTAACGCACAGGTTCTTTTGAGCAGTATTTTGCTGTCGATATCTTTAAATTCGGAGGAAGTATCGGGGAAATGCATGCCTATATCTCCCAGGGCTGCAGCTCCCAACAGCGCATCACAGATAGCATGTAACAATACATCAGCATCACTATGTCCCAGCGCTCCTTTGATATGTGGCACTTTCACGCCTCCCAGCCATAGATCACGTCCTTCAACTAACTGGTGAAAATCAACACCCTGTCCTATTCTAATATTCATTACATCAAATTAAAACTGAAAAACCAATTATCTCTTTCTCTCTGCCAGCTTTCTACGATTGCATCTTAGTTCCAAATGCCAGATCGCCTGCATCTCCAAGTCCTGGTACAATATACCCCTTGGCGGTTAGCTCATCATCGACATCTCCACACCAGATCTTAATGTCATCGCCGGCTTCGCGTACAACATATTCAATGCCTAAGGTACAGGCAATGGCTGCTATCACATGAATAGAGGCTGGCTTGCCTTCTGAGCGGATATAGTCGATTGTTTTCACCAACGAGGCGCCTGTAGCGAGCATAGGGTCGCTGATCAGTACAATACGGTCGTCCAGCGAAGGGCAACTCATATAGTCCAGGCTGATCTCGAAACTGCCATCGCGGTGATGTTTGCGGTAGGCGGAAACAAAGGCATTGTCGGCGCGGTCGAAATAGTTGAGCATGCCGTGATGCAGCGGCAGGCCTGCTCTCAGGATGGTGCACAACACCGGCTGTGCTGCCAGCTTTTTGCTGTTATGGGTTCCCAGCGGGGTTTGCACTTCTACTTCTTCCCAGGGCAGCTCCTTGCTTATTTCATAAGCGGCTACCTCACCTATCCGTTCCAGGTTGCGGCGGAAACGCATACGGTCCGTTTGGGTATCAATACATCTTAATTCGCTGACCCAGTTACTAACCAGGCTGTGTTGCTCGCTGAGATTCACTACCATAATGCGCCAAAAATAGACAATAAAGCCTATTTACAGGTTGACTATGATCAACCTTGCCGGAATTCCCTCCTTCCAACCATCGGGTTTCGTTACTTTTGCGCGCTGAATGGTGCGGTCCGGGACCGTATTTTCTTCATCATTATTGAATTAACTATATGGTTTACAGGGCAATTGGCATTATGAGCGGCTCTTCGCTCGACGGATTGGATCTCGTTTTTGCAGAACTCGAAGAAAGCAGGGGTAAATGGTCGTACGAAATTAAAGCGGCGCATTGCTACAGTTATGATGCCGCCTGGGAGCAGCGGCTGCGCCATGCCACCCAGCTGAATGCTTATGAATACATGTTATTACACGCCGATTATGGGCATTATATAGGTAACAAGATCAACGAATTTATAGATACATACCAGCTGCACCATAAGGTACAACTGATCGCCTCTCATGGTCATACCAGCTTTCATGCACCGGCTTTAAAAATGACGGCACAACTGGGAGACGGCGCAGCTATTGCTGCTGTTACAGGTATTAACGTTGTCAGCCACCTGCGTGCTATCGACGTAGCCTTAGGCGGGCAAGGGGCTCCCATTGTTCCTATGGGAGAAAAGCTGTTATTACCACAACACAATTATTTCCTTAACATCGGCGGTATTGCCAATATTTCGGCTAACACCGATAACGGTTATATTGCTTATGACGTATGTGCTGCCAACAGGGTATTGAATATGCTGGCTGCCCTGGAAGGAAAAGCTTTTGATGAAGGAGGCGCTATCGCTGCTTCCGGACAGGTAAACACCGGGTTGCTGGAAAAGCTGAACGCTTTGCCTTATTACCAGCAAACCTATCCCAAGTCTTTGGCAAATGATTTTGGTACAGAAACGATCTTCCCATTGATTCAATCCTATCAATTGTCTGTTGCTGATGCAATGAGCACTTATGCCGAGCATATTGCAATACAAGTGGCAAAGATTTTTGAAGGCGCCATTGGAGATGCCGTCACTACCGATGAAACTGCCTCTATGCTGGTTACAGGTGGTGGTGCTTTCAACACCTACCTGGTACAGCGTTTATCTCATCACCTGGCTCCTTTTCACGTTACCGTTGCCATTCCGGAACCAGAGTTAGTGCAATATAAAGAAGCCCTTATAATGTCACTTTTGGGCGTATTGCGCTGGAGGGAAGAGAATACAGTGCTGCATTCTGTAACCGGCGCAACCCGTAGCAGCATTGGTGGTGCGGTATGGATAGGGCAGGAGGCCTAAAGCTTTATTCGAATTGAAATTTATTTCCATTAAATAATCCCTTGTCACTAAGCTTTAGATGTGGAATCACCAGTAAAGCCATAAAGCTTAATGTCATAAAAGGAGAGGCAAGTGTTGAGCCTGTAGATTTTGCCATCCGGTCTAATGCAGTGTATGTGGCAGCCACTTCATAACCATCGTTGAGGCTCATAAGCCCGGCAACGGGCAGGGGAAGTACGGAACGTTGCCAGCTACCGGCAGCAGTTGGGCTGTCATTGGCGGGAATAACACAGCTAAGCCCTCCCTTTTCGGCAATAACAAGGTTAATGGCTTCGGTTATACTTTCATCACTGCTGCCTACAGCTATGATATTATGGCTGTCATGCGCTACGCTGGAAGCTATAGCACCATTTTGAATACCAAAATTTTTAATCCAGGCAATAGCAGGCGGTGCCTGGTGATAGCGGTTTACAACTACCACCTTCAGTACATCATTTACCAGGTTAGGAATGATCTGGTGATGCTCAACCAATGGCGGTAATTCCAGCCTGTTGGTGATTAGCTGCCCGTCCAGTGCTTCTATAACAGGAATGGTAACCTGTTGCTGGTAACTTACCTGCAGGTCTTCTGGCTGAATAGGGGCGCAGTGGAACTGGTTGATAGCGCTCAGGCCAGGCAGCGATGGTATCAGCGAGGCTGGTCCGTCAGAAACCTGTAAGCCGTTGATATAAGTAGCGAATACCTGGAAATGTGTCAGGTCTTTTACCAAAATGAAATCGGCCGGATCGCCTTCCCTGAGCAGGCCAACCGGCAGGTTATAATGGACCACAGGGTTCACGCAGGCCGCCTGTAATACATGAAAGAGATTGATGTCGTATGCCACGGCCCGGGCGCAGAGCTGGTTGATATGACCGGCCACCAGGCTGTCGGGATGTTTGTCATCGCTACAGAACATAATATCCCCGGGATAATCATGCAGCAGGGGAATAAGCGCTTCAAAATTGCGGGCGGCGCTACCTTCCCGGATGAGGATCATCATGCCATGTTGCAGCTTATCGAGCGCTTCTTCGGCGGTAAAACACTCGTGGTCGGTGCTGATGCCGGTGGCGATATAATGGGCGGCTTCTTCACCGCGTAAACCCGGGGCATGGCCATCAACAGGTTTGCCCGCAGCCTGGGCAGCGGCAATTTTTTTCATTACCTCGGGATCACCGTTAAGGACACCCGGGAAATTCATCATTTCACTGAGATACCTGATATCGTTGAGCGCCAGCAAGGCTGCTACATCATCGCTATTTAAAGCAGCACCAGCCGTTTCAAAGCTGGTGGCAGGAACGCAACTGGGCGCTCCAAAGTTGAACTTGAAAGGTACTTGTTTGCCATTTTCAATCATATAATGAACCCCTGGCAGCCCACATACATTGGCTATCTCATGGGGATCGCTAACGGTTGCTACCGTGCCGTGAACAACCGCCAGGCGGGCAAATTCTGATGGCACCAGCAGAGAGCTTTCTATATGTACATGGCTATCGGTAAAACCCGGCATGATATAAGGAATTTCAGCGCCCGGATATTGTTGCTGTAATTGTTCTGTTGAAATACGCGTGATAGAACTGATCTTCCCATTCTCAAAACTAATGGTAGCAGGATAGATCTGTTGCTGCCATACGTCTACCAGCTGTCCGCTGATGTTTGTTGTGTTTGCCATGAGTAAAAGTACCAATAGATGGCAGACGACAGGCGATGGCGTATAGATTTTTATAGCGGGAAAGAAGATAGATGATGGAAGGGATGGGTAAAGGGCAAAAAATAAGCGCAATAACGGGCTGAATCCATTACTACGCTTTTATTCGGGATAAACCCGGCTGAGATGAGGATATTGGTTGTTAGCTCGGTACAAAACCCACTTTTGTGGGCTTTGTACAGCTAATTTCTTGCTTTTCTAAGGGGATGAGGCCTTAGAAAGTCTTTCTGATATTGGATTGGAAAACGGGGAAAACCTGTATCAAAAATAACCTGAATACTTAAATCTTGTTAGCGCAATCCGTCAGAAGAATAGCCCAATCGGACATAATCCACCGGATGGGAGTATATTAATGTAATTACGCCGACTTACAAATGGAAGTATTTGTCGCTTAAATTGGTTGCAGGGTTATTTATTCTTGTCCCTCAAGCAAATCAGGACGGCGCTGGCGTGTACGTTCAAGCGATTGTTCAAAACGCCACTCTTCAACCTTTTTGGGATCACCGGACAGTAATACCGGTGGAACCTGCTGTCCGCGGAAATCAGCGGGGCGGGTGTATACAGGAGGGGCCAGAAGATTATCCTGGAAAGAATCGAACAGGGCAGAGGTTTCATCATTTAAAACACCCGGCAACAGGCGGCCAATGGCGTCTATCACTACTGCTGCGGCTAATTCGCCGCCGCTGAGCACAAAATCTCCGATTGAAACCTCCCGGGTGACATACATATCCCGGATGCGCTGGTCAATGCCTTTATAATGCCCGCAGATGATCAGCAGGTTTTCTTTCATCGAAAGTTCATTGGCAGCCGATTGGTTAAAAGTGCTGCCATCCGGTGTCATATAAATGATCTCGTCGTAAGGTTGCTCTTTTTGCAGTGATTCTATCGCATTTGCCAATGGTTCGCACATCATCACCATTCCGGCGCCACCGCCATACTGGTAGTCATCTACCTGTCCATAGCTGTTCACAGCCCATTCACGCAGGTGAAATGTACGCACGGTTAAAAGCCCTTTGTCCTGGGCGCGTTTCATAATGCTATGCGATAAGGGGCTTTCAAGTAACTCAGGAACTACGGTGATGATATCAATCTTCATCCCGCAAAGATACTATTACTGGGCTGTCAGCCCCAGCTTGTCATCAATTCCTTTTAATGGTCATTTGCAGCAGTCGAGAGGCGGGACAGTTATTCCTGTTCTGCGCCATCAGGCGCATCAATATCCATGAACCCGTCGAGATCACGCCTTTCCCGTTTGGTGGGCCGCCCGATCTTACTTTGTCTTTTCCCGGTATTAAAGGCAGCAGCCTGCGATTTTACTGCATCCAGATCTTCCGGAGGGGTAAGATCGGTATAGAAATTAACAGCCTCGGAATATTGTACCCGGTGGTCCAGCAACCCTGTCACTTTTACCACCCATTTCCGGGCCTCGGCACGTATCTCGTATTCATCGCCAATACTCACCACCCTGGAGGCCTTTACAGGCGTTCCCTGCACCTTCACACGGCCCCTGGAACAGGCATCTGCAGCCTGGCTCCGGGTCTTGAAAACACGGATACTCCACAGGTATTTATCGATACGTAATTTTTCCTTTTCCATACACTAACTGAGTTAAAGAAGGAGTGCTAAAGTTAAAAAGCCGGGAGCAGAAGTCAAGGATCAACTTCCACTCCCGGCCCTTCCGGTTCAATCCTTACTCCCCGTAAAACTTGTGGAAATAAGGTATCGTCTCAATTCCTTTATAATAATTCGCCAGATCGAATTTCTCATTCGGGCTATGCAGGTTATCGCTGTCTAATCCAAAACCAAGAAATACGGTTTTGCAATCCAGGATGCTTTCAAACAACGCCGTAATAGGAATACTGCCGCCGCCACGAACCGGGATCGGTGTTTTGCCGAAAGTAGCCTCGATAGCTTTCTCAGCTGCTTTGTATTCCTTGCTGTCTACAGGGGTGAGATATGGATTACCGCCATGGTGTGGGGTAGCCTTCACCTCTATATACGCAGGAGCGATCTTCTTCAGGTGGTTCAGCACCAGCTCAGTGATCACCTCGCTTTTCTGGTTGGGAACCAGGCGGCAGCTGATCTTCGCAAATGCCTTGGAAGGTAACACGGTTTTAGCGCCTTCGCCGGTATAACCGCCCCAGATCCCGTTCACCTCAAGTGTTGGACGGATCCCGGTGCGTTCGTTAGAGGTAAATCCTTTTTCACCCCATAATGCTTTTACGCCAAGGTCTTTTTTGTATTCTTCCTCATCGAAAGGCGCCTTTGCTAAAGCAGCACGCTCTTCCGCAGGCACTTCAAGCACATCATCATAAAACCCCGGGATGGTAATATGATTGTTTTGATCGTGCATGCTGGCAATCAGCTGCGCGAGTATCGTGATGGGGTTGGCCACCGCACCACCATAAACACCACTGTGCAGATCGCGGTTAGGGCCGGTTACTTCTACTTCAATATAGGTGAGGCCGCGTACCCCTACATCGATGCTGGGGGTATCGAGACTGAGCATAGACGTATCGCTGATAAGTACCACATCGGCTTTCAGCAGGTCTTTATGCGACGCCAGGAAGTCTTCGAGGTTGCGGGAGCCGATCTCTTCTTCTCCTTCGATCAGGAATTTGATGTTCACGGGCTGGCTGCCGGTAGCAGTCATGGTTTCAAATGCCTTAACGTGCATATAAAACTGGCCTTTATCGTCACAGGCGCCGCGGGCGAAGATCTTGCCATCTTTGATAACGGGTTCAAAAGGACCGCTATGCCAGAGCTCCAGCGGATCGGCAGGCTGCACATCGTAGTGACCATATACCAATACCGTAGGTTTGGCAGGGTCGATGATCTTTTCACCATACACAACCGGGTGGCCGGGGGTAGGATAAATTTCAACGGTGGTAGCGCCGGCTTCCTGCAGTCTTTGTTTTACCAGGGCGGCACATTTCGCCATATCATCTTTATGCTCGCTTCTGGCGCTTACACTGGGTATACGCAGCAACTCGAGCAACTCGCTTAAAAAACGGTCTTTATGCTTTTCCTGGTATTCTTTCCAAGCTTGCATGTCTTATCATTTAGTTGATCTGTAAATGTTATTGGCGGAGCGAAGATAAGTTTTCCGGGTCATTATGCTTCCGGTTCGAAAGTATGTTTTGCAGTGTCCACTCCATCCGCCGCTCAAATACATGCTGCCTTCTCAGGCAATCCTGCTTAATGCAAATGGGACATCCGAAGGGCAAACAGCCATCGGTATGCACGAACATTTCAATGGCGTCGCCAAACTCGCGGCGGATAAGATCCTGCAATGCATCCACCTCTTTATGCGCTTCGTGGATGTTCAGGAACCAGGGCAGGGTAAGATGGCAATCTACGTGCAACAGCGCGCCATATTTGATCACCCGCAGGTTATGCAGGTCAACCCAGTTATCGCGGCGGTGGGCATTGAGTAAAGCCACCATCTTTTCAAGTAATTCGGTATCGGCCTCATCCATGATGCCTGCCAGTGAGCGGCGTAAGATCTTGTAGCCATTATAGATGATGAAAAAGCCCATGGCTATCGCCAGCACTTTATCGAGCCAATAGCGTTTCGTGAGCAGCATCAGCAGCAGGCCAACGATCACCGCGGCAGTGGAATAGGTATCTACCTGCAAATGTTTACCTGCCGATTGTAAGGCCAGTGACTGATTTTGTTTGCCGATACGGAGGCAAAATGCGCCTGCGATATAGTTGATGACAGCAGTGAGGGAAACCAGGAGCAGGCCATAATCCAGCTGTTGTAAAGGCTTTTTTTCAATGAAGTTGAGAACGGTTTCGTACAGCACCATTAGTCCTGCCGCTATGATGAGGGTGCCTTCTGCGGCTGCCGATACAAACTCGGCCTTTCCATGACCGTAAGGATGATCCGTATCCCGTGGCTTGGCCGCCACATAAAGACTATACAGGCCAATGAACCCGGCCATAATATTCACAATGCTTTCCAGTGCATCGGTTAAAATAGCCAGTGAATGCGTGAGATACCAGGCAATGATCTTGGCAATGAATAACACGATGGAAAGCACGGTAATACCCTGCTGAACTTTCAGATTTTGTTTTGCCTGTTCCACGTCGTCACTGTTTTATTAAACGTCTCCTGCTACACGCTCTTTCTTCTTCCTCCGTTTCTCGATAAAAGCCCGCACATGCTTGAAAGTACGATAGTAAAACTCCTTGTTAAACAGCTGCGAGTCGCTCATAGCCTTTATCGTCAGGAAAACGCCTATGGGAATAAGCACAAAGGTACTCAACCACATGCCGCCACCGGGACTGGTAACGCCTTCTTTAGCGAATTTTTCACCTACGGTGTTGAGGATATAGAAAATAACAAAGAAGATGATAGCAAAGATCAAAGGAGACCCAAGGCCGCCCTTGCGGATGATAGACCCCAGCGGGGCGCCGATCATGAATAATACAAGGCAGCCTGCCGATAAGGTGAACTTACGGTTCCATTCTATCCAGTGCTTGCGGATAAGCTGCTGGCGGGAGTCGTAATCTGCCGCTACCTGGTCTATATTGCTGCGGATATTGTTGACCTGGTTAAGCGCCCTTTCGTTGATGATACGGCGGACAGAATCGGTCATCAATGAATCGTATGCAACGGCTTTTTTAGGAGGCGGGGCTTTGAATTTGGTCCAGTTACTATCCGCCATGCGAACGAAACTCAGATAAGACGCCATCTCGCGCCTGCTGCGGTCGTAAAAGATCCGGGTAGATCTGTTGAGTGAGTCGATCGCATGGTTCAGCTGGCGTACGCTCAGCATTTTGGCATCGTATTTAAAAAGGGTATCCTCGGTTCTGCTCATTGCAAAACTGCTGAGGTCCATTACCTTTTTATAGTCTTTGAAACCCAGCCGGATCATTTCGGTATTGGTAGTATAACGGGGCCCGTTTTCTTCGTAGCGCCAGCCGTTATGCAAGATGAACTCAAGAAAACGTTTGTCGGGCGTAACACGCATGATGCCGCTTTCGGCTACCAGTATCTTATCCTGCAGGCGGTAATCTTTTTCATAGATCACCACGTTGCGGATGGTGGAATCGTCTTTTTCCTTTTTACCTATTTTAATAACGAAACCTTCGATCTTGCTATAGAAAACCCCTTCCTTGATATCGAATGCCGGTTTGGTAACGATGATATCGTATTTGAGGGCGTTAAGCTTGAGGTTGATGACAGGAGTGATATTATTCGCAAACAGGAAGGCGACGCCGCTCAGGAGCACCGCCGTAATGAACAGCGGGCGCATAAAACGGGTAAGCGGGATGCCCGATGATTTAATCGCTACCAGCTCAAAACTCTCGCCGAGGTTGCCGAAGGTCATGATCGACGAAAGCAAAAGTGCCAGCGGGAGGGCCATAGACACGTTAAAGGCGGCAACGTAACCAATAAGTTTGAAGATGGTAAGGATATCGAGGCCCTTACCTACGAGGTCATCGATATAAAGCCAGAAAAACTGCATCACCAGCACGAAGAGGGAGATGAGGAAGGTGGCAAAAAAAGGCCCTATGAAGGCCTTCAGAATCAGTTTATCTAGTTTTTTAATCAAGCTGTGTTGTTTACTAGTTGCCTAACCGGTGAAAGAGGTCTTTTACCTGGTATTCCCACAATTGACTTTGATCTTTGATATCGCCTTTTTCTGCAAAATCTTTGATCACGAGGATCGTTTGGTTGGTGATCTCGGCTTTTTCTATTCTGAATTCAAAATACTCGTCTTTGCCGGTATGCAGCCAGTGATAGCGAATATATTTATCTTGTTCCGATTCCAGCATTTCTGCTTTATCAGGCACGCCGCCACTCCACGAAAAGCTGAACACTCCATCGCGTTCGTCTACCTTATCAGCAAACCACTCCTGTAATCCCGCCGGTGTGGAAAGGAATTCATATAATATGCTGGGGGAACACCGTACGGGATACTCCAACGTATACATCTGTTTTTTACTCATTACGCTTCTTTTAGTCTTCAACATTCAAGGGCTGCAATAATATCAAATATTTGAGTGCCTCAAAATAATTTTTCAGTTTATGGGGGCTTAAAAGGCGTATTCGGAGATATGCACGGATACTAATTCTGTAAAAGCCTGTTTTACAGCGTATTATAACGAAAAGTTTTTTGGTGAAATTCAAAAAAAAAGTTAAATTGCTTTCAATCAGCATTCTTCCCCTGCGTTTATTAACTCTTATGTAAAAAACTGCTACGGATATGAGTATGCGCCAACTAAAGATCACGAAGTCGATAACCAATCGTGAATCACAGAGCCTGGAAAAATACCTGCAGGAAATAGGTAAAGTAGAACTTATTTCACCTGAGGAAGAAGTGCAATTAGCCCTTGCTATCAAGCAGGGATGCCAGCGTTCGCTGGACCGCCTCGTACGCGCAAATCTCCGCTTTGTAGTATCTGTAGCCAAACAATATCAAAGCCAGGGATTATCATTACCCGATCTCATCAATGAAGGCAACCTCGGTCTTATAAAAGCAGCCCTGCGTTTCGATGAAACCCGTGGTTTCAAATTCATTTCTTACGCCGTATGGTGGATCCGCCAGAGTATTCTGCAGGCGCTTGCAGAGCAAAGCCGTATTGTTCGCCTCCCGCTGAACAAAGTAGGCCTTACCAACCGTATCAATAAAGCCTACCAGCTCCTCGAGCAGGAGTTTGAACGCGAGCCCACCCAGGAAGAACTTGCCGAACTGCTGGAACTGTCGCTCGAAGAAGTGGCCGCCACCATGAACATGGCCGGCCGCCACGTGAGCATGGATTCCCCGCTGGGAGAAGGTGAAGAGATCACCCTGGTAGACGTGCTCGAAAACCATAACGCCAGCAGGACCGATGAAAAGCTCGAATACCACGAATCCCTCCATCGCGAAATAGAACGCTCCCTGCGTTCCCTTACCGAAAGACAAAAAGAAGTGATCTGCTATTTCTTCGGCATAGGCGTAGACCATGCCCTGAGCCTCGAAGACATAGGCCTCCGTTTCAACCTCACCCGCGAAAGGGTAAGGCAAATAAAAGACAGCGCCATCACCCGCCTTAAAACCGCGAACAGGTGTAAGCAGCTGAGAGTGTACCTCGGATAATAAAAAGCCGCCCGTCCCACAATTCTACCCTCCGTCGTCCACCATCTACCAGCTATTTGTCTATCTTTGCACCCTTAAAAACCTGTCGTAACAATGTTTCAGAACCTGTCAGAGAGACTGGAGAGTGCTTTTAAAAACCTGAAAGGGGAAGCCCGTATTTCCGAGCTTAATATTGCCAACACTGTTAAGGATATCCGCCGCGCGTTGATCGACGCCGACGTTAACTATAAGATAGCCAAGGAGTTCACCGATAAAGTAAAGGAGAAAGCCCTGGGCGAAAAGGTGCTGAATGCCATCAGCCCCGGACAACTCATGGTAAAGATCGTCCAGGACGAACTGGCCGAACTCATGGGTGGTAAAGAAGCCGAATTCAACATTACCGGAAATCCCGCTATCATCCTGATCGCAGGTTTACAGGGTAGTGGTAAAACCACCTTCACCGGCAAACTGGCCAACTACCTCAAAACAAAAAAAGGTAAATCTCCGCTGGTAGTGGCTGCGGATATCTACCGCCCTGCCGCGATCGACCAGCTGACCGTACTGGCCGAACAGATAGGAGTGGACATCTACGCCGAACGCGAGAACAAAGACGCCGTTGCCATCGCACAAAACGCGATCAAACGCGCCAAAGAAACCAATAAGAACGTTATTATAATAGATACTGCCGGTCGCCTGGCGGTAGATGAGGTGATGATGACCGAGGTGGCCAACATCAAAAAGGCCGTCAATCCTTCCGAGATCCTGTTCGTTGTTGATTCCATGACCGGTCAGGATGCCGTGAATACCGCGAAAGCGTTCAACGACCGCCTCGATTTCAACGGTGTGGTCTTAACCAAGCTGGATGGCGATACCCGTGGCGGTGCCGCCCTTTCTATCCAGTACACCGTGAACAAACCCATCAAATTCACCAGCAGTGGTGAAAAAATGGATACCCTCGACGTCTTCTATCCCGATAGGATGGCGCAGCGTATCCTGGGCATGGGTGATATCACCTCCCTCGTAGAAAAAGCGCAGGAGCAATACGACGAAGAACAGGCCCGCAAACTGGAAAAGAAGATCCGCAAAAACCAGTTCGACTTCCAGGATTTCCTCGATCAGCTGCAGCAGATCAAGAAAATGGGTAACCTGAAAGACCTGATGGGCATGATCCCCGGCGTGGGCAAAGCCATCAAGGACGTGGATATCAGCGACGACGCCTTCAAAGGAATAGAGGCCATGATCAATTCAATGACCCCCTTCGAACGTGCCAACCCCGATGAGATCAACCCCTCCCGCCGTCAGCGTATCGCGAAAGGCGCCGGCAAAGAAATGGCCGACGTAAACGCCTTCATGAAGCAATTCGACCAGATGCGCCAGATGATGAAAATGATGAACAAAATGCCGATGGGCAAAATGCCCGGCATGAGAAGATAATATCTATCTCCCTGTTACACAGGACGGGAGAAAAATTAATATCCAAAATGGTAGACTAACTTGGATAATATTGGGCAAACCCTTAGTTTTGCCGTCCGAATAAAAATCGTTAACCTAATTTGTTTAGCCTTTAAATGTCTATTTAACATGGCAGTAAAAATGAGATTACAAAGACACGGGAGTAAAAAAAGGCCTTTTTACTTTATAGTTGTGGCTGATGCCCGTGCACCTAGGGATGGTAAATTCATCCAAAAGATCGGTACTTACAACCCGCTGACTGTACCCGCTTCTATCAGTTTAGACCGTCAGAAAGCATTGGAATGGTTGCACAAAGGTGCTCAACCTACCGATACAGTACGCAGGATCCTTTCCTTCAAAGGTGTATTGTACCTGAAGCACCTGTTAAGAGGTGTTAAACTGGGATTGTTTGATGAAGCTACCGCAATGACTAAATTTGCGAAGTGGCACGAAGAACATGAAGCAAAACTGAAGCAGCGCAATGAAGAGCATAAGAGGTCTTCTCAGCGTAACAGGCGTTCTGGCCCTCCTGTAAGAAGGGTACAAAGAAACGACCAGCCTGCTGAAGGTCCTGCAGAAGCTTAATCGTATCAATAGTTCCCTTGTAAAGGTCCCAGGCACCCAGTGTTTGGGACTTTTATTTTTACCCTATGCCCTATACCGCCACCGCCCTTTCCCGGCACAGGCCACCCTGGTAACCTTCTGTTGGTTACCACATCCCACGGGCACGCATGAAACAGGAAGAAGCCTGGCGCATGAAACAGTTCGCCGGCATTAAACAAGATAGTACATGGATTACATTCATATAGGAAAAATAGCCGCCAGCTTCGGCCTCAAAGGCGAAGTCATCCTGGTGCACCCCCTGAACAAAAAACTCTCTTTCAAAGGTGTGGAAGCCGTTTTCATTGAACAGCAGAAAGGCGACCGCCTCCCTTACTTCATAGAAGCCGCCCGCCCAAAGGATACAAATGAGGTATACCTGAAACTGGAAGGTATCGACACCCCCGAAGCAGCGCAACGTATCATCAGGAAGAACCTCTGGCTTGCAGACGCCGATTTCCGGTCTATGGCCGGCACAAAATCCCCGCTGAGCTTACTGGGTTACCAGTTGATCAACGAAGGTGAACCTTTAGGCCCCGTGGAAGAAGTGATAGAACAGCCGCACCAGGTGCTCCTGCGTATCACTTATCGCAACAATGAGGCGCTGATACCCTTACACAAGGAGACGCTTAAAAACATAGACCGCGAAGCCAAAGAAGTACACGTAGTGTTGCCCGAAGGCCTGCTGGAGATTTATGAATAAAGAGAGGACTGATGAAGAACCGGGTGAGAAGGGATACCCCCTAAAAAAATGGAGGCCGAGGTAAACACCTCAGCCCGTTTTTAATCCGTACCCTATGAAAACTGGATCAAATATAGACCTTGGTTGAATCGCGTCAAAATATTTTTTTAAAATAACCCGTTTTTGGGATAAAAAGTTTTTTAGACATATGCATCTGATAGATACACACTGTCATTTATATGACGAGGATTTTAAACATGACAGGCCGGAAATGATAGGAAGAGCCCAAAAAGCCGGCGTCCAAAGATTCTACCTCCCCGGAATCGACAGCACAGCCATAGAACCGATGCTGGAACTGGAAAAAGCCTATCCCGGCGTTTGTATCGCCATGATGGGCCTCCATCCCTGTTATGTAAAGGAAAACTACGAAACCGAACTTGCCATCGTAAAAGAGTGGCTCAGCAAACGCCCCTTCGCCGCCATAGGCGAAATAGGCCTCGATTTCTACTGGGACAAAACCTTCACCCAGCAACAGCACGACGCATTCGACAGGCAGATGCAATGGGCCCTCGATCTAAACCTGCCCATCGTCATCCACACCCGTAATGCCATGCAGGAAACCATCAATGCCGTAAAGCCCTTTGCCGCAAAAGGCTTAAAAGGCATTTTCCATTGCTTTGGCGGCAGCTATGAAAGCGCCACCCAGATAATCGACATGGGCTTCCTCCTGGGCATAGGCGGCGTTCTCACCTACAAAAATGCCGGCCTCCCGGAAGTATTGGCGAAAATAGACCTCGCACACATCGTGCTTGAAACGGATGCGCCATACTTGCCGCCGGTACCTTTCAGGGGTAAAAGGAATGAGAGCGCTTACCTCATTCCTATCGTTGAAAAGCTGGGCGATATCAAGCAAATGGCAGCCGAAAAAGTTGCAGAGATCACCTCTGAAAATGCCTTAAAAATATTTCGTGTTTAATCGCCGCGAAATTGTATTTTTGCGACCCAACAAAAAAACGGAGACGTGTCCGAGTGGTTGAAGGAGCACGCCTGGAAAGTGTGTATACGGGAAACTGTATCGCGAGTTCGAATCTCGCCGTCTCCGCTGAAAGAAAAGCCTGCAAACTGTTTGCGGGCTTTTTTATACCCGCTGCGATCTCATCTCCCTGCCATATTTGTTAGAATAGGTTCTCAGGTTGGTAATGTTGCTACCGTTTTACCTTCTATTCTCTGTTGAACTAGCGAGCCTACGAATCTTGCGAACGGCTCTATGTTTTGTTGTACACTTGCACTTTCCAGTGCCTGCATATAGTCGCTGCGTCGTTCTACCGGGATAACTGTCCAGGGATAACCACCGGAGGCTAACATGGTATTCATCAAATAGCGCCCTATCCGGCCGTTGCCGTCCATGTAAGGATGGATGAACACAAATAGAAAATGCCCCAATACTGCTCTTACCGAGGCCTCTTTTTCTTCTGTCAGCAATTCAAACAACACTGGCATCGCGTCGCGCATGGAATCCACTTCAAGAGGTACATGCTTGGAATTGCTGATGAAGACCTGTTGATTACGATAACCTGCCAGGTCTGACGCTTTCACAATGCCGGCTGCCACACCTGGATCGAATAATTCCCGGTACCATTTTACGTGATCATTGTTTACCTGTTCTCCCGCGTTGGCGCCTTTCAGGATACCCTTTATGGACTGCTTTACCTGTAAGAAAGCTTGGTAATAGCCACGTGCCGCCATGGCATCCTTTTGTTTGCGGTCTTCCTCGTTTTCTCCGACACCCCACTCACCGGAACTGACCCGTTCGATCAATTCGGGAGAGACCCGGTAACGTTCAATAGAGAGGGAATGATAAGCATCTGTAACGTATATGTCATCAACCTCTTTTAGATAATCTTCCTGGTTGGCAGGCAACCCCGGAGCGGCCGGGAAATGAGCGATGACCGTTTCACGCATCTGCATCCACATCAGGCGCATACGGTTCGCATACGGGGAACGCTCACGCTGTAAAAGTTTAATGTCCAGCTTCGTTTCAAAAGGATCTTCTTCGCGTATGTTGTAATCGGCCTGTTTAAATGTTTCTATTATCTGATCTGCAATTCTGTCGCGTTGTATGTTCCTGAAAGCGCCTGCCAGCCTGCCAGCTAATGTTGTATGGCCATTGTCGAGCAAAATCTGCAAAACCTCCGATGCATCACGTATCATGGATAAGGCTGTGCGGGCATCGATGGCACTATGCGTAAATATCGTAGGAGCGCTGTAAATGAGGGAAGCGGGTAGATTATAAAGGCGCATATTCCGCACAATTACAGTTTGATTGTCGGGCGGAGGAGCTGTTTTAAGGCTAAAAAGTGAGGTTTCATGCGGCAATGGAGTTACCCTGTTATTGCCGTCTGGTGTGCGGACGAGCAATTGTTTGGGAACCGCCCAGTTGCCCGCATGTATCAAGAGTGATTGTTCAGCCGACAAGCACCAGTTTTCCCCGAATCTATAGCGCAGGTAAGGGATGAGAAATTCCCAGTAGGAGCTATACCAGGCGGTAGTTTCCCCTTCTTTGTCTTTCGGGTTGGTGGCAATATACCACCCCCTGGTTACTTCACTTAGAAAGCCATATTTAGTAAGTCGGATGCGGTGCATTGGGGGAAGATCATTGGTATGAATTCCAATAACACCGTTGTCCTGGAGGTTTTTTAGCGTTTGCAGCGCTTCTGCGAACTTTTCGTTGGGTGTAGCCATAACGTCAATATTTACAGCTGAGTCACTAATATGGGTTAATCAGTCAATTACTGATTATACTTGCACTCCAATTAGTAATTGTAATTGTGTTTGAATTAGTAATTACATTTGTGCTCTAATTAGTAATTGTAATTGTGTTTGAATTAGTAATTACATTTGCGCTCTAATTAGTAATTGTAAATGTATTCAAATTAGTAATTGCATTTGCGCTCTAATTAGTAATTTAATTTGCGTTTATATTAGCCATTAGGTTTGATTGCTAAATATGCCATTGATTATCAATGTATCTTGTGCCGACTAGTTTTTTGAAAATCCTTGCTGGACGCTGCTAAACGAACTAGATTCGAATCTCGCCGGCGTAAATCCCTCACCTCTTTTGTTTTAAATAGTTGATATTTAGTTTCAAAGCTGTTTCCTCACGTAAAATCCTAATGCATCACGATGCCGACGCCCAAACAAATTCAGCAAATATTCGCCCCTTATTACAATGCAGAAAATAAAATCTGGGAAGGTTTCTCGGAAAAAATACAAGTGCGGCAATTCCGTAAAAATGAGATCATCAAAGATTATGATGGCGTAGAAAAGTATCTGAATATTGTTGCTGAGGGTTCGGCGGGGTTATTTGTCTGGGATGGAAAAAAAGATATCTGCATTAACCTATTATATGAAAGCAGTTTTATGAGCGATTATTTTTCGTTCCTGAAGCAGCAACCTTCCGGTATTAAAACAGAAGCCCTGGAAGATTGCACACTCTGGTCGATAAGTTATCCTGATTTGAATGAACTGTATTCCCGTAATGAAACGGGATTACGGATCGGGAAAGCTGTTGCAGAAGTAATGTTCTTAAAAAAACAACAGGAGCAGGTGAACCTCTTAACCCTCAGCCCGAAGGAACGTTATCTAAACCTGGTAAAACAAAGGCCTGAAATTTTTCAGCGCACACCGCTAAAGATCATAGCTTCTTACCTGGGATTAACGGCGGAAAGCCTGAGCAGGCTTAGAAAAAGAGTATCGAAATAGCAAAACTTACCCATCGTCAATTTTCGTTCATTTTCTATTGCTTAGTTTTAAATTTAATGTGATTCAAAGCAAAGATTTATGAAAGGAAGAATCCGGGTTCAGGCAATAATTGTGTTTTACGCTATTGCCGTCCTGTTACGTTTTTTGGCTGTAAAAACCAGTCTGTTAGGGAGTATTGAGAACGGGTATTTGCAGATCCTGCTTCGTGGGGTTGGTCCGGCAATAGGTGCATGGGTTGCCATTAAATTATTCCGTATCCCGTTGCAGCTTTCTCTCAAAGGAAATTACCGTAACCTGCTTTTGCCATTGCTGGTTTATTGGGTGTTTCCCGTGGTATTGATAGGAGCGGTTACTTATATCTATGAAGCAAAATTTCCTGCTTTACTGCTTTTCACTGTTTTAGTATATGGCTTACTGGAAGAAATTGGCTGGCGTGGTTTTTTGCAGGAGCAGTTGAAAAGTTTACCAAAATTTCAAAGCATTTTCATTATCGCGGTTCTTTGGTTTGTCTGGCATCTGAATTTTGAAATAACAACTTCCAACATGGTCTTTCTCGGCGTTTTATTCTTCGGAACCTGGGGTATTGGTAAAGTTTACAGCAGTACCTGTTCATTATTGGCAGTAGCGGGTTTTCATTCCCTGAATAATTTTTTCAGAAACGGACTGCATGAAAGGGAATTGATCTTAATTCTGGCATTATTGGTCATCTGGATTGGATTTATGGTTTGGTATAAGCGGTAAGTATAATGCCAGTGCTAAAAACTAAATTAGTCTCTAATAAATAGCCGGATGCAAATGAGAATAAAAGACGTTGTCGTGCTAATAGTCGTTTTGTTTTTAGCTTGTAAGGGAGTAGCACAGGTAGAGACTGCGATCCTCCTGCCTGAAAAGAAAGATAGCATAGCATCCAGATACCTGGATAGGAAACAGGAAATATTAATTCATCTTCCCGGCAGTTATGCGAAGTCCGGACTGAATTACCCGGTTATCGTTTACCTTGATGGCCAGGATCAGGGGCTTAAAAATCTATTGATAAGTAACCTGGACAGACTGATGTATGGAAGGGAAATTCCAGAGGCCATTGTAATTGGAATACCCCACCATCATGGCCGGGGCGACTTATCCATAGAAAGCGCATCGGAGGATACAACCCCATTCATGAAATTTGTTACTACTGAACTCATCTCTTTTCTTGATCAGAATTATAGAACACTGGATTTTCGCACATTTATAGGGCATTCATTAGGCGGGCAGTTCCTGGCTTACAGCATGACACGCTACCCCGATGTTTTTAATGCTGTAATAGCTATTAGTCCGGCGTTAAACTATCCGGATACCGAAAGTTGGTATAAAAGAAAAACACTGACGGCCCTGGAGCACTTCGCCCAAGGGAAGCGCCACAACCATCTTTACTTTTGTGTAGGTGATGCGGGTTTCCAGGATGCTGGATTCAAAACCGGGGCGGAAGAGCTGGCTGCTATACTCACTAATGCCAATAACTCCGGGCTTTACTGGAAATTTGATGTATTGCCCGGTTTCACCCACGGCAGTTCACCTGCTGCGGGTATCCCGATGGGATTGATACAGGTGTTTAAATATTGGCCTTTCCTGGAAACAAGGTCTTATGAAATATTGGTGAAAAATCAGGGAAGCCCTTTAAAAGAAGTACTTGAGCAGGAAGCAAGAATTAAAGACATTTATGGGGTTGATATTCCGCTGCCCAGGTCTGTTTATTGGCAGTTCGGGAAATACGAATTAGGTAAAGGGAATTATGATAATGCCGTAAAATTTTTTGAAAAGAACATGGCATTGGATAAGAATGGCTCTACACCAAGAAGTTTAATGGGGGACGCTTTAGCAAAAATGGGAAAGAAGGAAGCTGCTAAAAAATACTACCAGGAAGCTATCAACCTGTTGAAAGAAGGTGAATCCAGGAAGGAGCTGGAAGAAAAAATAAAACAATTAGACGGGAATTGAGCTCGTGGCGTTTTTTAAGAGAGTATAACGTCCTGGTATAAAAGATTTTTAATATTAAAAGCGACAAAAATGAAGTATTGTATAATATTATTGGCAGCTATTATAACATTGGTTTCCTGCAATGAAAAGAATAAAACTAATCATATGGTGAGTGAAAATGAAAAATTGGTTCAGCAATATTTTGAACATTTCAACAACCATGACTGGGAAAAGCTGGCAGCGATGTATACCGAAACTGCTGCATTCAAAGATCCAAGCCTGGGAAAAGGTATAGTTAAACAGACCAGGCTACAAGTTGTTAATAAATACTCGGAGTTAGCTCAAATGTTTCCGGATGTAAAAGATAAAGTAATCCAGACTTATCCTTCGGGCAGCAACCATATCATAGTTGAATTTGTGTCTACAGGTACCGCACCAGATAACACCAAATTCGAGCTGCCAATATGTACCATTTTCACTATCGAAAATGGTAAAATCAGTAAAGACTTTTCCTACTTTGATAATTTTTAATAAGAAATATCCTGCAATATGACCAAATCCAGAATCGTTTTCAGCATCCTGATCTTATTGGCTAATGTTTCGTGGAGTAATGCGCAGGACAGCGTCAAAGTTTCTGCCAGGGATTTCAAGGCTTTAATCGGGAGCTGGCAGGGCGCTTTAACCTATTTAGACTACCAGTCCGGCAAACCCTACACGATGCCTGCAAATTTGAAAGTTTACAGGATCGGGAAAAGCAACAACTATGTACTTTCCAACATTTATCCCAATGAGAAAAGTGCCAACAGTACCGATACTTTAAAAATAGCATCCGACGGCAGATCTATTGGTACAGAGCGGATAATATCTAAACGGAAGCTCGAAAACGGCGACCTCGAAATTGTTACCGGGAAATCAGGTACGGATGGTAATGATAATAAACCAGCCTTATTCAGATACACCTATACCATTGGCAGATCTGTTTATAAGAAAAAAAAAGAGGTGCAATTTTCCGGGGAAACCACCTGGGTAAAGCGGCATGAATATATTTATCAGATACACGAATGAAAAAAGGATACAGTTAATGCCGTTTGTGTATAGGTTTAAAATTATATTCGTTTTTTCTACTTATACCTATTTTCCCGTATAAACTAAAACTAGCCTGAATGGACCCAAAAGAACTTGCAGAAAAGAACAAATTCCAACTCGACAGAATTGCCTTATTCAGTGATGCCATCTTCGCCATCGCCATTACATTGCTGATCATTGAAGTGAAAGTACCCAAACTCGAACACGAGTTTGTCAATGATCATGAACTCTGGCATGCACTTTTCCACCTGTTGCCTGAGTTTATCGGCTTCTTTATCAGCTTCCTGGTGATTGGTATGTACTGGATGACGCATCATCGTTTATTCAAGTTCATAGTAAGAGTAAACCAGAAACTGCTTTGGGGCAATCTCTTATTTATGCTGCCCATTGTAGTCATGCCATTTAGCACTGCCTTATTCAGTGCCTACTACAACTCTTCCTTAAAAGCGCCCCTGCTGATCTATGCTGCCAATATTCTGGTGGCAGGCTTGCTTGTGTACAGGTTATGGCGACTGGTATACAACTCTAAAAACAATTTATCGGAAGGACTCACTCCCGAGCTGTTCAAATACAATGCAGCCAGGGCCCTGGTCATTCCTGTTATTTTTGCTTTCGCATTGTTGTTATCTTTTGTAATGCCCAACCTGGCCTACATCATCCCGTTACTCACCCCGGTGATAACCCGTTTAATCAACTGGTATTTCATTAAACGTTATCCTGCGGCCATAAAAACCTACCTGCAATAACGATCTTCGTCACTGATTGTAGAAGCCTGCAACCTTTCAATAACAAAAGCCTGTATCATTCTCATGATGCAGGCTTTTTTATGCTTGCGGTTAAACTTCTCTTCAACGCTTTCGTTTAACCAGCTTTACTTTTAAAATTCTCACATCTTTTAACGGCCGGTCTTTATCTACTCCCTGGCTGGTAGGAACGGCTGCTATGGCGTCAACCACTTCCATGCCGCTGATCACTTCTCCGAAGATGGTGTAGTTTTGGTCCAGGTGCGGGGCGCCGCCTGTTGTTTTATATACTTCACGGTGTGCGGCCGGGATCTTTCTTTTAAGTCGGGTTTGTTCTAAGGTGTCCAGTTTCCCATCGGTAAAAACACGGCCTTGCACAATATAAAACTGCGTTGAGGCGCTGGCTTTCTGCGGGTTTACATCGTCTCCTTCCCTGGCAGCGGCAAGTACGCCTCTTTTATGGAACAGCGTAGTCCTGAATTCTGCCGGAATAGTATAGGGCAAACCACTGTCGCCCAGTAATTTGCCTGCTGGTGCATTTTTACTTACGGGGTCGCCGGCCTGTATCATAAAGTTTTTGATAACACGGTGAAACAGGAGGCTGTCATAGTAATGTGTTTTTACCAGCTTCAGGAAATTATCCCTGTGTAAAGGAGTAGAATCTGATAAGCGCAGTACAATGGAGCCGGCAGTTGTTTCCATAAGTATATCGCGCTTGCGGTCTCTTTTGCGCAGTTTGCCCGGTGCCTGGGCGAATAAGGTGGCCGACATTGCTGCCATAATTGTGAGGAGCAATAGCCTGGTAAGCAGATTAGTTTTTTGCATGCAGTAAAAATAATCTATTTCGCCTTAAGCTATCCCGCCGATAACATACCCACGCCGGCTGCCGCACCACGCTGGCTGCCGCACCACGCTGGCTGCCGCACCACGCTGGCTGCCGCACCACGCTGGCTGCCGCACCATGCTGGCTGCCGCACTACGCTGGCTGCCGCACTACGCTGGCTGCCGCACCACGCTGGCTGCCGCACCCACGCTGGCTGCCGCACCCACGCTGGATACCGTGCCCACGCTGGCTGCCGTACCACACTGGCTGCCGTACCACACTGGCTGCCGTACCACACTGGCTGCCGTACCACACTGGCTGCCGTACCACACTGGCTGCCGTACCACACTGGCTGCCGCGTTAACTAAACCCAGGCTTCAGTAACAGCCCGTGCGCTCATCTCCACCCACGACGCACAGCCCGATTTAGAGAGTATCTTTTTCCGATGCGTATCCACCGTGTGTTTTGAAATGTGAAGTGTTTGCGCTATCTCATGTGAATTCTTGCCCGAAAGCACAAACCGGATGATCTGTTTTTCCCTGCGTGTGAACCGTTCTTTTGAGGCAGTAAGCAAAGGCTGGTCTGGTGGCACATTGTAGTAAGAAGGCTCGTTGTCCAAACCAATAAACGAAAGCGTGGGCGTGCCGGAAGGTTTAAGATGCGTAATATCCGTATGAATGCCAAGTGACCGGAGCAGGTTGCTGTTATTATGTTCAATGATCACCAGCTGGTGCAGGATCCGTTTATAGTTATCATTACTATCACGTACCCTGAAATCGTACTGCACTTTATACTTCAGGATCTTATCCTGCGGAAGTTTACTGAAAAAGTTGACGAGCTGTTTCTCGAAGGCTATAAAATAAGGCTGGTCTTCTGCATGTATTCTATTGAGAAAATCAGATGCTTTCAATGTTTTCACATCATAGCCGAGAATGGATTGGATCTGTTCACTTACAAATTCAAATTCAGCGTTACTGACGT
This sequence comes from Filimonas effusa, assembly GCF_004118675.1. Classification (NCBI taxonomy): domain Bacteria; kingdom Pseudomonadati; phylum Bacteroidota; class Chitinophagia; order Chitinophagales; family Chitinophagaceae; genus Filimonas; species Filimonas effusa. The sequence goes on along the minus strand of NZ_SDHZ01000003.1, from coordinate 52,592 downwards.
TAAAAATAAAATAGTAATAATTCCCCGGTTGAAACAGGTTGAGTAACTTTTTATGGATCTCCAGTTGGAATTCCAATGGAGTGTAAGCTACATTATGGGTAACCTCTTCCCATACTTTCCTCACCTCGTTATAGAAAACAAGTGTCTGTTTACCCATCCCAGCTGAATTTTGGTAGCTAAATTTAACTGAAATTAGCCTATAAACACGCTGTTTATCCCATTTTACTTAAGTTTCATCTATTAATAATCCACCATTCTAATTGCTCAACCTGTAGTAAGGAAAAGTCAACGCCACTTCAAACCCCAGCTTTTGCGCCAGCATTACAGAGCCTGTATTCTCCAGCCTGCACGACCATAGCGGCTCGTAGTTGTTGCTGATACAGAAATCAATCAGTGCAGCGCTTACAGCTGCTGCATAACCTTTTCCCCTGAATGCAGGAAGCGTTTCAATACCCAGTTCCAGTTTATCGCTGGTCATATAAGCAGAAAATGCGGTAGCTGCCAGCTGGTTATTATCAAGTAAGCTGAATGCTTTGCCATTGGCGAGAAAATCATCTTCGCTGTCCCAGAAGAAATTTGGTGTAACACTGCCTTCCATTTTACGGAACAGCTCACGATCGGTTTCAACAACCGCCACGCCCGGCGCCGTGCTTTTGTGTGAAACGGCCTGGTATTTTTCAATATTAAATTTGAAGTTAACCCTGCTGTTGAGCTCCACAATTCCATGCTGCTGCTGGCCGGTATTTTGTGCGTTGGCAATCAGTTTATCGCCAAACAGTTCACATAATACCAGGTGCCATTTATTAGGATAGGCCTGCATCCACTCATGCTTGTTCCTGCTTTTGTTTGTATTGAGCGCATGCTCTTTAAAGGCAGCATTGAAAACAGGATCATCACTGCGGCCAAGCAAAAGGCTCATCCCATAGGGGTGTACAATGTAGAAACTTTCCGGCGCTTCTGTGTTATCAACAAATACCTGTCCGGATATCTGATGCTCCACTACCGAACGGGCAAACAGGTTATTAAAGCTTACCCGCTGCAGGGCAGCGTTTACTTTTGCATAGTCTTTTGGAGACAACAGTTTCATAGCAGTGTATTTATGAATGATACAATAAGAACAAAACCGCTTATACGGAACAGTTGAAATAGTTCTGCATTGCTTGTTAGGGAAAGGTTGCTCTTTTTTTTGAAATACACGGTGACTTAAGCGCGAAATGGGGTATATGGAACGTTACAAAGGCCATAAAAAAAAGCGGCGCAATTTGCGCCGCCCTATAAAAGATCTGTTTTCTATTCTCCCTTCCCTTTTTCTCCTTCAAAATTATCTGTCTTATGTTTGAACAGAATATTGAAGGTGGTAAGGGAGCCATAGATCCGCGTAATATATTGTTGCAGGTTCACCTTGTCTTCATCGGTGAGAATGGTATGCGCATTAATGCGTTGTTCCATTACCCTCAACCTGTCGCGAAGCATCACGATCTTATGGAAGAACTGGTCGATAGGAATTTCTTTTTCCTTCAGACTGCTGTCGCCGGGGCGCAGGATCATTACGCCGTTTTTCCATTTTTCACCCAGGGGAACGATTTCAGTAACATCGCTCCAGGTGCGCAGGATCTTGATCAGCGCTTCTTCGGCTTCATTAAAGCTTACATTGTACTCAGGTTCAATCCTTTCTATCACTTCCAGGTCTTCTTCTTTCTTCAGTTGCCTGATACCCTGTTCTATAAAGGCGATCTCATAAAAACGCTTGTGTACATGTATAACAACCCCTTTTCCGAAAGAGGGATGTTGTACACGGGAGCCTACTCCTAATATTTCTTCCATAGCTTCGGTTTGAGTTCCGCGAATATATTATTTTCTTTCGCCTATCTGCTGACGCCACATGGCGTAATACAGTCCTTTTTCGGCCAACAGGCTTTCATGACTGCCGGTTTCGGCCATCTGCCCTTTTTCGAGCACAAAAATCCTATCGGCATGCATAATAGTGCTCAGCCTGTGTGCAATAAGCACCGTGATCTGTTCGCGTTGTGCGGAGATCTGTTTAATGGTGCCTGTGATCTCTTCCTCTGTAATGGAATCCAATGCAGAAGTAGCTTCATCAAAGATCAGCAGCCGCGGATGACGTAACAGGGAGCGTGCAATACTTAAACGCTGGCGTTCGCCACCGCTCAGTTTCAGGCCGCCTTCACCAATTACCGTGCTGATGCCATGTTCTGCCCGGGACAGCAGGTACTGGCAACTCGCCTGTTTCAGCACATCTACCAGCTCTTCGTCGGTAGCATCGGGGCGAACAAAAAGCAGGTTTTCGCGGATGGTGCCGGCAAACAGCTGGGTATCCTGTGTTACAAATCCTATTTGTTCACGCAGGCTGTCGAAATGAATATCCTGGTTCTCTACGTTGTTGTAAAGGATCTTTCCCTGCTGTGGGGTATATAAGCCTACCAGCAGTTTCACCAGGGTGCTTTTCCCGGAGCCGGAGGGGCCTACAAACGCAATGGTCTCTCCTTTCTTCGCGGTAAAGCTGATACTGTCCAGTGCATTATACATAGCCGTCTGGTGGCGGAATGTGACGTCTTCAAAAGAAAGCGTTTCCAGTGACCCTATATCTTTCGGTTGTGACGGCATACGTTCTACCGGTTTGCTCATCAGCGTTTTGAAATTGTGCAGCGACGCCTCTGCTTCACGGTAAGAAAGAATAATGTTCCCGATCTCCTGTAAAGGCCCGAATATGAAGAACGAATAAAGCTGCATGGTAAACAACTGGCCTACGCTCAACTGGTCTTTAAAGATCAGGTACATGAGCAGGAACAGGATGGTTTGACGTAAAGTATTTACAAAAGTGCCCTGTATAAAGCTGAGGGTACGGATGCTTTTTACTTTTTTAATTTCAAGTCCCAGGATCTTGTAGGTATTGTTATTCAACCTTTTTATTTCCTGTTCGCTGAGGCCCAGGCTTTTCACCAGTTCAATATTCCGCAGGCTTTCAGTAGTGCTGCCCGCCAGCGAGGTGGTTTCCTGTACAATCGTTTTCTGGATGACTTTGATCTTGCGGCTTAAAAGGCTTGTAAGCCATGATAGCAGCAGGATCCCCACAAAATAAGTAGGGGCTACCGACCAGTGGATACTGATGGCATATACCGCTACAAACACCACACCTACCACGATGCTGAAAAAGATATTGATGAAATTGGTAATGAATTTCTCACAATCAGTACGCACTTTGGTAAGGATGCTTAGCGTTTCTCCGCTGCGCTGGTCTTCAAAATCCTGGAACGGCAGTTTCAGGGAGTGTTGAAGTCCGGTGGTAAAAATGCTGGCCCCGAATTTCTGGATAACCACGCTCACACAATAATCCTGGAATGCTTTGGCAATACGTGACACCATGGCCACGCCCATACTGGCAAGCAGCAGCAGGGCCACTCCGCCCAGGTATTGACTGATGCCACGGCTTTCCAGTCCTGCCTTATCTGTAGTATGCGGATGATTGGCGAACCGGTCTATGATACGCCCGAAGATGAGCGGGTCTAATAAAGAGAATGTCTGGTTGATACACGCCAGGAACAAAGAAAGCACTACAAGCCATTTGTATGGCTTGAGATATTGTAACAATATTTGCATAGTGCGTGCAAAATTACGTCCCTAATCCAAAATAATAAGTTACTTCTTAGTTACCCTGTATCTTCGTCCGCCCATTCTCCTCTTTCCACCCAATTCTCAGCCGTCGATTCTCTACATTCGCCACCTACACCTTTGTCCTCTGTTCTTTGCTTCGTCTAATTAAACCTTTGTCCCCCATTCTCTGGCTTCGTACACTTACATCTTTGCCAACTAATCCAAGGCTTTCATTCATCCGATCAGCCTTCCTATATCTCCGCCCTCTCAACCGACTATTTATATGCCATGACCTGGGCGCCCATTGTCCTGAATCTATTATTCTATCTTTTATTCATACTCCTGCCCCCACTGTTCGCGGTCGAGGCTACGGTAATGGATGGCTTCTGCCAGGTGGGCGGCCGAAATAGCAGCTGCGCCCTGCAGGTCGGCAATGGTGCGGCTAACTTTAAGTATCCGGTCGTAGGCGCGTGCCGAAAGATGCAGCCTGTGCATGGCGGTTTTGAGTAGTTCAAGACTGTCGGCATCGAGCTTGCAATACCGGTTTAGCAAACGGGTGTTCATTTGGGCATTGGTAGTAATGCCTGCACCTGCAAAACGCGCCGCCTGGATGGCCCGCGCTTTCACTACCCGCTCCCGGATAGTGGCGGACGATTCTGGTATACGCTCCCCGGTATGCGCGATGGCTTCAAAAGGAACCGGCGTTACCTCTACATGAAGGTCAATACGGTCTAGCAGCGGCCCCGATACCCTGTTAAGGTATTGCCGCACTTTACCGGGGGCACATACACAATCTTTGGCCGGGTGATTATAATAGCCGCAAGGGCATTGATGCGTTGCCATTTTCCACATTTTCCAAAATTATACCTAAGCCATTGAATTGTAGGTATTTAGAGAATCCTAAGACTTTAAATGAGAAAATTCTCAATAAACGATTGGAAAAGCGGATGTTACAAAAGGAAGTAGCTAAATTTATAGGGGTAACAGAAGATTGTGTAACACTGTGGGAGAATAACCGGTCAAAACCAATGGTAAAGTACTATCCCAAAATCATAGAATTTTTAGGCTATTTTCCATTTGAAATCGATATTTCCAGCTTCGCAGGTAAGATTAAATATTATCGTTATATTAACGGGTTTACTCAAGAGGATCTTGCTAGAAATCTGGGAATTAATGAATCAACAATTTTTCATTATGAGAAAGGAACCCATAAACCTAATGGCAGAATACGCCAGATTTTGTCATTGTTACTTTCTGAAGTAGATCGGCATATCTCAATAAATCCTGAAAAGTCCTGTATTTATACATAACTTTTTGGCTTTGGGAATTACTCGATTTTAAATTCTTGTTCTCAGTGGTGGAAGTTTGATGCTGGCATTGCAATAGGAATTCTAAGAAAATTGTATATATATTATGTGGACTCCGTTTAAAATCAATTGAACGGAGTCTTTGTTATTATATAATATAACACTGATCTTTTACAGTCGTTTTTGCCTGGACTCTTATCGAGTCACATATAATCTCCTTACTTCCATAAATGACAAATTTTTAATGTACACCTGTAGGTTTGGTGTACAGAGTCGCCTTTTTGTTACACCATCTTTGAAGTATCTAAAATGACAATAATGACAAAGTGCCGCCAATTTAAACCGCCCGAACGAAATGAGGTATATGTCTATTTCCGGCTGTTGAATTTATCAGAGAAGCATTCCGACGCATTCTATTTTTACTATGAATCAAGAGCGTGGAAGAACGAAAAAGGAGAACTATTTAGAAATTGGAAAGTCCTTGCCTACAATTGGATATTAAGTTTCCGAACCTCAATTCCTTTTAAAAAGAAGGGCAAAGCCAGTGCAAAAATCGTCGGACACCTTTTTCCTATCAGATAATGCGATTTGAATTGTCAATCATATCCAGATTAGTCAAATTAAAACTGTTGCTATGAATAATAGCGAAACAAACTTTGATGTAGTAATTGGCCACCGTGACTTTAAGAATTCCACTGAAACACATCATTTTGGGAATATGAGAGATGCGCTTTTAATGCTATGCGAGCAAGATCCTACCGAGTTATTTCGTTTAGATGCCTCCAATCCCTTACAGTCTTATCAAGAATATTTTATAGCTGATGCCGGGAAGAAAGTTGTCGAGATGAAATTTTTTGAGCATGGACCTAAACCATACCAGGAAGCTCCGCCCTCTATATACTTATCTTTTCCGGATGGGGTTGCGGAATTTGAATCGAAGTATCAAATTCCCTTGAATTTACTGCATGGTTATGGTCAATCCGATTTGTGCCTGCCCACTATTCATGTATTAGGTGCCGGAGTGATGTCTTGTCCTTGGGGATATATGTCTGGATTGTCAACATTAGATGTTGACCAATTTAATACTAATAGGAAGTTCGCTGTCACCAGTGTTTCACTAAAAGCATTTAAAAATGAATCCGATTTGCTGTTTGGGAAGGATTTTATAGTAAGCAGCGATACCCATCATTTCCCATCCTTAGAATCCGCAACCAAACATGCGCTTCAAAGTAATTTTGACCTGATGTTACATTGGGGGGATGATGTAGAGCAAATTAGGAATATATCAATTTCCGAACGTGTGCAGTGGAACGGCTCATTCAGGGATGTGGAAATAGCAAGAATTGCACCCAAGGGAAGTGAGATTGAGTTTAAAATTATTGACCAAAAACATCTAAATGCCCGGTTGGATATTTTGGAAACAAAGGGAAGAACAAGTGCTACTACCATCGCGGTATTTGATGAAGTTAACTCAACTTATGGACCTTGTATCAATTCCGAGAGGATTCTACAGAAAGTTAGCGACTTCCAAATGAAGGAATGGAGCGCTCAAGGTATGAAGTCTAGGGTGTTATCGAGTGAGCCAAATGACAGACGAAAAGGGATGCGAGCGTGATATTCATCCCCTGTATTAATTATTCTTGCACAAATGGCTTAGAAAACTCAATCGGCGGCAGCCGATGCAACGCAAATTGAACTTGCAAAGTTTACTAATTGAAGTTTTGTTTTTGGTTTTTCAACTTTTGATTGTCGTTGGGGCCTCTCAATGTATCTGAAGAAAATATCCAGTCTTCCACAATCTCAGTTGAGTCATATTTTCTATCTCCTAAAATTTTATTTTATGTACTTGCATTATAATGTTGAACCCCACTTTTTGAAAGAAAAGTTTGAAATATTCCATCCAGTTGGGAGTATCGCTGAATCAGACTCATTTGCAAAGCAGTTGATGCAAAAACAAGATCAGGGGAAAACCTATAGCGATTTTTGCTTGATGGACATGTCAAAAGAGAAGGTTTTGAAGCCATATTCAATAGACGAACTTGCCAAAAAGCCTCGTGTTATCAAAGAAAGAGGGAATGAGAGGGGAATGAAACTGTAAGATACTTGAAATGTTCCATCCTTATTGTTAACATAGAAAACGGATAGAAATGAATGAGATTATAATCACAAACGAAGAATTTGTCGTAGATCTATTTAATAATTGCATTCGACAGAATGATAATCGAGATAATAAAATTCTATTATCAGACATGGAGGTAGACAAGGGTACTGGTTTACATCGATTTTTATTCGACTACAATACCAAGAATGTTTATAAGTTGCCGCAAAACTGTCATACCGTCCCTATGGATGTTGCATACATTGAACTCCCCCCGATGCGGGTCTTTACTCAAAACAAAGACAATGTTTTGTCATCACAAACGCCTGATAACTTCAGCCTGGAAATTAGTTCTTCAAAATTTGTCGGAAGGGAAATTCCAATAATGACGCTTTTAAGTGTTGATTTTCTTGTTGACACCAGGAACAAGGAATTTACACAGTTATCAAACAGAGAAAACAAAATTCCATTTACAGCAGTCGGCTTGGATAAAAAAACTGAGATTTTTCAGCTTAATTACTGTACCGGCATAAAGAATCTGGTAAGCCTATCCAATGATAGGGATTCGCTAAAAGCGACAATTAATATTCCTGGGTTATGGAATATAGACCCAGTTGGCGAAGCAATCTGGAACGGAAAAATTTCGGGTTTTAAACAAACCGAAGAATATATGCACCATTACAGAATGTATCATAAAACAAATATTAATCTGAGTGTTCCAAAAAAGCAGCGTACCGTCAACCCATCTTCAAGTGGACGAAGAAAACGAAATGGGTGAAGTTGGCCTTATGGATAAGATGTTTCAAGTTTTAAGGCGTTATAGGATATTCTATTACCAATTATTTATGTGTTATGGAATATGAGTTTGAATATGAAATTTATTCAGAGATTAAAGTTTTGCAATCGAAAGGCTTTTTGTCAGACGACCTAAATTCAAAAAACAAGTTCGGCAGTGTTGAAAAACAATTGCGGCAATATTTATATGGGGGATCAGTTGACGAGTGGAGACGCGAATATTACATGGGAGAGTTCGATCCAACTCCAATGACAGTTTACACAGATGGACATTTAAATAATATTGAAATAGCCTTGTCGTTTAAATACCAGTTTGATAATTCTGGACTCAATTTCCGTGGATTGGGTTATTTAATTGATGGACAAAAAGGATCTTTGGATGTCCATTCAGTGAATTTACTTCCCTCAGTATCAGAAATAGTCACAACTATAAAAGCTCAATCTACCTTGAAAAATAAAAGCAAGCCCAGGGTAATGAATGACCTTTCTAAGAATAATCGTCGATTAAAATGAGGCGAATTTAATAACTTTTTTACAATACATATCTGCTATTAGTGGTTTCCTGGCTAATAATAGGGGGCCTGTGTGCCTGCTCCGCTGCACACAGCAAGCTGTGGGTTTGTTACACAAACCCGCTTGGATGGCATTGCTCCGAAGTCGCGCCATCTGGATTGATTAGGTCATGATTGTGGAAATGAAATTGTAATTAAATCAGTATTAGATGAAGAATAGTGTGAGAGAAAATCATGATAAGCGCACCTGCTGGTGTAATATTCGACTAACGGAAAAGGAACATGAAGCCCTTTTCGGAAAATTAAAAGATACCACATATAATAAGCTAAGTGACTATTTGCGTAGTATCATTTTTAATAAGCCGGTGAATGTCAAAGTTCGTAACCAATCACTGGATGAATTTATGAATGAACTTATTGGCTTGAGACAGGAATTGAATTACCTGGGTAACAATTTCAATCAAGTGGTAAAGAAGCTAAATAGCATACCGCCTTCTAGGGAATATTTGACTTGGTTAGGTGTATCAGAGGATTTACAACGACAACTACTTTCTAAAATAGGAATCATTCAGGTTCGCATTGACCAATTTTCTGATAAATGGTTGCAGTCGTAAACGAAGGCACAGATATACGTGGAGCTGTCGAATACAACGAGGAAAAGGTCGCTTTAGGTAATGCTAAGATGCTGTATGCACATCTATATCCTAAAGATGCTTTCGATCTTTCTTTTAAGGAAAAGCTATTTCGCCTAGAACATCTTGCAAGGTTAGCGCAGAAGGCCGATAATGTTTGCGAACATATTTCTATCGGTTTTCATCCATCAGAGAATATATCTGAGGAACTTTTACAACAGCTAGCCGTTGAGTATATGGAGAAAATTGGTTTTGGCACCCAGCCCTTTTTGCTCTATCAACATTTGGATACGGCTATACAGCACGTACATATTGTTAGTACCAAAATTAAGGATGATGGACGCGCAATCGATACATCCTTTATAGGAGTAAAGAAATCAATACCGGCAACTGAACAATTAGAGGAAAAATATGGATTGGTAAAAGCTAAAGAGCAGAAATCTAGCGAAAGTATTGCTATCAGAGCTGCTGATATTGACGCTATTAAATATGGTAAGAAGCCCACCAAAAAAGAAGTATCAAAGATTGTTCGGTCGGTTATATCTCTTTATGAGTTTGGAAACCTGTCTGAATTCAATTCCATATTACGACAGTTCAATGTAGTGGCTGATCCTGGTGAAGAGGGTAGCAGGTTGCGAAAAAATAATGGACTTATCTACCGTGCTGTTGATGATGATGGCGAGGTAGTCGGGAAACCAATTAAAGCAAGTTCAATTTATGGTAGCCCCACTTTGAAGATTCTTCAAAAGTGTTTTGAGAAAAAGCAGGGATTGGCGGAACACAAGGAGCGGCTATTTAGAATAATCGATGAAGTTCTAAATAGCGGCGTTGATGAGAAACGCTTTTTAATGGGGCTGAAGGAGAATAGAATTTACGCTCAAATCTATAAGAATAAAGACGGTATGGCCTACGGAATTAGTTTTGTTGACAATGCAACTTTAACTGTATTCAAAGGAAGCGATATAGATCGATCATATTCTGCTAATAGGATTTTTGCGCGTATTCAACCGGATGTTGATAATCCAGCTGTTGCCTGGAACAAGCAATTTGTCGATTCTGTCATATCAAGAACAGATTTCAAGAAAGGTATTAAAGGGGTACTGTTGCAATGGTTAGGCGCTGGCATGCGTATTCGTTCATCCAATAATGAAGATGCCAGTCCGATTATTTCAATGGGTCATTTAGAAATACAGCCAGATCAATATTGGAAATGCGATAAGCGAATTGTTAATTATTTGGTTGCTAATGGAATCTCCGCAAGAAGAATTAATTACATAAACACGCATTTACCTAAAATAATGCCAGAAAGGTTTGCTGGTGAAGCAATAAAAGTACTATCTGAATATGTAAATACCCAGCTAAGTAATTTAATAGATGCTGCATTTGATGTAGTTCAAGATGAAGGAATTTCATACGAATTATTAAAAGAAGCTAGAAAGAAGAAAAAGAATAAGAGGGGTTAGATTATAATAATCTACCTAGATCCAATTGTCAAATCAAAATTGTGTGATATGAGTACAGGTGAAAATGAGCAGGGCCTTCGTAGCATTATTGATTTTGTCAGAAAGGCTAGTGTCCTTTTGTTGGCATTACATTTTTATGTGTTTTGCTATTCGTTTTTTGTGAACGTCGGCTTGTCTGCTGGTATGGTTGAACGTATCTTACTAAATGTTGGAGATACCGGTATTTTTAAAGAACCAATTTACACGAAGTTATTCTCCTTATTTCTTTTGGTTCTCTCACTCTTCGGTCATAAGGGCAAAAAGGAGGAAGATTTAAAGCCTAGAAATATTTTTGCATACATAGTTACTGGGGGGGTGTTTTATTTCGGTGGTACTTTGTTTTTCTACCTACATGCCGATCTAAATGTGATAGCTGTTTGTTATATGTTTATTGTAATCCTTGGCTACTTACTGATGCTATCTGGTGGAGCAAAACTATCCAGGTTAATTAGGCTAAATTTTAGGAAAGACATTTTTAACGAACTAAATGAAACCTTTCCACAACAGGAAGAGTTGATTAATAATGAATATAGTATTAATCTTCCTGGAGAGTATAATTTGAAAGGTAAAGTACGTAAGATGTGGATTAACATTCAAAATCCTTTCCGGGCGCTGCTCATTATGGGCACGCCCGGGTCCAGGCGAAAGGAAGTAGTAGAGATCCGGTAAGACTTATTTTGTCGTCAGGCACGTAATTACACAACATTTAGCTAAGGGCTTTACGATGTTTGTGTATGATTTTAAGTTTGATGACTTGACTCGTATCGCATACAATGCGTTTCTTAAGAATAAAAGTAAGTATAAGAATAAACCCTCGTTTTATGTAATCAATTTTGATGACCTTCAAAGGACACATCGATGTAATCCTCTTGAACCATCTCAGATGATTGATATTACGGATGCAAGTGAGTCTGCTCGTAGTATCCTTTTAGCTCTCAATAAGGAGTGGATAAAAAAAAGTGGCGAATTTTTCACGGAAAGTGCCGTTATTTTTGTTACGGCTGTTATATGGTGGCTTAGAAAATATCAAGATGGTAAATACTGCACACTTGCTCATGTTATTGAACTAATTCAAGCTGATTACGATGACCTGTTTCCATTATTGGGTTCTGAGCCTGAGTGCGAGTCTTTAATTCAAAGTTTTGTTTCTGCTTACTTGAACCGGGCGCTTGAACAACTTGAAGGGCAAATAGCATCTGCACGAATTGCTTTAGCTAGGCTGAGTTCACCGACAATCTATTATGTCATTACTGGAAACGATTTCACGCTGGATATTAATAATCCAGAGTCGCCAAAAATTGTCTGTATGGGTAATAACCCGTCAAAAACGCAGACTTATGGCGCAGTATTGTCATTGTATACAAATAGGTTGCTGAAACAGGTGAATCAAAAAGATAAACTAAAATCCAGTCTGGTTTTCGATGAATATCCTACTATTTACCAGCCACTTGATTACAGTGTTTCTGTGAGTAGAAGTAATCTCGTTTCACATACAATTTGTATTCAGGATTATTCGCAGATGAAAAAGGATTACTCTAGGGAGCAGGCAGAGGTGTTAATGAATGTTTGCGGTAATATTATTAGCGGTCAGGTTTTGGGAGATACAGCAAAAATGTTAAGTGAACGAATTGGGAAGATTGTACAAGAGAGAGAAAGTGTAAGCATAAATAGGAACGACACTAGTATCAGTAGATCAACACAAATGGATTCGGCAATTCCACCTAGTCGTATTAGTGCCCTCAGTTCCGGTGAATTCGTAGGTCAGGTTGCTGACGATCCTTTAAAGATTGTGAAGCTAAAGAATTTCCATTCTCGTATTATAAACAATCACGATGCTATAAAGGCCGAAGAGAAGGCTTACAAGTCATTGCCAATAATACGACAATTAGCTATCAATGAAGTTGAGAACACCTATATTAAGATAAAAAATGACGTAGTTGAAATAATTGAAAGTGAGATTCAGAGAATTAAATCAGATCCCGATTTAGTGCATCTACTTTTCGTAAAGCCGGACCAAAATAACAGCCGAAAAGCGGCATAGGTAAAAATCTAATCTAATCTTAATTGTGTTAGTAAGTGAGTTTACGGGCGACAGTTTTATGTGTATAGCATTTTTGCTACACATTAAGGCTGTCGCCCAGTATTTGATTGTTGCTTGTATCAAAGTTCTCCTGAATTATTCCGATTAGCTCTGAAATGTCTTCTGAATTCAATTTTACAGATTTATGCCATTGCCACGTAAGTACGCGATTACCGCCATAATTATGATATACAAAGCTACCCCAATAATACTCGTCCACATAAAGATGGTAACTACCTTGAACGTTGGATAGTTCAACTATTTTCTTACTATGACCGAACGTCGCCTGCCAGGTTACACTTTTCATACAGATGGTGAGATCGTGAGTTAATAGCGTTTTGGTAAGAAGTTCCTTTGGTATCAATCATAGTATTAGTTCCTGCTTGTATCCCTTGTTGCTTGGTAATATTCCATTATAGGAGAATAATAGCGTGAGGGATATTTTCAGGGCTTCAGCAATTTTGGCTATTGTTATGAGTTCAACATTATGGCTGCCATTTACAATTTCGCTTATTTCTCCTTCACCAATTGATGTCATAATGCTCAGATCTTGTTGTGATACACCTAAATGGGACATAATTTGAAGTAACCGACGCCCGAAATTTAATTTTTCTATATCTAATGTAACAGGAGTATATGTCATTTGCTTTACGGGTAAGAAAGGTGCTTCAAACAGGAAATTAATATCTATTTGTAGGCCAGATTTTAGTTTGTAAAGTGTAGCAAACTCAACATTGTTCTTACCATTTTCTATTTCACTGATCCTTGTAGTTGCTAAATTTGTTGAAACAAATATATCTATCTGTCTCTTTTTGCTTTCTCTTCTTATTCTCTTACAATTATATGCCAGCAGCTGCTTTCCGTTGTTAAACCGATCCTCAAACCCCATGTAATCCTTTTCTCTGAAATCTGCACCTGCTTTTTAAATATTGGATTCGGTTATAACGTAACTTTTGATAAAAATAATTATATTTGAATTATTTGGATAGCGGTTTGATTTTAAAAATGTACCGAGTTAAACGGTATAATCATCAATTAACCAACGATAATTAGATCCAAATCCCTTGAATGTCTAGAATATAGTTTCTTCAAAAAATTTATTATAAATTATTGATATAGAGTTTAGTTTCTACAGTTTAGATAAGTTAGAATTGCTATCTAAACTGTGATACATGACTATTTGATAATTTGAAACTATTATTTTTCTGCTATCAAGGCAACTATGTATTATTCTCCTTTTAGCTAAGAGTGCTATTTTGGACCAAATTTAGTTTGTAAAAAGAAATATATTTAATCAATTGGCAACCCTGAGTAAACCTCTTTATTTTATGATCTACTCCCTCTGGATGAACCTAATTAATATTGGCGTAGATGCCAAAACTCCAACTGACACAGCAACTAGCATTAGGTTGGTAAACACAATGAATGCTGTTACAGCAGGTTCAGCAATTTTTTTAGCTCCCTTGCTTACCTATACAACCGGAAAGCCGATTCTTCTGCCTGGTTATATAGAAGCAAGTTTGTTTCTTATTTCTTTTTGGTTAAATCATAAGCGTAAGCATTTTTTAGCTGCCTCTTTAATGTTATTTACCCAAAACGCGGCTGCTTTGTATTTTGGTTTGCATTTTGGTCTTTTCGTTCCAATTGTTAGTTTGTGCATTGCATTGGGGCTTACATCGTTTTTTTTATTTCAGGGAACGATCAAGTGGTTACCCGGCTTTCTGCTTTCATTTCTTGTTATAAATGCCATTTACTTTTCCGAAAAAAGTAACTTAATTGTTCCTTGGAAGTTCCAGGTCAATGAGGAAAACAGTATTGTTTATTTAGCTAATGTGGTAATATACTTGCTAAGTGCTATTGTAGTGGGATTTTATACGAAGCAAATTCGCGCTGCTAATCGGTATAAGACCAAATATCTTACGAAGACCAATCATGAAATCAATCGTCATGTGTTTGCTTTGCAGGATATAGTGAATGGGCTGCCGATTAATAAGGACTCTGGTAAAATTGTAATATCAGACTCAGATATAAGACTACTAAAAAAGTATATTCAGAGTATAGGGAATGTTGTGCAGGGTGGTTTGCAGCTTGTTAAAATTGAAAGCGGTCACTATGAAAGAGCTAATTACGAGCATTTGGAGTTGGATTCCTTGCTTATTGACATAAAAGATGAAGCTGAGGCATTTTTAACCATGAGAAACCTTCGTCTAACATTTAATGTTGATCCAGCTGTTCCAAAGGTAATTTATACTGACAGAAATAAACTAGGTTTTATCTTGTCCAATTTAATTTCAAATGCTATAAAATTCAGCAATAAAAACAGTGGCATAATAGTTAATATATCAATGTCTCAAGATTCTATTATTTATCAAGTGTTGGATTTCGGTAAGGGAATGAGTCGGTTGAAGTTGAGTGAAATATTCCATAGGTTATTTGTAACCGAAGACAATCTTCTTGTACAAGGGAACGGTATTGCCCTGCCGATGATAAGAGAGTTCGTTGACTTGCTAAAGGGCCGGATAACGGTAGATAGTGACTTGGGAAAAGGTACATGCTTTACGGTATATTTACCTAACAAGGAAGAGGATGAGACCGTGGAACAAGGTGATATTAAATGGGACGGTTCAATATTGAAGGGGCGCAAAGTGATTGCCGTGGATGATGATATAATGGGGCGTGAGTTTATGAGGAAAATCTTATTGCAAATGGGAGGCGAGGTCTTTTTGTGTAAAGATACCTTAGAAGCAATGGAGGCATTCAGATCGGTGAAAGCAGACTTAATCATGATGGACATTCGTTTAGAAAGAAATGTTGATGGCCTTGATTTTATAAAAGAAAACTATTCCTTAATCAGTGGTATCCCAGTAATAATGCATTCTTCCGAAGACAGTGATATACTCCAAGCCCAAATAGAAAAGGCTGGATTTATATATTTGAAAAAGTCATTGTCAGCTGATGATTTGCATAATACTCAAAGAGTTATTCGCAATTTGATGAGGTTGCCATTAAACCTATAACTGTTAATTTCTATTTTGAAATCCTCCTAACATAATTTTATGGGGAAGGCAATATAATGCCTCCAGTATTGAAAGTGCGTGCATATGTAAGGCCGGCGCTGTAAATTTTCGCAGAACCAAAACCTAACATATGTTTGACATCGCCCTTTTTCCCCCACCAAGCTATCCATTTGAGCCAATGATGAGCAATTGGTGTGATCAAGTAATCGAGGACACCTCGAATTGGCTCCAAAATGATTATGGTTTTTTACCCCCGAAAATGCAGGAAAAGTATCAACGGAGCAATTTTGGGAAAATTTCTGCAAGGTGTTTGCCTAAAATGAACAGTTACAGGCATTTGCAAGTTGCGGCCAAATTCATGCTCTGGGGTACTATCTTTGATGACTACTACGAATTCGCGAAAATTGACGAATTGAAATGCCTTCTGTTAAAAGTCAAAGGCATACTGGATGGCAATTCTGAATTAGCACTAGACAACCCTCTTTTGTGTATTCTATGTAATATTCAAAGAGATCTTAAAGAATTGATGTCCGATAGTTGGATAAATATTTTCACTTCCAATGTTTGCGTTTGGATTGAAAGCATGCAAGAAGAAACTTTTTTTAAAAGTTTTGATAATTTCCCTTCAATTGATTATTTCTATGATCTTCGAACAAGAACTATCGGGGTACAGAGTTACCTGGATTTAATTGTGATGCAATTACCTACAGAGTTGCCTATCGAGGTAATGAATAGTCCTTATTTTAGGGAGTTATATCATTTGTCTGCGAGAATTTTCAGTTGGTGTAATGATTTTTTTTCGCTACCCAAAGATTTCAATCGCGAACCCCTGAATATAGTGTACGTCCTTCAAAACGAGTATAAGCTCGATATTGCCAGTGCCTACAGGATGGCAATGAAAATACATGATGATGATGTAAGGAAATTTTGTGAGCTGGCAGATGCAAAACCAGATTTCGGGAAATGGCAGCAATCGGTCAGTTTTTTTGTTAGGCTTTTAAAGACTATGTTTCGTGGTCAAAACGATTGGTATCTATATGATACACTTCGCTATAGAATGGATATTAGTCAAAATTTAGATTTGAAGTAACTTTTGAGAGTTGAATGGTTTAGAGTCAAGGCCAAGTGTCTCGGCTCTAAACCACTATTCGCTAAAGTTTTTCTTCTAATTTTGCTTTTCTATAAGATTAGCAATGAAACAATAAACGAGCTTGAATATAGCCCTAGATGATTGAACTATATTGCCCACCTTCTAGTACATGACACGTCTATATATTCAGGTCTTATAATATCTTTTAGTTTGTTTTATCCTCTATAAATTTAGTTTTTATCGAGGTTAGTTTACTTAACGTTTCTTGCGTTATTTTTATGTAAACATCCAGAATTCCTATTGTTTCGAGATAGCTTAGACCGTCTCTTGAGTGTTCTTTGTGGCTCCTAGGTGGGAATGTGACAGCGCGAAGTCTTCTATAAAAGGTTGGAATACTCCATCCGCATATTCTGGTTACTTCATCACGTGCAGCTCCGGGAACGCCATTTATGGTATAAAATGTTTCACTGAAAGGATGTATTTCAGTTGCTTTATTAGGGCTTGCGCTTTTATTACGCTTATCCGTTTTTGATCCGGTCCTTTTCTTTCTATTCATAATTTAACTTTTATTAATTATTACTTTATGATACACTGGTAAATAGTGCTTTTTATATCCCAATAACGAAGTGTGAAAAGATTCGACTTCAATACACACTGTCATGGCCATTTTGGGGGAAATAAATAAAGTTGTAGTCTGATAAATTAAGTTCATCCAAGATCTTAATAATCAGGTACGATGAATCATAGCATGCTGTTGTTTTACATGCTCCTTACTCATTTTTGATCTTGGGTGAACCACTTATTTTTCAACCTGTTTGGCAAGCGGAAATAAATGAGTCAGCGGGTTTTGCTTCCCGACATGAGTTATAAATTACCGTTAATAAATTGAATAGGCATTTACACAGAGGAGTAATAATTGCCTCTATATAACAAACGACTGGGGAGCGCGATTTTCTACCGCGAGATATATATTTATTACCTTTATGTGTTATGTCAATAAAAAGAAAGAAATAGCGACGATGCTTAGGGTGAGGATAGCTATTATTAAGATGAGAATAATTTTGTTTAGACGTTTTCTTCGTTGACCTCGTCTGATAATCTCGTTTATCTCATTGGATTTAGGCCGATTAGCAACTTCTGAAACTATAGCAGGAGGGAAATACCATTTCTCAAAATTCTCGTAAATGTCATGCCATTTCTGGTTTTCAGCTACTAGCCGGGCGAGCATAGCTTCTTCCTCTTCGGTTGCCTCGAAGCGGAATTTCTTGTTAACTAAAGCTATAAATTCCTGTTCGCTAATGCTCATATGAAAGTGTAAGAAATAGTTCAATGCCGAAGGGCTTCTTAGGAAGGAAGTTTAGTCGGCTGATTTTGCTTTCCAATTTTAATTGGGAAGATCCTTTTGCCAAAATAGTAATTTCATCTTGTTCTTTTGATGGCATTTTGCTGGTCAATTTCATTTGATAGCATCTTCTGAACTTTGATAACCAGATTTTTGATTTGTTTCCAGCTCGTTTTATATTTCAGATTTACAGCATTTGCAATTTCCTCCTGGGTGGCTCCAATGGTTAATAGAGCAATAAAACGTACTTGGTTATCGGGAAGTCTTTTAATAATGTTGGATAGATCCACTTTGCGCTCGATTTTTTCGGCTTCAGTAAGGGTATAGCTATAGGATTGGGTTTTGTTATGTTCGTTGATGACTGCTGCATGTTTTTTATCGTCTTTTAGTTTGTTAATAGCAATTTTGAAGATCAAAGTTCTTAAGTCTGGATACTTGCTGTAATCATCTATCATCCAAAATCTCGTAAAGGCTTCCTGTGCAATATCCTCTGCCTCTGCTCGATCACCGAGCTGAGTAGTAAGCCAAGCCACTAAGTGCGGAACCATTTGCTCATAAAAATTGGAGAACGCTTGGTGCTTTGTGGACTTGTTGTTTAGTTGTTGTTTAATGTTTTCCTCAATAATAGGTAACATGCAGCCTAGGTTATTACGGTTGTTTGGCCGAATGTAAGCTATTTTTTTATTTTTTCTCTACTAAGCCGAACGCTACGTCACGTATACAAGAATGGTTAGATTCTACTTTCTCAGATAGATCTTGTTATTATCTATCGAGTAGTTTACCTCATTTGTTTCCTTTAAAGTGTTTAGAAATTCGGAAATAGGTTGATTCCGATCCATAACGCCATAGAACTCTTTCTTTCTTATATCTGGCGCGACATTTACCTCTACTCCGTACCAACGGCTAACTATTTTACTTACTTCCTCTAAAGAGGTATATTCAAAATAGTATTTCCCTTTTAGCCAACTCAACACTTCCTGTTCATCGAATTTTTCGGTACGCATAAATTTGCCAGGAACATGGATCGTTTCAGTGCCCGGTGTTAATACCAAGCTGTCTTTTTCCGTGACAGTCTTGATCCTTCCTGTAACCAATGAAATTCTTTCCGCTTGGTTATAGGTGTTCACATTAAATGAAGTACCAAGAACCTGTACCGACGAATTTGGCAGATGAACAATGAAAGGCTTGTCCATTTTTTGCGCTACTTCTATATATGCTTCTCCGCTAACCGTGATTTCCCTTTTCGTGCCAGTAAATGATAGTGGAAACGATAGTTGCGTAAGCGAGTTCAGTTTTAGTCGAGTCCCATCCGAAAGGATGATATTATAGCTTTTTCCAGCCGGTACTGTTAATGTACTGAAGCCGGGATTAATATCTGTATTATTTATTGTATATGTCAAGGTGTTTCCTTGGTTTTTTAGTACCAGTTCGCTTTTAGTAAGCGTATCGACGTTATCAAGGTTGATGATCTCACCATTGGAAAGCGCCAGCTGTATACTATTAGAATCTACCTTGTGTCCAATTTGAGATGTTTCTTTTCTTTGATTTAGCACAATAGCTACAGATATTACACAAATCAAGGCGGCAGCAGCGGATGACAAGAAAATTAAACGACGAATTGGCCGTCTGGTGCCTTTCGGTGTTTCTCCAGTAATGTCGGATAGAGAAATATTGTTACTTAATTGCGCTCTTCCATTAACTGCTCCTTCACTATTGTAAACATTCTCGTAATATCTATATAATTCCCGCGCGTGTTCACTCTCCATTAGCAGCCTTTTCAGTACTGCTTTTTCTTCTTCCGATATAATACCGGTAAGGTCAGCTACAATGAGGGATTCTATCTCAAAATCTTCAGTGTTCATATGCTATTCTGTTATATAGACAACACAAAACGGGAATCATACCTTTTTTCAGGAAATTTTGTTCAGGAAATTTTTAACCAGCTTGCGTCCTTTCGAAACGTAAGAGCGGGAAACCTCTATGGGAATGTTCATTTTGGACGCAATTTCCTCATGTGAGTTCCCTTCATAACTCAGCTGGAACGCTTCTTTCGCTAGTCCACCCTTGATTTTTCCAAGCGCCATTTGGACGTTGTTATGAACTTCTTTCAGGCTCATGGGTAGATCAGGAGGCTGTACCTGGCTTTGCGTATCGGCGCATTTTTCAATAGTAGATTGATACCGATAGTTGGTTTTAATGAGATTGAGGCTGCAATTAACAGCGGCAGTAAGCAGATAGTTTCTAAAGTTGTTAATTTCTGGAAGGCTTTCTCTGTTTTCCCAAAGTTTCTTAAACACCAATTGAACGACCTCCTGAGCGTCGTTTTGGTCGTGTAATTTGGCATATGCCATTGTATGAATGGAATTACTGAAGCGTTGAAATGCCCAGTTGAATGCCTTATGGCTTCCATTCCTTAAATCTTGTATAACGTCCTCATCGCGACTATACATATTATTACTACGTATTAGTAAAAGCTGTTTTCAAATATAATGGTACATAGGTAGTAACGAAAACATAATCTCTGTAGCCCCTTCGTTTCCGGAATATTTGTCTAAGACCAATCGTAAAATTAGAAATATTTCTCAAAAGGTTACCTTAAATATCGATTTGCAATTTCTAAGGATCAAGTTGCTTTTCACTATCGAAAATAAACTTGCTTTTTATTGCTTCACTAGGGCAGATCTATAATATGTACGCGTGTACGAGTGATTGAGATTTGTGTAATACTGTTTTAATTATATTTATTAATATCTGATAATTAGTTAATTGCATTTTTTCTCAAAAAAACTTGTCCTTTTTAGCTATGTTTTTCTTTTTGCGTTGTCTAATCTATACGCACAATCATTTCGACCAAAATCAGTAGGGCCAATCATTATTCAACCAAACGCAACTGCACACTTATGGTGACAAACAAAAGGTATGATTACCTCTTCTTAAGGAGGTGGTTTATAATTATTATTCTACAGGTGGCTTTTTTCAAAACCTATTCACAAGAAATGGAGCCAGGTAGTAAAAGGGTTACAATACATGCCAAGCAGGAAACGCTTGCCTCTATTTTCAAAAAGATTACCCGGCAGACAGGTTTAGACTTTGCAGGGTCAGAAGATCATTTAGATAGACAACAAAAAGTCACATTGAATGCTGATAATATTACTGTAGAGCAGATCCTATCGACATTATTGGCAGGGAAAGGTGTTATATGGTCAATAAAAGATGGAAGAATTACAATAAAGAAAGATGTGTCAGCCAGGGAGGGAGATGTAAATATGGGGGTTAAAAACTCCCTTTCCGCTGATGCTTTAAAGCCTGTGACTGGTATTGTTTTAAACGAGAAGGGGGAAGCCCTGGCTGGCGCTACCATTGTAGTGAAAGGTACAAACGGCGGTACTACCACTAATTCAGAGGGCAGATTCATTTTGCAACGAGTGGCTGATGGCGCTGTTTTGTTGATTACCTACACTTCCTATGAAAAGGTAGAGGTTATCGCTAACTCAAATAAGCCGCTGCAAGTCAATTTGAAACCTGTGGTGAATTCGTTGGATGAAACCATAGTGATCGCCTACGGAACTACCACAAAACGTGTAAGCACCGGAACTGTAAGTAAGGTGACAGCCGCCGAGATCTCCATGCAACCTGTCTCCAATCCATTAGCCGCGTTAGCTGGGAGAGTTTCAGGCATGACGGTTACTCAGACAAGCGGAAATCCCGGAGCGGCCATTAATATACAGATTAGGGGAATGAATAGTATTTCGCAAGGTAATTCTCCATTGTTTATCATCGACGGAATACAATTCACTAATGATTACTTGGGACCTAATACCGCTAATCTTACCGGAGCTAACAGGGGACAAAGTCCTTTTGCCAGTATTAATCCCGCAGATATAGAATCTATTGAAGTGCTGAAAGATGCCGATGCAACAGCTATATACGGAAGTCGTGGTGCCAATGGTGTGGTTCTTATTACAACCAAGAAAGGCAGACCAGGAAAAACTAAGGTTGATGCTAATGTATATTCTGGTATCGGTAAAGTAACGAGGAAAATGACATTTTTGAACACACAAGAATATATTGCTATGCGGAAGGAAGCGTTTAAAAATGATGGAAGGACAATGACAAATACAAATGCACCTGATGTACTATTGTGGGATAACAGTCGATATATAGACTGGCAGAAATTACTGATTGGAGGTACAGCCAATTATCTAAATGCTAATATTTCATTATCTGGAGGTAATGCACAAACTCAATTTCTGCTGGCGGCCAATTATAATAAGGAAACAACCGTCTATCCAGGAACGTCAAGTGATAAACGAGCAGGTCTTCATATTAATTTAAATCATACGTCGGCTGACAATAAATTTTCGGTGAATGCAAACGTATCATACACCAACGATAATAATATGTTACCACAATTTGATTTAACCAATGCTATCAACTTATCACCTAATAGTCCTTTTCCCTACGATAGCTTGGGAAATTTGAATTGGTCTGAAAAGGGAGCTAGCTTTTTAAACCCATTAAGTAACATACTTACAACTACTAAAAATATAACAGACAATCTTATCACGGGGTTGAAACTAAAATATAAAGTAATTCCAGGGTTAGATATTCTTGTTACTGGCGGATTAAATTTCATTCAATTAAACCAAACGTTTTTATATCCTAAGGCAGCACAAAATCCAGCCTATTCTCCTATTATATCAGCATCTTTCGGTAATACAACAACAAGAAATTGGATAATAGAACCGCAATTAAACTACACTAAATCTATCGGCAGTGGAAAAATTGACGTTTTGCTTGGAAGCACATTCCAGAAGAATAAAAGTAATATAGGAAACACTGATGCTTCTGGATTTCCCAATGACGGATTAATTACCGCACCCGCATTTGCGACCTCAATAACTAGTACTAACTCAATAGTTGACTACCGTTATGAGGCGATATTTGGAAGAATTAACTATAATCTTAGCGGAAAATATTTGCTAAATTTTACAGGTAGGAGAGACGGTAGCAGCCGTTTCGGGCCTGGGAAGCAATGGGCTAACTTCGGATCGATTGGAATTGGATGGGTTTTTTCTGAAGAAGATTTTATAAAGCGTTCCTTTAAGTTTTTATCTTTCGGAAAGTTTCGTTCTAGCTATGGTATAACTGGAAATGATCAAATAGGTGACTACCAATTTAGAGACAATTACAGTAACGCCCCTTATCCTTACCAAGATCAAACAGGGTATATTCCTTCCCGTTTGTTTAACTCAAATTACGCATGGGAGAAGAATAAAAAGACGGAAGTTGCAATGGAGTTAGGATTTCTCCATGATAGAATATTACTGGCAACAAACTACTTTCAAAACCGTATCGGTAATCAGTTAATAAATTACAAAATACCATCTCAATCCGGGTTTGAAAATGTTTTAAGAAACTTTGACGCAGTTATTGAGAATAAGGGTTGGGAATTTGAAATTTTGTCAAAGAATATTTTACAAAAAAACTTAAGTTGGATCACCAGTTTTAATTTGTCAATCATACGAAATAGGTTAAAGTCTTTTCCTGGTTTAGAATCATCTAGTTACGCTAATACACTTGTTATTGGCGAACCGATAGGTATAATAAAAACTATTGAAGTTGTTGGTGTCAATAAAGAATCCGGCGAATATGAATTTAATGGTTCAAGTATTCCTAAAGATCAAATATTTGTAAATGACCTATCCCCAAAATATTTTGGCGGTCTTTTGAATGATATTACATATAAGGGGCTGACACTTAGTTTTTTGTTTCAGTTTATGATTAAGGACGGTTACAATTACAATGCTTCTATTTACTCTCCGCCTGGGGTTGCAAGTAATATTCCGGCCTACCTTGAAGGACGTTGGCAAAAAAAAGGTGACCAGACAACTATACAACGATATGCCACAAGAGGGAGTGCATACACTGCATATCAAAATTTCGTGTTTTATTCCAATGGCATCTTCTCCAATGCTTCTTATGTAAGGCTGAAAAACTTATCGCTTTCTTACAGTTTACCTAAAAAAATACTAAAAAATTTGGCTGCAAGAATATATGTACAGGGACAAAATTTGATAACATTTACTAATTATAAAGGCTTAGATCCAGAGACTTCAAATTTTTCATCTGCTTCATTGCCACCGCTTAAAGTTTATACTGCTGGTATTCAAATTACTCTGTAATCTTTTACTATAATAAACCTTGTCTATGTTCCTTTATATTTTTAAGTGTAATTATAAATGCACTATATATGGAAAACTTAAAATTTTTGCTGCAATTATTTCCGTTGGTTTTATAGTGTCATGTACTAAGTTTCTCGAAGTTGATGCTCCTAACGATAAATTGGAATCTAGCAACGCATTTCAAGATAGTGTAAGTGCTTCTTCAACCTTGACGGGAATTTATAGCAAGTTGATGGAAGGAAATAATGGATTTATGGGCTATAAGTCGGTTCTGCCAGCATTGGAGGCTGACGAATTAATTTATACGGGATCAAATAATACTTTATTAGAATATCTAAATAATAATATCCAGGTGAACAATTCTATGGTAAGTGCTATTTGGACCGAGATGTACGGAAACATATATAGATGTAACTCTACCATTGAAGGTGTTACTAAATCAAATGGCATTAGCCCATCAGCCAAAACGAAGTTAAAAGCTGAGGCTCTTTTTATTAGGGCATTCTGTTATTTCTATTTGGTAAACAATTTCGGTCCGGTTCCACTAATATTAGAAACAACCTATCCAAATTCAGCGCAAGCTAGCAGGAGTGACGTTCAGGAAGTTTACAAACAAATCATTTCTGATTTAGTTACTGCAAAAGCTGGTTTGCCAGATGTTTATCCCACTTTAGATAGGGCACGTCCTAATAAGTGGGCTGCCACCGCACTTCTATCTCGATCCTACCTATATACGAAGGACTATTCCTCAGCCGAATCAGAGGCGTCAAGTATAATTCAAAGGACTGATCTTTATAATATCAATCCAGATTTAAACTTGGTTTTTAAAAAAGAAAGCTCAGAAACAATCTGGCAGCTTGCACCGGTTACATCTATCTTCAACAGTTTTGACGGTGCTCTTTTTATCGGCTCGTCAGGAAATATCCCACCATATGTATTGACACCAGAATTGTATAATGCATTTTCGTCCGGTGACAAACGAAAATCTTTCTGGATCGCAAGTCAGGTAATTGGCGCCAATACTTATTATTATCCTAACAAGTATAAAGTAAAGTCGGGGAGTGCTGGGAGTATTATCGAATATGAGATTGTCTTTCGTTTATCTGAACAATATTTGATAAGGGCAGAAGCCAGAGCGATGCAAAATAAGCTGATCGGTGCAAATAGCGCTTCCAGCGATATAAATGCAGTTAGATTTAGAGCTGGCCTAAATGATATAACAGCTACTACCCAAGAAGCAATTCTTTTAGTCCTTGAAGCCGAAAAGCGGTGTGAATATTTTGCAGAATGGGGTCATCGTTGGCTGGATATTAAGAGATGGCCCAGTATTGCTAATGCTGGAAGTAGCAGAGCTGACGATATTTTAGCCCCGGTTAAAGGATCGAATTGGCAAGCAACCGACGTACTTTATCCGATACCGGCTGATCAAATTCGTTTAAATGGGAATTTGACTCAGAACGACGGTTACACTAAATAGTAAAATTATTAAGGTTAGTTCATTAAAATGTGGATGTTATGCGTATAATATTTTTTGTAATTGGCGTACTGCTATTTTGCTTATCAATCGTTGGTGTGTCGAATGCCAGACCAACAGACGTGAAATCGCCGTTGAAAATCGGTGCTAAGGTACCTGACATTAATTTTATTAATGTTGTCAACTCTGATCGCAAGCAAGTCAAACTTTCCGATTTTAAAGGAAAAGCTATTATTTTAGATTTTTGGGCTACTTGGTGTGGTACCTGTGTTGGGAAAATTCCTGCTCTTAATAAATACCAAAAAGAGTTTGGGAGTGACTTGCAGATATTTTTAATTGCCAACGACGACGAATCTAAAGTCAGGACTTTTTATGACAGACGGCCTGGACTAGTGCTACCTAGTGAAATTATTTCTTCTATTAGTGCGGGCAGCTATTTACAAAGCCTCTTTCCGCATTTAGTAATTCCACATTATATATGGATTGATCGGGAAGGTTACCTTGTTGCAGTGACTGGCGCTGAGGATGTTACAGAAGAGAATATTAAGTCGTTTATTGCTGGCAATTTAAAACGCCTTGAAATTAAAACTGATTCGATTCAACTTAATTCGAAAAGTGGAATGGTTATAGATAGTATTCACGGTACACGTGCCAAACGAATTTCTATTAACCCGCTTATCAAGGTTCAATCTATGGTTACCCAATTTGATTGGCGTGTGACTCCCGGATTGGGAAGAAGTAACCAAACGGATAATATCCGATTCGTTGATCTCTGCAATATGCCAATTTCAGCACTTTACTGGTATGCTTTTTTTGGTTTAGATAACTATAATCGGCTCTCCGGTATGTTGATTGAGACTAAGGATTCAATCTCGATTAGTAGTCCCGGCAGTGAATTGAGGAAAAACGAGTCGCAATATAATTTATGGCAGCGTTCGAATTTTTACTCATATCGCTTAATAACCCCCAAATCTTTAGACAGTAGTGCCTTTATGGAAAGGATGCAAAATGAGATAGTGTCAGCGTTTGGTTATCAAGCCAAATTCGAATACAGAGAGGAACCCTGCTATGTACTTAGACTTAATAGTAGATCGGAACACTTATTAAGCAATGGTAAAGTTCCTAACATAGATGCTTCTTCATCGTATATGCAATTAGAAAATATGCCAATCTCAGCTTTAGTAGATGCTATTAGCAACCATACAGGTTTATTGGTTAGTAGCTCTCTAAGGAGACCTCGGCTGAATATCTATGACGAAACAGGATTAAAACAGAATATTGATATTACTCTTCAAGGTGATTTAAGAAATGAAGAGGTGCTTAAGACTGTGCTTTACAAAGAGGGTATAGATCTTGTAAAAATAGTCAAGCGCCAGAAATTCCTTGTAGTGAAAGACAAATAATATGAGAAAAATGACAGCTTATGCTGTCATTTTTCTGTGTGATACTAGTTTTCGTTCTTGAAGATTGTCTGATCTGGTAATGTTGCTCCTTGTGCAAAGTGGTATGCGCAATCAATGGTACCACCTGGGCACATTGCGCGAGCCTGTGCCTCGGTTAATCTAGTTCCGGTGCCAGTTGGGTTTAAGTACCATCCTTCATTAACAAAACGAGAGCCTGCAAATGCAGCGCCAAATGCGAATACTGCTACTACGGCAGTTAAAAATTGTTTTTTCATAATACGCTAGATCTTTTAAATTTAAAAGATCCGAAAACTTAAAAACGGTTAACACGATATGCCTACTCTTTTATTCAGGTTTTCGGCTACCCCTGATATGCGCATATTCTTTTATCTATACAAATTCTTTAGATAGGTCAGTAATATATAATATTAGTTCGCTGTATCGTCACTCATCTCTAAAAAGAACTATATCAGGCGTGGTTGCTCCTTCAGCGAAGTGGTATGCACATGGGATAGTGCCTCCTGGGCACATTACGCGAGCCTGTGCCTCGGTTAATCTAGTTCCGATGCCAGCTGGGTGTAAGTACCATCCTTCATTAACAAAACGAGAGCCTGCAAATGCAGCGCCAACTGCGAATACTGCAACTACGGCAGTTAAAAATTGTTTTTTCATAGTGCTGTTATCCTTTTAAATTTGAAGAATTATTATTTTTTGAATGGTTAACTAATTCCTAAGCTAGCTTATGTCGATTTTCGTTAGGTATAAAATTTGCCCAGTTTAAATGTTATTTTAAATCGTATATCTCCAGGGTGGAACTTTTAAGTACCAATATTCGATTGTCATTTATAACCCAACTTCGCAATTTCTCTTTAACCCCTTTTGCGGCTATAGAACCTATATACTCCATGTTTTTTAATGAATAGACATCCAGTACTAGATCTTTTGAGAATGAATTACGGTCGTCCGAATCTGATCTAACTCCCGATTGTACATAAAGAAAATCTGCATTTATAGCGGCACCAATATTTATATATTGGATTGGAGCACCATTAGTTACAACATTTCCACTTTTAAGCTGGTATTGAGAAGCTGTATATCTATTGGTAAAAAACGTATCAATAGTTTTACCAACTTTTTTGATAGTCATATCTTCATTCAGAACTGTTACCCTATTTGAATTTCGTCCAATGTACATCGTTGACTTGTCTACATTATTATAAAGTAAGATTCCCTCGGTTGATAAGCCACCATCGCCATTATCGTCTGTAATCCTTGGAGCGGTTGTAAGCATCTCCCCCAATGAATTAAGTTTGTATAATGCTTGATCCCTAACTCCTGGTATAAACTTTCTCACAATCATTCCCGAATCAGTTAAAACCAATTTAGTAAAAGGTTCCTTCAGTTTAACGATACTTGATACGTCGCCTTTCAGGTTACCTTTGATTATCAAAGCTGGTGTAGAATTGTAGAGCCAAAAGGTACTATCCCTTACGATTAGCTGGTTCGATGCATCTAATTGATTTATCAAGTTTGGAGTTGATAAGAATTTTATTGATTCTTGATTTCCATTTGATAAATCTAGCCGGACAGCAACGCCCTTCTCCTTACTTGAAAAATAGATGAATCCGTGTTCCACACCAGCGATATTTTTTATTGTCGGTAGTATAGCGAATGAATTTGTCTTCGTTATCATATCGTACAACCAGGTACGTCGAAACCCATTCCCTGATTTGTTAATATCGGGGGCCGCCGCAGCCAACAGGCAGATAACTCCTACTGGAAGTAGCAAACATATTATTAATGGTATCCATTTTTTCATATCCCCATTTTGACATTGGTTAATCGATGTTGTTGGTAAGATCCTGCTTTGATCTCAACAACTGAACCTACAACCGCAATAACCAGAAAGGCTATATTAAACCATAGATGTGTATTCCAATCTAGTGCGGATAAAACACCGCCGCAACTGCAAGGCAAGTAGTAGCTAAAGTGAAGCATTGCATATACATAAGAAGTGAACATACTCATAAGCAATACCGATGCGTGAAAGGCGTACACCCGTAGTTGTTTTACATACAATGCAATAGATATAATTATTTCCGTGACAGGTACTAACCATGCAACAATGCCTGACCATCCGAATATAAACGGCGACTTAGCCATTTGTTCGCGTGTCATGTCATAATCGAATAATTTGGAGAAGCCGGTATATATAAAAAGCAGTATTAATAACATTGCGCATCCATCCGAAATTCTATAGTTTTTCATGGTAAGTGAATATCCTAGTAGTAAATAATTGGCCTAATCAGCCTTGGGAACAAACAAGTAGCTTATAAATAGATCTTTATTATGTAAACGTGGTATGGAGCTACTCTTTGTTGCAGCATGCATTTACCTGGGGTGCCAGGGGTAACAATGTTCTTGCATAAGGCTGTTTCCGTAGTAAAGGTAGGAAGGACAGAATAGCAATAGTTAGGAGATCGGGAATATGTTTGTGCTTACTTCATTTTGACCGACTCATTTAATTGATCACAAAAGTCGGCTTATTAACCATATAATATTCCGGTTTGATTAACTATCCATACATGAGTGGGGCCGATTTGAAAAATGATAAAAATCATTAATTTATCCAATATGAATTAGTGTTTGGCAACCGGGAAAATCGTTAAATTTAGGTTCAAACCTTAAATGATGCAATGATCCATGACAAACCCACTCAATTCGCTGGATCGTAACTAACCCGGCTATGAAACCTATATGCAAGGTGACAGGTTTGAGCCAGGATTAGATTTGAAATCTTGAATATCCTTGAACAAACACCGAACTAACCCAAGTATTATGGAAACCTTATTTGCGCTTCTTAACAGCATACAGCCTCTTTCAGCAGACTTGCAGGAGTACCTGATAGAAATTCTTAAAACCAAAAGTATTAAGAAGAAAGATTATGTTTTGAAAGCTGGACATATTAGCCGTGAAATATATTTTATTGAAGAAGGATTGTTTAAATGCTTCTATCTGGTCGATGACCGCCCCGTGTCCTCCTGGTTTATGAAAGAACGGGATTTAATCATCTCGGTTAAGAGTTTTTTCGGTCAGGTCGCGAGCTATGAAAGTATTCAGGCTTTGGAAAATAGTGTAGTTCATTATATTTCCTTTGACGACTTGCAGCATATATATCGCCGGTTTCCAGAGTTTAACTTTCATGGCCGCATTCTTACACAAAACTACTATATCCTTTGTGATTCCCGCTTATATGCAATGCGTACTAAAAGCGCATTACAACGTTATCAATTCATACTTCAAAATGAGAAAGATCTAATCGACCGCGTTCCGGCCAAAGATTTGGCGAGTTATTTAGGTATTTCAGAATACACATTTAGTAGAATAAAAAAGTATGGAGTTGCTAAATAGCAATTTTTCCAATTTACTTCCTTCTTTATTTTGGAGTAAATTAAAATTTATGAAATACAGATTCCTATTTATGGTTCTTCTTTGGGGTATGTATTCCTGTCAGAAGTCCACTTTTTCAGAACAATTCCGCATAACTACGGATTCATACCAGAATAATGTTGCAAGGGCATTGTATGATAGTATGCCTCATGAGGTATATCATTTGCTGGATATGACGAAAATGAAAAAAGGTAATCCCATCAAAAACAAATACGGTGTGCGGATTCCATTTAGGGACGTACCTATCAGTAAGAAATTTGTTCAATTAGTAACGGATAGCAATGGTAGGGTTTTATCAGGAAGGGTAGTTGAGATTGCTCAACTGTATGCAAAGCCAAATATTCCCCACAACCAGCAATCTGTAACAGGATCGTTTTCAAAAACTTCATTGGATGGAAAAAATACATCATACTATAATATAGTCGATGGCCGCGCCGTTAAGACCAAAAGTACGGCTTCAAATCTTGCTAGGGGAGGGGGTAGCGGAGGTGGAGAAGACGATGCAGACGAACCAGACCCTATTATGGATGATGGAACTAGTCTCCCGGACTTTATTTTAGTATGTACACCTGCTTCGGTAGGTTATAGCATGGATTTTTACTTCATTTTGCCGGATTTCTCCGATTACACTAATGACAGCTATTATCTGGGCTACTATCAGGAGCTGGATGTGGACACTAATATCCCTGGTGATGTTATTACAGAAGTAGAATTTCCCATTAATAATGATATTGTTGCATTGGAAAAATTGCTAAAGTGCTTCCAAAACGTTTCATCCTATGGAGCAACATATTCTGTTAAACTTTGCACTGATATTCCGGCCAACAGTAACTCTGGATGGCTCATAAATGGGAATTTGTCTCCAGGTCATGCCTTTTTGACCCTAACCAAAACTAACGGAGATAATAGCGTTACCCAGTCATTCGGATTTTATCCAGGGGAGGATGGACGGCCAAGTGATATTCATAATGATGCCAATCATGAATACAACGCGAGCTTAACAATGAATATCAGTGAAGCGCAATTTCAGACCGTCATACAGACTGCTGAGAATAAAGCCCAAAGTGAATCCTATGACTTAAATACTCAGAATTGTGCTAATTTTGCTTTAGACGTGTTTAATTCCGTCCGAAGTAATCCTATTCAAGTTGATCCTATTATCGTCACTGTCGGTATTCCCGGAAATCCACCTTCGTCAGTTGATATATCAATTGACAAATCTCCACAAAAGTTATTTGATAAACTATTGGATATGAAAAATGGAGGTGGAAGCGAAGCTGGCGCTATATCTATTGATCGAACCCATGATTCTAAATCTCCTACAGGCAATGGAACCTGCAACTAAAAAAAAGCGACACTACGTTCGCACAATTCTGATTATACTGCTATTGGTGACATTGAGTAACTTTCCCCCGCTTCAATGGCCGTTCTACTTCATCGATAGAGGTGATTGCGATTTCTCTAATGGTGATGGCTCGTTTTACTTTCATGAAGTGTCATTTAAAGAGCGAACTTATGAATCTATGGGAAAGGCCCAGTTTGAAGGATACTGTCAGCAGGTACAGCAAGGTAAGAGAGAGGGTGCATTGGAAAGTTGCCAGGTATATCGCTTAACTGCTATAAATCCGCTCAAATTTTGGTTATATAAGGACTTTCTTTTTGACGAAAAATACAAAGTTAAATACAACTCGTCCATCGCCCGGCCTAGATAATAGTGTTGGCAACCCTTTTAGAATCCTGACCTAATATTCCTTCTATGGTGTTTTGTATAACACTTTACAATCACTCAGCTTCGGTTAGCGGTATTTCGAGATCACCGCCTTTGGCTTCAAACGAATCCTGTTATATTTTTTCAGGTAAGCCATTTCAATCGAATCTGACAGCCTTTCTAATGATAGTATATCAGTGGCATAATTAACATTAAACTTGAGGGGAGAACACTTTCCATATGCACAGGAGTCTTTCTGCATGCTATAACTATCGTTAATTGCCAGAAAGCTAAATGCTTTCGACTATCCTGTTCAATTTTTCAGGCGGAAAGATAAACATCGAAAACAACGTATGTTGCTGTGGCCATGCCATAATGATCGAAATTGAACATCATGCTGTCGTTACTCCTGAATATCATGGCCCAAGCCTTACCGATGCCGGTATTTGTGCCGCCCGATCCATATTGATTAAACATGAAGAGGATTCTGTTTTGTCCGGGATGTAGAAATCGGCTCAATTCTATTCGTGTGGAAGGCCCGCATTCCCCTCTGTCTATTTTCAAGTGCGGTTTAACAGTCCCATAATAAATCCTTTGAGCTAAATCCCACCCTTCACGATCATCATTCGCCAAAATTTTTACATCCTGTATTACTTCCATAGGGGCGAAATGATACTGGTAAATCGAATTATCGTTGAATTTATGATTGTAATCAAAGGTGAATATTCTGTGTGAATTTGGGAACTCGTTATCAGCGTCTACCTTGTCTGTATTAAAGCCAATGGTAGAGAATCGGCAGATTATATTGTCGCTAACAAGGTCTCCAGAATCATTATATAATCGCTTATATAAATACAAATCAAAACTGCTTGTTGTCAACCGGGTATTCCATCCTATACAAGTGTAGTCTACAGACTTCTTCTCATTACCAGCATATATAAATTCACCAAGCACTATTTCTTGGTTTAGTATAACGTTTCCCTCATACCAGAGTGATGGCAATTCTCTTCCGTTGGCACCTTCCAAAATCCTAATCTTCAAACCATTGTTACAGCGAACGACTTTAAGTATCACTTTTTCTACCATAGGGTTGTAATTAAATTTGAGCGAGTATTAGTTAACCTTAAGGTACGAAATAATCAATTTGAGACTACCTGATTTAATGGGTCGAGGAAGTCCATTAGAGATCAGGTATTATCTACTACGAGATTATAATAAGGAATTAAATGAAAAGGGTAGAAGAGAGGATCTAGCAACGCTCTTGGTACCACACTGTTTCCTCAACTAAAAAGAAATTTTAGAGACTTGCTAAATAGCAACTCGATGTTGTAACATCTAATTTAGCTTTGTAAGCATAGAGGAATTGTCCAATGAATCGAAAGATAACTATTGATGTAATGAGGTAATGTCTCAAACTGACACTTTGGCCCGTTTTTGGATGTATGGCGATTAAAATTAATGCGAAGGCGTGGTTTTATATTTTGGAACGCTTGCTTCATTATGAACAATAAGATTTTTGAAAGGGTGGGAAACTTATATTAGATGCTGTTAACCTTAAAAAGATGTCCTACGAATTTTACCAACTTGAAGAACTGATAAGAGAATGCTTATCACCTGAAGCTATTTCAACCAAACTGGCAGACGAGAAAGGTGCAGGTCGCTTCCTTCAAAAGGTTAAGGAGAAAGTACAAAATCTAAAGACCTTACTGGTAAATAGCGTAATAGCGGCCCCCAATGAGTTAGCCGCTGAAACACTCGTACAATTCTCCCAAAAAGAAATTAGCATCTATCTGCACGAAATCTTGGAATACCTTGACCCCAAGAAACACCCAAATCTTCCTACAACCGCTGTCTCTTTTTTTTCGGCATCGAGTAAAGAACTGGAAAGTGTTCTTTCGTTTATATTGAGGCATTTTACCCAATATTTTGATTTGGAACAACCAGTTACACAATCACATAAATTAATTGCTTGTCAGAAACTAAGTAAATTAATTCGTGACATAAAAGTGCAATACAAACATGATGCTATAGATGTGAGTCTATTGAATATGGTTCTCAGGTCAGTAAATAATATTATTACATCTAAGTCAGAGATCTCCTATAGAAGAATGAAGTATATGGAAGAATTGACTGAACAACTAGGTAAACTGACAGATTCTGACAATTCAATAGGAAACTATATCCAATTCTTTGACGTGATTGCCGAACAACTGGAAGAGGTCGGCATACCAGAAAAGGATTTAACGATAAAGCTGCATATCATTTTATTATACCTTAACTATAACTCACCGCAATATATTAGCCATTGTGTTAAAGCACTATGGTCTAAAATGAGGGGACACGACCGCAAGCAAAAACTAGCGATACTTAGCCTGTATGGCAAGTTGATGAAGCAGCTTAAGTCAAAACCAGGGTTTAGTTTTGTTCCAGAATACCCGTCGGCACTACAGCAAATTAGTGACTGGATTGAAATTGAATCTAATTATTTGACCAATAAAAGCTCTGAGGATACTGAGCTTATTATGCCAGAAGCGCCTAATACAGTTGGTAAGATAGAGAAAGTTGCCTTTGGCATGTCTTCGGCTAGACTTGCTGTAGTACTTAATGTCTTTATGAGCGAAGAAATTAAAGCGATCACAGATCAGAATGTCGCTAAAGTGTTCCGCACATTCTCAGCCGTAGCAATTACACCTGGATCGGATAATCTCAACCCGGCAGGATTGAGGTCTAAAGCAAATAATCTAAGAAAAGAGGCCGTGGAGTGGACTACAGACTTTTTTTATAAGTGCTACACGTACTTGCGTCGGCGGCATCTGAATAAATAATTTTTAGACGTTATCTAATTGATAACCAATTGAAATGGGGGTGGGCTAATAGCCCACCCCCATTTTCTTTTCCGGCAAAAAAAATTTCCTTTGATGTTCATTAGCTAATGTATTGTTGAACCATATCAATTTCCAGGGTAGGTAGAACCTACCGGCTGATCAGTGCTTTTTCATCCCTGCCTAACCATTGTTAATCAAAAAAGGAAAAGAAATGAAAAAGTTTATTGAAAAACTCATATCTCAGCTTGATGAAGATCTTGCCAATGTGGACGAAACAAATGAAATCAGTCAGACACGTACAAGCATGGACATTGTTTCCCGTCAACTCCATGAACTTAAAAATTACATATTGGACTACCAGTTTCTTAACAAGGAAGAAGAGATAGATTTTTTTAAAACCTATCTGCCACCATTGTATAGTAAGCTGTTGTATTACAAACAGGTATTGCACTGGGAGGTCCGTTCACCATTTGCAAGTCAGGCACAACGGGCTTACTTGGAGGCCGAATTGAAACGTTTTACCGATGCACTGGAATTGGAAAGGGAGTTTATCGCATATTGTCGTACCGGTAATACCACAATGGATGAAATCTACTTCACCCGGAATGAAGCCTTCGCCACTCACTACGAACCAGATTTAGCTATCACATATGACATTCGCTTTTGCACCAAAGGAAGCCTTCGTTTATCTCATGTACTGGCTAATGAAATGCTTATACGTAATATAGAGAACCGACTACAGGTGAATAACGTTTCAGCCGAAAAAGCGGGCAAAAGCTCTCATCAAGCGGATGACTTGGTATTTACTGGTAGCAAAAATGATCTTACGGAATTAATATTTGCACTGCATTCATCCGGTGTATTCGGTCAGGCTACAGTAAGGCAGATTGCGGACTGGATTCAGGCTTCGTTACACGTCAGTTTAAATAACTATTACCGGGTGTTCCAGTCACTTCGCATCAGGAAAGACCCTGTTCAGTTTCTTCATTTTTTGACAAACGCTTTAACAAAGAGAATGGATGAAGCTGACCTGAATCCACGGTATTAAAAAAACTATATACAGGTGTATATCTGGTGTATAAATCCCCCCTTCCTGTGATAGTATGTTTGTGTCGTGATGATTGACAAACATATTGATAACACAAAATCAAAATAGTGATGTTAGCAGGGATATTGAGTTGGGGCCAGTTGTTGACTTTGTTGGGTGGCGCGGCGGCAGTGTATTACGGTTATGTGATAGTGAAGTATGGTAAAGTGCTATGGAAGAGTGGGCCGCCGCCCACTCCATCAAACAAGAAACGTATTTGGCACGTCGAAACACAGGATGAGTTGGATGATAACGAGCAATCCCCCGAAAGAGATGTAACACCAGCGCCGATTGCCGCTGATCCTCAACCAATGGTAAAGCCAGGATTTGTATTTGAACCAGGTCCGGAAGAACAGGCACTGGATACCATGTCTTTGGTGGTTGATAGTATTGAAATCATACTGGAAAACGCAGGCCCTGACTTTGACAAGGAAAAAGTTTTCGCCCAAATTACACAGGAGGTAGCTTCAGCTCCTGTACTACATCTCCCACCTTATAGAAGCATGCTAGCTAACGTGATTATCCGTAAAGCTGCTGAAGTTGCACGTTTGCAGCTTACCGCTGAAGAAGCCGAGGCATTAATTCCTGCCGCTTAGTCGCTTCAGTTCTGATCTTTTTTAATTCTAAATACATATTGTAATGAAACGACTGTGTGATGTATTGGTTCGTGTGAAGGATCATGTCTGTTCAAGAATAACATTATTGTTCCTTTCGGTTATGGCAGCAGCATTAAAGGCGGCAGCCCAGGGACAGGGACAGGGCCAGGGATCGGCTGGTTTAAATGCGGCAGAAGCAGCGGTCAAAAGTTACTTCCCGCCCGCTATCAACCTGATGTATGCGATAGGTGCATTGATGGGAATCGTAGGTGCTGTGAAGGTTTAGTGTGCCGTGAACGCTTAGCTGGCTTGAATAACAGCGAAAGCGATGCTCTGTAAAAGATGAGGGTGGGCCCCTCGGAACCGCCCTACAGGGGGAGGTTTCAAACCAGCGTATGCGGCTTTAGTTAAGAGCTTTGGTCGTGAGCAATGCGTTAAAAGTCTGTTAATAAACAGGCGGGTGACTATGTAGAAGGTGACCGCAAGGGAACCACTGATGAGGTACCGAAATATGGAAGAAGATGTCGAAACCGAACTCCTAGACTTGGTTCGGGATAAGCTGAGGGGAAACCTGCTTACTGCTTCAGCGGCATCCGGTATAGAGGTGGCACGAGCTGCATAGAGGCTTTTACAGGGAACACGGGAACCTGTCGTCAGGATGTTAAGGGAGAAGTTCAAGCAGAGAACCTGTAAGAATGAGAGTACCGATGCCTGGCACAGGGTCAGACTAACTCATAGTAGTGTTGAAGCCTTTGTAATGAAGGTGGAGCGAAGGGGTTAGCTTATTCAGCGAATTGATTTGAACAACTAAGAAAACTTAGGAGGATTTAATGAAAAACGCAAAGTCATTTGAGATCTCCAAACAACTTGTTTGGGAAGCATTCAAGAGGGTAAAGGAAAACAGAGGAACATCGGGAATTGATGATGTTACAATTGCTGATTTTGAGAAGAACCTCAAAAGTAACCTGTACAAAATCTGGAACCGTATGAGTTCTGGCTGTTACCTGCCATCACCTGTGAAGCTGGTAGAAATACCAAAGTCGAACGGTGGTACGCGCCCTCTGGGAATACCAACGGTAGAGGATCGTGTGGCGCAGATGGTGGTAGTAATGACTATCGAACCATTTATTGAACCACACTTCCATGCAGATTCTTATGCTTATCGAAAGAACAAATCAGCGCACGATGCACTGGAAACAGCGAGAAGTCGCTCGTACACCTTTCATTGGGTTGTTGACCTGGACATTAAAGGGTTCTTCGATAACATCGATCATGATCTGCTCATCAAAGCTCTGGAAAGGCATGTTACCTCTAAGTGGGCAATGATGTACATCAAACGTTGGTTAGCTGTCCCTTATCAGGTGAAGGATGGGTCACAGGTGCAGAGAAACAAAGGTGTACCACAAGGTTCCGTTATCGGGCCTATACTGGCAAATCTCTTCCTGCACTATGTATTCGATGAATGGATGAAAAGAAATCATTCTAACCTTTCATTCGAAAGATACGCTGATGATACCATCGTGCACTGTGTAAGTCTGAAACAGGCTGAATTTATCAAGAAGGCCATTCAGAAACGGTTAGCAGACTGCAAGTTGGAACTCAACGAGACAAAGACGAAGATCGTCTACTGTAAGAAGAACCATCGTGAGATTGAACATGAATGTATTCAGTTTGATTTTCTGGGTTACACCTTCAGACCGCGACGCGCAATTGACGTACACGGCGAAGTATTCCTAAATTTTTCACCTGCCATTAGTAAATCGGCCAGGACGAAAATATGGAAGACCATTAGGGAGTGGAACCATCATTACTGGGTGCAGCTCACGCTGGAAGAAATTGCTAAGCAGATCAATCCTGTTATTCAAGGCTGGATTAACTACTATGGCAAGTACAACATCAAGGTGTTGAAAAACATTCTTCAGCGGATCAATCTTAAACTGTCTCGTTGGGTTCGGAATAAGTTCAAAGGGTTTAGAAAATTCAAGACCAAGGCAATTTACAGGCTGGGTGACATTGCATTAGCAAAGCCTAATCTGTTTGCGCACTGGACCTGGGGAGCTAAACCTACTGCAAGTCCGAGAAATCGGAAAAGACTTGCAGCGTGACTGAATAAGAAGAGCCGTATGAGTCGAGAGATTCACGTACGGTTCTGTGAGAGGCTTAGGGTGCGATTCCCTTTGCCTACTCGATCAACAAATGGTCTGCCGGTGACCAGGACACATCGAAGGTGGCAAGCTCCTGGTTTGGTGCATGTATCTTCCTGGTTGTAGTGGCTAGCATTTTAAAAGCCTTTTATAATGTATAAAGGCCGTCAAAAAATTGGGGAAAAGGGCCGGGATATTATACTGACTTGCAATTAAAGCGGTCAGAAACTAACAGCCGGTTAGGCTGCGGCTAGTACCCAATCATACATAACAGGAATGCCCGGTTTATAGACTGTATGCGGTGATTATTGATCTCGTGTTGTTCTCCTGACGTAAGCATACAGCTATTGATACGAGGCAAGTCGGTGGAATACCGGGCGTTCCTGTTTTTTTTGTCTTCAATTCTAAAGCATGAAAGTATATCAGATCAATAAAGGTGTCAATAAGCCGCTGGAAGTAAAAGGCATTAAGGCGCAGTACCTTATTTATCTGGCGATAGGTGTAATAGTATTATTGATGATCTATGTAATAGGTCATCTTGCAGGAGCGCCCGGTTTTATGTTATTGCCAACTGTGGGTGTTTTAGGGTTTGTTTTGTTTACATGGGTAAGCCAGGCGTCGAGTAAGTATGGTGAACATGGATTGATGAAAGTCATGGCTTACCGCCGGGTGCCTTCTGCAATTTTATCGTCTTCCAGGAAACTGTTTTTCCGATTAACCGAAAATGTGATGAATGATGATAGTGGTATTAGCGTTAGTTCTCGTCGTAGTGACAGCAGTAGTATTACAAATTAAGCCACCGGCAGATACTACGAAAAAGCTGGAAAGAATCATCCCCATTTATAAAGTCGAAAACGATGCTGTTATCAGTAAAAACGGTGACATTACCATTGCTTTCCAATTACGCCTTCCAGAGATTTTTACATTAAGTCCGGAGAATCTGGATGCCATTCATCATGCATGGGTAAAGGCGATGCGCATTCTGCCTACCGGGACTATTTTGCACAAGCAGGATTGGTATGTAGATAAGAAATACAAAGGCAACTTTAATCGGGAGGACCATACTTTTCTGAGTTATAGTAGTGAGAAATATTTCCATGAACGGCCATACCTGGACCATCATTGCTATCTGATGTTAACCCTTCCTGCCAAAGGAAGAAAGCCAGCAAGCTCAGTGTTATCAAACTTATTGCGTGATTCTTTTGTACCACCGCAGACAATAAACCCAGCAATTTTTCAGCATTTTTTGGACAAAGCAGGGCAATTTGAGAAACTAATAACAGCTAGCGGTGCCATTCAGTCGAGGAAACTTTCTGCCTCTGATTATATTGGAGATCAGAATAGCGCTGGCCTATTTGAAAGGTATTTATTCCTGGCTCCAGGTGATAACAACCCGGAGATAAAAGACATCACATTTAAACCTGATTTGAGAATAGGGGAGAACCTCTGCCAGTTATATACCCTTAGTGATGTAGAAAACCTTCCGTCTATTTGTAGCCCTAAGATTCAGAATGAGAAGTATTCTACTGATAAAACAAAATTCTTTGTCGGATTTGCATCGCCGGTTGGTCAGCTTTTGAGTTGTAACCATATCTACAATCAGTACGTTATTATTCAAGATCCGCTCAAGGAAACCAAGCAGTTGGAAGCGAAACGCAGGCGTATGCAGTCTCTTTCCAACTATTCAAGGGAGAATAGTATCAGTCGTGATGCGGCTAACGATTTTCTCAATGAAGCCATTAGTGAACAGAGGCAGTTTGTCCGTGCGCACTTCAATGTACTGGCGTGGTCCGATAATGCTGGCGATGTAAAGGATCTCCGCAACAAGGTGGCTACCGCCCTGACGCAGATGAATGCGGTTCCCTGTCTGGAAATAAAAGGTGCGCCGCAATTGTTTTGGGCTGGATTGCCAGGTAATGCCGCAGACTTTCCAATGAATGAGACGTTTTCTACGTTCTCCGAGCAGGCAATTTGTTTTTTCAATCAGGAAAGTTCGGCGGAGACTTCTATAGCGCCTATAGGTATTAGGTTGGCAGATCGGATAACAGGTAAGCCCCTATTTGTGGATTTAGACCTGGCTCCGCGTGCCAATGGAGTAATCCAAAATCTCAATCGTGTCATCTTAGGCCCTAGTGGTTCTGGAAAGAGCTTTTTCACAAATGCCTACATGCGTTCTTGCTATGAACAGGGGGCGCATGTGGTGATTATCGATGTCGGGCATTCGTATTCAGGTTTGTGCTCTCTGGTGAAGGGCTATTATTTCACCTATGAAGAAAAGAACCCGATTAAATTCAATCCCTTCTACATTTCCGTTGGGGATACGCTCGATACTGAGAAAAAAGAAAGCATTAAAACGTTGTTGCTTGCCCTATGGAAGAGAGATACGGAAGTCTTTAAACGCAGCGAATATGTCGCATTATCCAATGCTTTAACAGCATATTACGTGTATCTGGATTCCAACGCGCAAGTGTTTCCTTGTTTCAATACCTTCTACGAATTTTTCAGGGATGAGTATGTAGCTATACTGGAAGCAGAGAAAGTGCATCAACGGGATTTCGACATTAACAATTTCCTTTTTGTCATGAAACCCTATTACACTGGGGGAGAATTTGATTACCTGTTGAATGCCACCGAGAATTTGAACTTGTTGGATGAGCGGTTTATAGTTTTTGAGTTGGATAATATTAAGGATAATCAGGTCCTCTTTACGGCAGCCACGATCACGGTTATGCAGCTCTATATTAATAAGATGCGCAAGTTAAAAGGCATCCGGAAAGTTATTCTTATAGAAGAGGCATGGAAGGCACTTATGAAAGAGGGATTTGCAGAATACATCAAGTACCTCTACAAAACTGTTCGCAAGTTTTACGGTGAAGCAATCGTCGTTTCCCAGGAAGCGGATGACATGATCGCAAGCCCCATAGTGAAACAAGCAATCATCAATAATAGTGATACTAAAATCTTGCTGGATCAAAGTAAATACCAAAACAAGTTTGACCAGATCCAAGAGCTGTTAGGCTTAACGGACAAGGAAAAGGCACTTATTCTTAGTATGAATAAAGCGAATGAACCAGGTAGAAAATACAAAGAAGTCTTCATTAGCCTTGGTGGGACCGTAAGCAAGGTGTATAGAACAGAAGTGTCCCGACAGGAGTATTACACCTATACTACCGAGCAAACGGAGAAAACAAAAGTACAGCAGCTAGCAGCCATTCATGGAAGTATGGAAAAAGGTATTCAGGCAATGGCAAATGCGGCATAATCTTAAAAATAGATGGTATGAGTGAAACTTATTTCGCAAAATCGATGGTGATGGCATTGGGTTTTGATTCCATATTACCCATCCAGGAAATTGATGCAATGGCAGCGCAACAACTGCCTGCATTCTCCTTGTATTGCAGGAAAAAAGAGGATAAAGCCAATTTTCATTTTAAAGTTGATTTTATAAGGGATGGTTCTGAGATGTATCATGTCGATGGATACACAGCGGCACTCCTGGTGAATAGGGATTTCGATCAGGTTTATATTGGATCTGTTTCAGTAAGGGATTTGGAAGAGGATTTTAAACAACTGCCTTGGAATGAGCGATATGCCGGAGACGCCCGCACACGTTTGGATGCCTGGAACAACTTGTATGCTGCAATAGAAAAACTGGTATGGATAATTTCTTCACCATCACATGAGGATAGATTAATTGGTATCTACCTTGCTTTAAATTATTTACCACTATCGATGCTGGGGTCTTTCTATATAACCCGTGATGTCTTTACCGTACTTCCAAAAGATATGTTGATCCATGTCGATTTTTCGGGAGCAACGGCCTACTATCCTGTTGATAAGGCGACATCGGAATTATATAGCCGCCTTGATACCCAAGAGAAGAAATCTTTATTCCGGTTCTTTAAATAGCAGCTGTATAATGAAAAAGTCCTTATTGATTGGCCTGTGTTTGTGTGTTTTATTTACCGTGGCTCCAACTCAAAAATCCCACGCTATCGTATGGGTAGTAGTGAAGGCAGCAGCCAAAAAGGTTATCAAGGCTATCGATCTGCAAGTGCAGCGATTGCAAAACAAGACCATTGGTCTTCAGAATGCGCAGAAGGTCATAGAAAATACCTTGTCAAAGCTAAAGCTGGATGAAATTTCCGGTTGGGTTAACAAACAGAAGGAGTTGTACCAAACCTATTATGATGAATTGGTAAAGGTAAAGAACGTTATCACTTATTACCAGGAGATCCGCGTTATCATTCAAAAACAAGTCGATATGGTAAATGAATACCGGGAGGCTTACAATCTTTTCCGAAATGATACGCATTTTACCCCGGATGATATAGCTCATATGGGAGAGGTATATGATGGCATCTTATCTCAAAGTGCGCAGAATCTTAAATCGATTAACTTGGTAATCAATTCTTTTTTTACCCAAATGAATGATGCGGCCCGGTTGGAACTGATACATGAAGCAGGAGCCGCCATTGATGAAAATTATAATGATTTACGTCGATATAATAGTGCTAATAAAGCCAAAGCATTAAACAGGGCAAGAGATGAAAATGATCTGCTTGCGTTACGTCGGCTGTATGAGATCATCGATTAAGTGTAAAAGCCCGCTTTTAATTCGGTAATAGTCATAGCAGGAGTGGTATTGTAAATGTGTTTGTATGAAAAACGTGAT
Organism: Filimonas effusa; assembly: GCF_004118675.1. Classification (NCBI taxonomy): domain Bacteria; kingdom Pseudomonadati; phylum Bacteroidota; class Chitinophagia; order Chitinophagales; family Chitinophagaceae; genus Filimonas; species Filimonas effusa. The sequence continues at coordinate 9,058 of NZ_SDHZ01000003.1, read as the reverse complement.
CTTGTTAATGTCTTTAATACTGCTAGCTCACTTCGGGCATGCGCAGACCTGGGATGAGTGGTTTAATCAGAAGAAAACGCAGAAAAAGTACTTGCTGGCACAAATTGCCGCCTTTCATACCTATGCCGAGTATTTGAAGAAAGGCTATGATATAGCAAAAGGTGGATTAAACGCTATTCATGATATTAAAAATGGAGAATTCGGTTTACATCGTGATTATTTCAATGCATTAAAACAGGTAAGCCCTGTTGTTCGGCAGTATGCTCCCCTGGCAGAAGCAGCTAATAATATCGTCTTTGCAATTAAGCTGTGTACGGAGGCGAAACAGAGAATGATAGGTAATGATCGTTTTCTGCCAGCACAAAGGGAATTTTACGTAAGGTGTATAGATACATTGATCGGTCAAATCACTAATACGTTGGATGACCTCATCGCGATAACCACTAACGGACGATTCCAGATGACGGATGATGAACGCATTCAGCGAATTGATGCGGCCCTCAAAGCGAACCGTGCGCAGTCTGCTGATGCAGGAAAATATTATCAGCTTGTAATTTCTATAGATAAGAATATTGAAAAGCAATTGTCGGAAGATAATGCTTTGCAGGTGTTGTTAGATGTTAAATAGTGATGTATGAAGTGGCTTTTTACAGTATTGTTATTACTGTTGATAATACCCCGTCAAGGGAATGCACAGGGAACGGAGTTAGCTCAGTTGTGGCTGAATGTTGATAAGCTAACACAGCTGCAAAGCATTTTGCAGGATATGTATAAGGGGTACAGAATACTTTCAGATGGGTATAATAAGGTTAGAGACGTAGCCAGTGGTAACTACAAATTACACGAAGTTTTTTTGGACGGACTTTACATTGTTAGTCCGGAGGTAAAGAAATACAAGCGTGTCGGTGATATTATTTCTTGTCAGTTATCGATTTTAAAGGAAGGAAAGGAAGCCTGGCAAACGTTTGGATCGGCCAGCGTGTTCCAAAGCTCTTATCGAGATTATATCAGCCGTGTATTGAATAACCTGTATGATGGATCGCTCAGGAACTTATCTGAGTTGACAATGGTAATCACGTCTGGTTCCTTAAGGATGTCGGATGATGAGCGCCTGAAAGCAATTGACAGGATCTATGGCGATGTACAAGGGAAACTTACATTCCTTCGGTTGTTCAATATCGATACCAGGACTTATATGGTTAACCTTATTCGCGAAACTGGTGAAAACAATGGCCTGCAAACGCTGCTAGACCTGAAGTGATTTTTGAGCTGTTTTAAAATAGTGTAGATATGAAATGTAGTTGTGTGGTTTTAATGGCTATAGCTGGCGGGCTGCTGATACCTTCGATAGCATCAGCGCAGAGCGTTGCAGACCATATAAATGGATTGCAGGCTGTTTTAGATAAGTTGTACAATGATATGCTACCCAAATGTAGCAGTCTGATCGGGGTGGGCAGGGCCATCGCTTGTCTTGCTTCCGTTTTTTACATCGGTCACAGGGTTTGGCGTAGCATGGCGGCAGCGGAACCTATTGACGTATACCCGTTGTTGAGACCTTTCGCTATCACGCTTGTCATATTAAACTTTCCCGCCGTTCTGGCAGTGTTTAACGGTTTTTTATCTCCGACAGTGAACGGTACAAAAGAGATGGTGGTCAATTCTGACGCCGCTGTAAAGGAACTGTTTGCAAAAAAGGAGGCGGCAGTAAAAAATACCGAACAATGGCAGGCATTAGTAGGCGAAACCCAGGAAGGAGACTATTCGCTATGGGTGAAATATGCGCATCCCAGTGACGGCGGTGGTGGCATGTTCTCAAGGATCTGGAAAGAAATGCAATTTATATGGGATAAAATGAAGTACAACATGCAGAATGAACTTAAAATGGTACTGTCTACCATCCTGCAAATCCTGTATGCTGCTGCATCTCTTTGTATTAACACCCTGAGAGTTTTTAATCTTATTTTATTAGGCATATTGGGACCGCTGGTGTTAGGACTGAGCGTATTTGACGGGTTACACCATACACTGCCTGTTTACCTTGCCAGGTATATCAATATTTACTTATGGCTGCCTATCTGTAACATACTTGGCTCCGTATTGGGAACCATTCAGCAACATTTGATTCAAATGGATTTAGACGCCCTTGCTACTAATGGGGTGACAAGTTTCGGATTGTATGATGCTGGCTATCTGGTGTTCATGGTGATTGGTATCATATGTTATACTACCGTCCCTAGTATTGCCGACTGGATTGTGCATGCCGGTGGTGGGTCTGCATTACAACAGAAGGTGACCAGTCATGCGCATAATACGGCTGGTAAAGTAGTCGATGTTGCTACTAATCCATTTGGAATCCGGTCTTGATAAAATGGAATTTGATAATGTGGATCGTGAAAATTGTGTAGAATGTTCCAGCAGTTTAAAAATATAGAATCAGCGTTCAAGCATATTCGTTTGTTTACCGCAGTAGTGATTATTGCCACAATCATCATTAATTGTTATACCATTTATAAGAGTTATCTGTATGCGGGTGAAGCACAGCAAAGGGTATTTGTAATCGTAAATGGAAAGGCCATTCAGGCAGTCGCAGCAAGCAGGAAAGATAATGTTCCCATTGAAGCAGGTGACCATATTAAGGTTTTTCACAGCCTTTTCTTTTCTCTAACACCTGATGAGAAAGCCATACAAGCCGGTTTAAGTAAGGCAATGTATCTGGCCGATAAGTCAGCAAAAGATCAGTACGATGATTTAAAGGAAGCCGGTTATTATGATCAGGTTGTATCTGGCAACATCAGTCAGGAGGTTACCTGTGATAGTGTGCATGTAGATATTGATCACCATCCTTATCCATTTCGGTTTTATGGAAAATTGAGAATTGTCAGGCCAACATCAACAGTTACCCGCAATTTGATTACTGATGGTGTGATCAGGGATCTGAATACCAGAACTGAAAATAATCCGCATGGGTTCTTGATTGAACGCTGGACTATAGTAGATAACACTGATTTAACCGTAAAACAAAAGTAAGATATGTGGTGGAGACCTAGTAATAATAGTGATGCAACTGCAACCTTTTTATGGCGCAATCTGGCGGCTTTTACAGACAGGAAGCTAAGGAGAGTTGCTATCAGGTTAAATACGCTGTTAGACAAATTGACTGTAAAGCAGAAGAAAGCATTTTTCGGTTTTTTTATACTGATTTTCAGCGCAGCAGGTATTATCTGCGTCATTCCCGGAGTACATATTTTGCCTATAAATGGTATCCCCCCGATACAATCTTCACCGCCCCCTGTTTTTCCTGCGGAAAAAGGCAGGAGTTCACACTACAGTGAGCTGGATTCCATACGGGCATATAGTTTTTCAGTCATGCTGGACAGTATGCGCAGAACTGAAGAGGGACAAAAGGAAATTCAGTCCATTGAAAAGGAACATCCCGGCTTGCTGGATAGCATGCTGCAAATTATTAATTCATTGTATCCAAAGAAATAATAACAATTATGGAAAAAGAGAAATTGAAAGTGAGGATATTGTTATTCATGCCAGTGGTAATCATTCCGCTTCTATGCTTAATCTTTTATGGCATGGGTGGGGCAGAAAGTACTAAAGAGCCAATAACGGCAAAGCCGGGTTTTAATAAGAGCCTGCCTTCGCCCAAAGTTGAGGAAAAAGAAGGTATGGATAAGCTGTCGTTGTATCGGAAGGCAGAAAATGACTCTCTCTCATGGCGAAGCCTGGCTCAACGAGACCCATATGCAATTGCTCCGCTAACAGACAGTGAAGAGGTATATCATCCCGATGTTCCATCGATGAATTTTAAGAGAACGAAAGCGGGTAATCCTACAGAAGGAGAAGATAAAGTAAAGCAACAGCTTGCTGTATTACAAAAACAATTAGCCACTCCTGATAAACAAGTGTCCATCAATAGGCCCTATGAAGCGCGGGATACCATGCATAGTGAGACGGACGAACAATTAAAGCGTATTGAACAGATGATGCAGGCAATGCAGGCCGGATCAGGTGTGCCGGACCCGGAAATGATGCAATTGGACAATATGCTCGACAAAGTACTTGATATTCAAAATCCTGACAGGATAAAGAATAAGTTGAAGGAGGAATCATTAAAGAATAAGGGTAAAGTCTATCCCGTTACCATTTCTCCCAGGTCGCAAGGCGATGATTTACTGCCATCTGCTGCCAATACAGGTGATTCCATTTTTAGTAAATGGAAGGATTCGCTTACGCGCATATATTTTCAGCCCGGTAAAAAGAACCAGTTTTTTGATCAGGATGATATGGGTGAGCAACCAGCTGGAACCAATGCCATCTCGGCTGTAGTAGACGAAGAGCAAACGCTTGTTACTGGTGCCGCTTTAAAAATCCGGTTGACGCAGGATATATTTATCAAAGGACAGCTAATTCCCAAAGGCACAAACGCTTTTGGAATATGTAACCTCAACAATGAACGGTTAAACGGTGAAATAAAGGAAATACAGTACAAGGGAAACATCTATCCGGTATCGCTAATTATTTATGATGGTGACGGTATTGCAGGTATTCGTGTTCCAGGTGCTATCGGTAGGGATGTGGCAAAGGACGAAGCCACTAATGCAATACAAACATTACAAATGGCCTCACTTGATCCAAATATCGGAACACAAGCCGCATCGGCGGGCATCAGCGCTGCAAAAAGTTTGCTGTCTAAAAAAACAAAACTGATCAAAGTAACCATCAAGAGCGGCCACCCTATCCTTTTATTGGATGGTAACAACCAGGAATAAAATATAAGCTATGGCAAAAATTACATTGGAGCAGCTGGATAAACTTGGCCTGCAAGCGGCGAAAACACCATTGGAGAAGGCATTACAAACTGGTCAAAAACAGGTTGCTATTAACTTCCAGGAAAAGCAAGGAAAAGATGACCTGATTGTTTACCTGGTATTTCGATTGATGGCCGACCCGAAAACGGTAGACCTTATCGATTATGAAGTTTTATTAAAGCTCCCTATTGTTCTCGATCATCATCAAATCGGGAGTATTGACACTGCGATGCTGGAGCAACGGCTATCGGAAATTGATTGGACCCTGCCTGTACAGAAAGATGATTTAGCCTATAGTACAATGTTGTCGATTGCTATGCAGTTATATGAATTAGAGCAGGCAGGCACCGAAGGATATTCCATAAGTAAACAACTTCAAGTGAAGTATTTTACTGGAACTCCTTTTGCCCTATTAACAGCAGGCGATTTGCGTCTTAGGTCACTCTGCGAGAAATATTATCCCCGGCAATCTTTCTCCAATCATTTTCCTTCGCTAAAGGAAGCGCATTCTTTTATGCGGCATGAGTTAAAAATAAAAGGATGGCATTTGCCGGAACCGCCTAAAAAGAAAGCAGGAAGAATAAGCAGGCAGAAATCCTAACTGTGTGAGATTGAAATTTATTGATGACTAATAATAATGTGAAAATGAAAAAGGTGATGTTGTTTAATTTATTGTTTGTTGGATTTTTCTTTTCCAGGGTACACGCTCAGGTTGCTGGTGAAGTGAAAAACATATATGTAAGTTTTTACGAGACAGTTTTAGTGGTATTTGATGCTCCCGTTCAGGATTATGACAGGGGATCGGCAGATATACTGGCAAAAATTGTCAGCAATAACAAACGTGTCATTAAAATCAAAGCCAACCGGGAGAATTTTAAGCCGACTACCTTATCTGTTTTTACCGATGACGGTGCCATCTATTCTTTAAGAGTGTTCTTTACCGAAGTTGCGCCATCGTTAGAATATCGTTTAAAAGCACCGGGAAGGCCCTCTATTACAGGGTTGTTGCCTAAATCGGACACAGCTTCCCCAACCTTAAACACCATTAGGAGAAATGTGGATACCATCTCCTTATTCAAGAAAATGGCGCGGCATGCCAAAGCAAGCAATAATGGTATGAAAATCAACCTTCGCGGGATTTATGTAGACAATGGCATCCTTTATTTCCATCTCACACTGGCCAATCGATCCAATATCCCTTACATCATTGATTATAGCAAAACATACCAGCGGGATAAATCCAAAGCGAAGCGTACCTCTGTACTGGAACAGGAAATTTCGCCTGTTTATCAGTTATTATCCCCCGGTGAGGTTGTTTCCAATAGATCGGGGCAGACTTGGATTTTAGCTTTCCCTCAGTTTACGATAGCTGATTCCAAGTTTATGACAATCGACCTGTTTGAGAAGAATGGCGATAGGCATCTTCAATTGAAGATCAAGGGGAAAGACATCTTGAAAGCAAAACCATTATTCCCTGATAAAATGGAGCCATAATGAAAAAGGATACCGGTGTTAAAATGAATCCGCTTGAAGAAGCATTACAACGGTGGGCGGCCAAAGAGCAGTTGTACCAAAAGACATTAGGGGCAAATACCACGCAATCAAGATCTTTTTTAAAGGTGAAGCATAAACACCTTCGTAATCTTTACCAACAATTTAAAAATACGCAGGATAAAGATGTGAAGGCATCCTTGAAGATTTTAAAAGCGCATTTAAGAGCTGCCAGACAACAATTATACCCCTGGTGGCAACGTTGGTCTGTAGATATTGTCCGGGCTGTCTGGAATGTGGCTGCATTCCTTTTCAAGGAGGTTAGAAATGCCGCGATAATAGTAATAGCTAAACAGCAGGAGAAACGACGTATCAGTAGTACTCCTTATGACTCCAATGCCCAAAGCGTCAAGACGGCGGAACCTGCCTTGACGAATAATGTTTCGCAGCCAGCAAAACAGCCATTGCTTAAAATGAAACGGAAGGATAATGCACGGGTGATGCTGAACGCGCCGCGCATGGGTAAGGGAATTTCCTAACAGTGAACTGAATTTAGGCATATGGAGACAAATAGGGTAGAAGTGGCGATGAACCGCTGGGATGCGAAGCAAGCGGGGTACATCCAGAAATTTGGCCCGGAATTGTTGCAAGACCGGGAATTTAATCTGCTTCGCTTACAGGTATGGAAGCGAATCGTTGACCAACACAAAAAGCTAAATCTTACAGAAGGTGAGTATGATGATTTACAGTTTGTCAAAGGGCAGATACGACAAATGGATGCTACCCTGTTTCCTGGTTTGAAAGGCTTTTTTCAAAAGCTGAATTATACTGTAACGAGAGCGATTGACCGGATTTTTAATGGGAAACCTGCTTTTTTGAATGATTCGGGTATGTTAGCAGTAACTCCTGATAAGGTATCCGTTACGAATTCCGGGAAATTTGCCCAGAGCAACCAGCTTTCGGCAGTATATGTATCGCCACAAGTGAAAGCAGACCAATTGCAACCACCTAAACAGTCTGAAAATGTTGCAGTGCTTAATACGAATCCCATTGCCACGCCCTTTCCCCAGCCCTTCGTTGCTCCTAAGCAAGAACCTGAGAATTCACCTGTCTTAAACAATGAACCTGAAACAAAAGTGGCTGTTCCAGTGGAAAGAAAGTCTTTTCACCGGGACAGAGAGATTAAAACTACAACCGGCGGAATGCGGACTTTGAAATAATTTTTACATTTTAATTTTTGAGTTATGGATAATGTGCAGAATGATTTTGAAAACAACGTAGGTCAGAATTTTGCGGTATTAACAGATACAGTTCGTATCAGGCAATTACCTGAAACAGTTTTGGATACATTGCAGGAGCAAATGGCTACCCGAAGACCAGAAATTAAGACTTTCGGGATGGCCGGATTTGACGATAGCCCTACAATAATAAGTATTGAGGCCACCTTTAACTTGATAGATGATACCTACTACTATAATAGGGCGCTGGCTATGGTAAGTAAGGAAATCGATATTCATCATGAGAAAATTGGTGACCTCAATACTGCGGATCTGGAAGCCCGTCTGGCAAACCCACCCAGTCAAGATTTTGTAACACCTGAAAATAGCCATGAATACAATATTGCTTTTGCCGCTTATCAAAGTGAAATCACCAAGGACTTATTAATCGTTCAGCAGGAAAAACCGGAGATTTTCAACCGACTGATGGTGAAATATGGTCCTGACGTGGATATTCAAATGGATAAGGCCACACTAGAGCGTCAGGCGAAAATTGATGCCGATCATAATAAGTCGTTTGAATTTAGTGATTACTTTAAGTTGACCACCCTGGAAATGTATAACCTCCTTGAGGATGGGAACAGGAACGAAGAGAGAAGGGCTGTGTACAAAACGTTAAAGCGGTACGACTATGTGGATTCCGAAGGCAATATTGTCGAAGGGAATAACTTGAAAGACCGTCAGGACCTGAAGCGCGTCCCTTCAAAATTCGATACATGGCTGAGAATGAAGGAGCAACCCGATGGTAGTTTGGGAATAGAATTCGTTGGGGGCCTGCGTAATGTTGAATCTAAACTAAAGGGATTTAACTTCCTGAATATGGATGATGACCAGTACGTAAATAGGCTGGCTTACCATATCAGGAAAGGTAGTGAGGTTATTGTACAATTTCGTAATGCATCAGGTGTATCGGAATTATTAGTTTCTGCTAATCCCCCTGAGGGATTGAAGATTAAGAATATGGATGGAAAAGTCCTAAGTCCGGTACCTTTTTTAAAAGTACAGCCGGAAAGGAAAAATCTTTCCAGGCCGGTTGTACTAAGTACAAATGAACGCCAGCAAAAATATGCGCAGTCAAATCATACAGCTGGTCCTAATACGCCCGCTAACGGACAGCAGCCAATTGCGGCTCAAAACAATGATGGAGGCAATCAAAATACCCAAAATGCTCACCAGGGAGTAATGCAGCAGTTTCGATCATTTTTTGGACGTAATAGGGAGGTTGGGGAAGATAACAACAAAAATGGCAAGAGGAGGTAGTCGTACTGCAACGGGGAAAGATACACTCGTTTCACTTCCCCGTTGTTGCTTTTTGGGAGTCGGCTTTTAATATTTCTATTTGACCGCCGTTGCATTCTATGGTTCAACCAAATAAAAACAGGTGTTAATAAAAAAAGGGCTGGGGAAACAGTATACAGTTACTTCCCCAGCCAAGTTACTACAAGGAGATTTTCACTCCACCATTGACAACAA